>JAYTBG010000294.1:0-43412 GCA_043737055.1 Chitinophagaceae bacterium | reverse complement strand
TGTAAGTCGAGGATGCCGAGTAAGTCTTCCCTGGTTTCTGCAGGGGCAAATGTTATCATGAATTTGTCAATTCTATTCCTGTTGTTTGAGCCAGGCAGTTCAGTATAGCATTGAACTACTACTGTTGCCCGATATTGTTAACTTCAATCCAATGGCTGTCCGGGTCTTGAAAATAAATTTGCTTCACTCCGTCGGCTCTTTTGGTTATTGTGGACGGCACACCTGGCCAGTCCGAGTACACTACTTTTAAGCGATCGAGCCGTGCAACAAATGCATCAAAGTTGGAGGTTGCCAGCCCGATGTGAATTGCTTTGTTGATCGTGAATGGTTGTTTTAAAACAGAAATCAGGTGCAGTTCTTTGCCTTCGCCCAAAGAGATCCATCGAATGCCCTCCATCTTCGTTCTGTTAGTAATTTCCTGGAGGTTCATTATTTTTTTATAGAAGGCAACAGCACTGTCTACATCTTTCACCGAGAGCGCCAAATGATTAAAAGTAAAATTGAAGTTGTTGTTATCCTGGGCCTGCGCAGAACATGCCATCAAACAAATAAAAAATACTAGCACCGGTTTTTTCATTGTCAAAGTTTTTAAGTTTTGTATCGAAGATGGTCTGCCTGCCTGTAGATGTCTTTTGTTTCAATGTTGCCCGTTACCCCGACCGTTTGTTCTTTATTGCAACAACATCGACGCACCTTCTTGATACAACATAAATTTATTGATTTTACTAATGTGATGCAACAATTAATTTAACCATTTGCATTTGCTGATCCTGCTTGCGCAAATATATCTGGAGTCGCTAAGGTTCGTAATTCTTAGGCGGCCTGCTAAAAACAATGATTGCAGCCTATATTGAATAGAGATACCAATCAGTAAAACATGAAGCAGCCAGCACAGGTGAAAGTTCTGTAGTGCCGGGCAAATGCATGCGCTTTTGTGTCCTTATCTCTACAGCCCAACCGTTTTACAAAGAAGCCCGCAAGGATACAATGAAATTGATCCCCGCTGCTACAATACCCGATGAATAAGGTCTGTAGCGCTGGTTGGTCAGGTTCTCTGCAGCAGCAGTTAACAGCAGGTTTTTTGATACTTCATAAGAACTTTTCAAATTAATGCAGTACCATGCTGGCGAATAGGCCTTGCCGTTGGCATCCTTAGCATAGATGTCTGGCTTGGCTTGTTCCGTTTGTGGAAGATCTGCGTTTTCAATTTGGCTGTTGTAGCTTACAGATGTTTCTATCCGCAATTTTTTGTGGCGGAATTTTAGATAGCTACTACCATAAAATGGGGGTGCATGCCGCAGCGGAACTTTTATATCTTTTACGTCGTCTGTCTCTTTGCCCTGAATGTAGTTGGCATGTAACTCCCACAAAAGATTTTTTAAAAGTGGTACCTGTGCTGTGGCCTGCAGCCCCCACACCGTTGCCTGGGATGCGTTTTGCAATGCTTCTACCCTGCTCTTCACGCCAGCAAATACAATACTGTCCTGGCCATTAAATGTAAAAGGCCGGCGAACAATGGCATCATCTAAAATGCTGTAAAAAGCATTTAGTTCAACCTTCAATTTTTCAGTAAAACTCCGCATCACCCCTACTTCAAAATTGACAACGTACTCCGGTTTTAAATTGATGTTGGGCACTGTAATATTGCCCGGTGCACTCTCGAAAAATTTGCCCACATCATCTACATTAGGCATGCGATAACCAGTAGCAATAGTACCAGTTAACTGCCAGCGAGGGTTGGCGCTATACACAATTCCTACGTTGCCTGTTAGGGCTCCTTCCCGCAACCTTGTGCTGCTGTAAGGGAATTTAATATAGGTAGTATCAAACCCGGCATTGAGGCCGTTGAAACTGTAGCGCAGGCCAGTGGTTAATGCGAGCTTTGGGGTAAGCTTATTGCCATAGCTTGCGTACAAGGCGGCAAAGAAAACGTTACTATTTGGGTACCGGCTTACAGCCCCAAGGGTCTTATTTGTGGCTATGTTTGTGGTTTGGCCGAAAGATTGAACGTCATTGTACACATACTCTGCCCCATAGAGCCACTGGCTTTTACCCATTTTTTTTTCGGCATCCCAGTTCAGGCTAAGGGCCCCTACTTTTTCTGTTTGCTTATTTCGGTTGTTGTTTCCCCTTGCCCTGTCTAGCCTGCTCTCTTCATAGTTTTGGTACGCAATAAGCACCTTACTCCTGTCGTAAAATTTATTTTTTTTGCTGTGCATGGCCTCCAGCGTATGCATACGCCAGAGCATCGGGCCATAAAACCATTCTGCAAACCGCAACCGCCCTTGCCTGTATTGTAACAGTCGGTCGTAGCGGGGCGCACTGCCGGTTCCGGCATAGGTGAAGCTGTATTGCAAGTCCAGGTTATCGTTGGCACGATACCTTAATTTTTGTAAAACGTTCACCTGTTCGTAGCCACTAAAGCGCTGCAATCGTGGGTCATCATTTTGCACAATACTATCTACACCGTTGATGCGCTTTACATATTCTTGGCGCAGGTAGCTATCCTGTCCACCGTGCTTTCCCATTTTTAAATCGCCAAAGCGGCTGAAACTTATCGATGTGAGTGCGGACAATCTTTTGCCTGCAAAGTTTACGTCTACATGCCCGGTATTTTCATTGTTGGCCGAGGCATAACGGGTAAGCGCATTCGCTTTTACCATAACCTTGTTGTTGCTGTACTGCGGTTGCAGTGTGTGAAAATCCATCACTCCTCCAATAGCATCGCTGCCATATAGCAAGGAGCCCGGTCCGAAAATAACTTCTGCCGAAGCCACACTTAAGGGATCTATGCTAATGATGTTTTGCAGATTGCCACTGCGGTAAATGGCATTGTTCATTCGTACGCCATCCACTACTATCAGTACACGGTTGGTTGCAAAGCCCCGTATCATCGGACTGCCTCCGCCAAGCTGGCTTTTCTGGATAAACACAGCTCCTGTTTGTCCCAAAAGATCGGCGGTGGTTTGCGGGTTTTCAAACGCTATTTTCTCTTTTGAAATCTTTACTATTTTATGCGGAATCTCATCTTTATGTTCTTCCCATTTGCTAGCCGACAAGAACACTTCGTTCAAAACTTTATTGGTTTTGAACGTGTCTTGCTGGGCAAAAAGTTGCTGGGTAACTGCAAGCCATAGCATGCCCAGCAAGGTTGATTTGCTCATTCAAAATGTTTTGGTGATTACTTTATGAAATGTCGATATGCAGGAATGCACGCGGCGGAGGCGTAGTTACTTCTTTTAACCGGGAAAATACTTTTGTGGTAATGCAGGCATACTTTGGTAAGCTACCAGAAATAATGAAGGGCGATGCCACAGCGTCTGCAAGTGCTGGGGTGTGCAGCCATTTTAGCACGTGGTGGTTTCGTTGTTGTTCGGGGTCTTCATTGCCAGCAGTCATTTGCTTTTTTACGAGAAGGGTTTCCTCGGCATCATATAGCCCGGTAAAAGTATACACGCCATTATCAAGGGTGGCTGTGGCAATATCAAACATTTGTTCATTTACCCATATCTCATGTTTGTCTATCCACACTACATCCCTGGCAGCAAGTTGCAGGCTTCGAAGTTTTCTTTTTTGTAAGAAACCCAACATTTCTTTTTTGATTTCTAACTTCTGCAATTCATACAGCACGGGCACAAGCACCGGCGTGGCCAACACCAGTAACAAAAACACAATAGTTTTTTTTGGCAATGCCTTTATCATACCATTCATCATCCTCGTAGTGAATTACTCAGCGAAAAGTACGCATTTATTGTTTAGTAATGCAAGGGAAACGATGCCCGGTTGCATGCAGGTGTTTAAAGTGTACCGTCACAAAAAATTGTAAATAGACGCAGCTCGTAGTTATGTTTATCCTTTTAGAGATTTGCGATTTGCCAACGAACTGTAGCGATTCCTTTTCTTCCCTTTATATAAACGTAAGCTTTCATACATTACAGCCTCAGCATGCCTCTAAAAGCCCTGCCGCCGTAATAAGATTGAACCCCATTGTGGTAAATGAACACCCTTCCGAAGCGATAATCTGCAAAAATAGCCCCACCTAATTTCCTGATCTCCGCAGGTGTTTTTAGCCAACTGGAGGTTTTAGTATCATACTCCCCCAGGGATTGTAAGTAGCGGTATTCCTCTTCGTTCAGTACTTCAATACCCATGTCACTCGCCATCCCCATGGCACTGTTTTCCGGCTTGTACTCTTTCCTGGCTTCCAGTGCTTCATGGTCGTAGCATAAGCTCCGGCGGTCTTTTGGTGTCTCGGGGCTGCAGTCATAAAAAATAAATTCTTTAGACTTTTTATCGAAAGCTACCACGTCCGGCTCGCCGCCGGTTTGTTCCATCAATTGCAGCGACCAAAGTTTTGCCGCAGAAGCCGGCACCTCCAACTTTGCCTGCACTTGCGCCCAATCAATTCCTTTGTGTCGTTGACTGTTTTTCTTAAAACGGTTTTGCAATGTTAATAGTAGTACGGAGCGCTCACTTGCGGTTAACTGATTTTTACTCTTGGAAGCCATGTTTTTCTAAACTTTTTTTGGGAGAAAAAAATAAGGAGTCGGCAAAGGAATTTAATTCTGTTCCATCTATCACAGTCGATACCCTTAATCATCCTCGGGTACTTTTAGTTTCAAAATATTTTTCAACAACACAAAACCAACAACGCCTGCAACTACCGACGAAAGCAAGATAGCAAACTTGGCAACATTGATAATACTCATATCATCAAACGCAAGCAAGGCAATGAAGATGGACATGGTAAATCCGATACCACCTAAAAAGCCAACTCCAATGATAGATCGCCAGCTCATGTCTGCAGGTAATTTGCAAATGCCCAGTCGCACGACAATAAAACTCCTCAGAAATATTCCGAGTGGCTTTCCTATTACCAACCCTATGGCTATACCCATACTATATGTTTGTGTAAGCGCCTTGCCAATACCAGGGCTTATAAATATTGCCGTGTTGGCAAGTGCAAAAACCGGAAGAATAAAAAAAGCAACGGGCTTGTGCAATGCTTTTTGCAGCACGTAGGAGCTGGAAGTTTTGCTGCCGTTGCCAAAAGGAATGGCAAATGCTAATAGCACACCGGTGATGGTTGCATGTACGCCGGAGTGAAGCATAAAATACCAAATGCCAACGCCACCAAGCAAATACGGTATCAGGTTCCTTACCTTAAGCCTGTTCATTAGCAGCAATGCTGCAAAAATGCCTAACGAAATGAGCAGGTTTGCGATGACGAGATTTTTGCTATAAAAAACAGCAATTAATAATATGGCTCCTAAATCGTCTATAACGGCAAGAGCTGTAAGAAATATTTTAGAGAGGTAGGCACCCGGTTACCCAACAGGGACAAAATACCAAGGGCGAAAGCAATGTCTGTTGCCATGGTAATGCCTGCGCCGGATTGTGTGGCACTGCCATAGTTTACCAGCAGGTACAATATTGCCGGTACCAGCATTCCGCCGAGTGCACCAAAAAAAGGTAATGCCGCATCCTTTATGTTCGATAATTCTCCATCATATATTTCTCTTTCCAACTCTAGCCCTATGAGCAAAAAGAAGATCGTCATTAAACCATCATTGATCCATTGTTCTAAGCTCTGCCCGGAAAATTTCATCTGCCAAAATTCATGATAGCCCTCGCCTAAGCTGTTGTTCGCAAGCAACAACGATACCACCGTGCATGCGATGAGAATCAGGCCGCCGGCTTTTTCGCTGCTAAAAAACGCTTTAAACAAATGAGTCGCTTTTATGTTGGTTGAATCAAACAGAAATTAGTTTTAAAAAAGGCTAAGAAACGAAAATAGCTGAAAATAAGATGGCTTATTAAAGCATTCTCCTTTCTGCCACTAACTTTTGTTTACCATTTATGACGGTGCAGCATTAATAAATAACTTTACCCAATGACTGAAGATGTGTATGATGTGATTATTGTAGGTGCAGGGCCCATTGGCCTTGCTTGTGCACTGGAAGCAAAAAGCCATGGCCTTACTTATGTGGTCATCGAAAAAGGAACGCTGGTTAATTCTTTATACCACTACCCGGTAAACATGACTTTTTTTAGCACCAGCGAAAGACTTGAAATTGGTGGGATACCCTTTGTTTGCAATAGCCCTAAACCTACCCGTAGCGAGGGAATGGAATATTACCGCCGGGTGGCCTTTTCCGGAGGGCTACACGTTAGGCTATTTGAAACGGTAACGGGTGCTCGTAAATCAGGCGACGTTTTTATGGTGACAAGCTCCAAACAAACTTACACCGCACACAACATTGTAGTGTGCACTGGTTTTTACGATATACCCTATCTCCTGAATGTGCCGGGCGAAGAATTGCCAAAAGTGAAACACTATTATGATGATCCGCATTATTATGCATTTCAAAATGTGTTGGTGGTAGGTGCCGCTAATTCTGCCGTGGATGCTGCTCTTGAAACATGGAGAAAAGGAGCGAACGTTACGATGCTGGTGCGGGGTGGGGCTCTTAGTGAACGAGTAAAATATTGGGTAAAACCAGACGTGGAAAATCGCATTGGAGAAGGTTCGATCAACGCATATTTCAATGCCAGTCTGCTTGAGATCAGGGCTATGGAGGTAGACATTGAATCGAACGGCAAAATAATTACTATTGCCAATGACTGGGTGCTGGCCATGACTGGCTACCAACCTAACCTACAATTCCTGGAGGCACTGGGCATCAAACTTTCAGACGATGAAGTTAGAAAGCCCCACTACAACGAAGAAAGTTTTGAAAGCAACGTTCAAGGAATCTACCTGGCCGGTGTAATTTGTGGAGGCATGAATACACATCGCTTGTTTATAGAAAACTCCCGGGAGCATGCTCAAAAAATCATGTCGGATATCCAGCTAAAAAAAGGGAAATGATTGACTACAATCTGAGCAACTGTCATCAACCGTTTTACACTCCAAATTTTATAGGCTAATAAAAAATTGTGGAATCTCTTTGTTTGCAACAAAGCTTCGGGGAGTGTATTCCCCATCCATAGATTTTTTATGTAGAAATTTATTTATCAACATTGCAAATCGCCAATTATCTGACTGGCATGGTATTAGAAATATGTTTGAACAATAATAAAATATTTTTTCAAACACTAACCATTAATCAACATTATGGCAACAACTAAAAAAGCCGCTTCAAAAGCGCCAGCAAAAGCTGCTTCTAAAGCACCAGCCAAATCTGCCGGCAAATTGCCCGCAAAAAAAGATGCCGCCAAAGGATTGGCAGATCTTTTTGAAGACAGCCTGAAGGATATATTCTGGGCGGAGAAGGCGCTAACAAAGGCTCTCCCGAAAATGCAAAAGAATGCAACCTCGCCTGAGCTAAAGCAAGCCATCACCAACCACCTGGCAGAAACACAAAACCAGATTACACGCCTTGAAGAAATTTTTTCTTCTATGGGCAAAAAAGCACAGGCTAAGAAATGTGATGCCATGGAAGGCTTGCTAAAAGAAGCCACCGGCATCATGGAAGAAACTCGTCCAGGTCCGGTGAGAGACGCAGGTATCATTGCTGCTTCTCAAAAAGTAGAGCATTACGAAATTGCAACTTATGGCACATTGGCTGCGTTTGCAAAAGTGCTGGGCGAAAAAACAGCCCTAAAAAATCTGTTGGCAACCTTGCAGGAAGAAAAGAAATGCGATGAGTTATTAACCAGCATTGCAGACACTACGCTGAATACATCAGCGATGAATTAATACGGGAAAAAGGATTTATAATTTTTTTCCTCCTATTTAAAAGGCAGTCCGCTTGGCTGCCTTTTTCTGTTTGCCTTCAACAAAAGCTATAACAAAATTTTAGCCCTCTTTCAACCTAAACTCAATTGCCACTCCTTAAACTATAAATAACTTTATAGCCTGCTACCCTTGAAAGCGGTGAACCAAAAATATTTATTATGAAAATGCTCAGCGTTCGATACTTACTCCTTTTTAGTTTCATCTTCGCTCTTTGTTCGTTCGGTGAACATGCTAAGCTGGTTAACGAAGTAGTGGCAGAAACAAACGAATACAGGGAGGCAAACGGCATGGGTGCGCTGCAGGCCAAGGCTGAGTTAAACGCACTCGCACAAAAACACAGTGAGGCTATGGCCAGTGGCCGCACGGCTTTTGGACACGATGGCTTTGAACAAAGACACAAGCAGGCAATGAGCACTATTAAAAGCATGGTCAGTTTTGCAGAAAACGTAGCCTATGGCGCCGAAACTGCCATGCAGGTGGTGGAAAACTGGAAAAAGTCTGCAGGCCACCGCAAAAATATGTTAGGCAAATCTTACCGGTTTATTGGGGTTGGTGTTGCCAGGAGCAAAAAGGGACAACTCTATTACACGCAACTTTTTGGTGGGTAAACGTCTTTTGATTCAATCCATCCTCCACCCGCTATGGCTCCCATTATTATACATCTACAGCACCTTCCTATGATTTTAAGATGAACTGCAAGCTCCCCGCTATTCTGGGAACCTTTATTGTTTGAATTTTTATGCTCATTGGCAGCTTTCAGTTGTAAATGCCCAACAGTAAATGCCGCTAACATGCTACCCGGATTGTCCGCCATTTGCCGCCAGTGAAGAATAATTTACAATCTGCAAAGAAGCCATTTGTAATGGCTAACTACTTCCCAACTGTCAGCATGCCGTCCATCGCCTCCCGGGGTTTTAAAAAAAATTGGCTCACTTAAAATTTTGCGAAGGTGCCTCTACGTAGCCATGGGCATGGGTTCGCTCTTTCCCGGGTTAGTCTGATAAGCAGGTATCAATCGAAAGCAGTTTTGTATAAGGCTCGGAATTTGTGGTAGGGTCGTTTAACCAAAGGCACACGACTCAAAATTTATCCTTTCATGCCCGCTAACAAAGTGATTTACCTCCTTGAAGATGATTCGTCTATTAGAGAGCTTGTGGAATACATCTTGGTGCAAGAAGGTTTTGTGGTCCATGCATTCGGGACCGTCAAAAGTTTTCAAAAAGGTTTGCAAGATATCCCGCCCCATCTTTTTATCATGGATATCATGCTGCCGGATGGGAATGGCATAGACATCAGTATCGAGTTGCGATCTAACCCCAAAACCGGAGATGTACCGATCCTTTTAATGTCAGCAAATTATAACAGCACAGATGAGCCAATCCCCGGCTCTGCGAATCAGTTCCTGGCCAAACCTTTTGATATTGATGATCTTCTGCAAAAGGTGCATATGCTCACAGCGTAAACACTGGCTAAATGGTCCATTGATCATGCACCATTCCTACCAGGTAATAGGTTTGCTCCCATTTTGCAAACACCAGTGTGAGACTGCACCAATCCATCCCCTCATATTTCTTCTCAAATCCGGAGAAGTAATTTTCTACAAAAAGTAATCCGGGATAAACTGCTGCCAAATTGTTCAAAGAATTGCCCCTTCCAATTGTGTTATTAAAACTTTTCTTTTCTGCATTCAGAAAGTCTTTGTTGTAAACGAACCTGGTAAAATAGTCCTTGCAGTTTAGCAATATTTCTTCACCGCTGCCGTCATACTGTCCCCATTTTATTTTGTCAATACCTTGAATAGCTGCCTTAAACTGTGCTGCTGTAAAGTGCTTGTGTTTCACTGTGTCAATAAAGCCATAGGGTGAAAACCGAATTCCTCGTTCAGGATGGATGTGCTGGAAAAGGGCGGATAGATTCTGCGACTTTAAAATTTCCAATATTGTTTGGTTCACCTTCAATACCGTTGTGCCCCCGGTAAGCACGGGCTTTGCAGTCATAGACTTATTACTATCAGCTTCCCGGCGTTTCTCGGTTGTTCCTGTTGATGAACTCTGCTTATTGCCTTCATTACACCCTACAATCAACAGCAACAGGGATATTATTGTTAATCGGTACCACTTTGATATTTGCATAATTTTTTTATTAGGTGAGAAAGTTGTTTAGCAGCTTTAAAGGGAAGTTAGGGCTAGAATCCTTTTGGGAGAAATAATTAGTACAAATACTTTTACGACACTGAGTAAGAAAAATTGTTTCTGTAATTTTATCGTTTCCAAATCGTGTTGTATGGCCCTCTTGTTTGAACCTCTCCGTATCAGAAATATAACTTTTAAAAATCGGTTAGTAGTTTCTCCTATGTGCCAATATTCGTCGGAAGATGGCTTTGCCAACGACTGGCACCTGGTACATCTAGGTAGCCGGGCAGTAGGTGGAGCCGCACTCGTGCTTTCGGAAGCCGCAGCCGTTACCCCGGCAGGGCGAATTTCTCCCGGAGATCTAGGCATTTGGAAAGATGAGCATATCCCATTTTTACAACGCATTTCCGAATTTATTGAAAAGCAGGGTTCGGTACCCGGTATTCAATTAGCCCACGCAGGGCGCAAATCAAGTCATGAAGTGCCCTGGCTGGGAGGCGCTGTATTAAAAGAAACGGAGGGCGGCTGGCAAACTATTGCACCAAGTGCCCTACCCTATGCAAGCGATGAACCTGCGCCCGTGGCTATGACCCTGCAGGAAATCAGAGCATGCATCCAACATTTCACCCAGGCCGCCAGCCGTGCGCTGGCCGCTGGTTTTAAAGTAATAGAGGTTCATGCAGCACATGGTTACTTACTCAATGAATTTTTATCTCCACTAAGCAATCAACGCACAGACGCCTATGGTGGTAGCTTGGAGAACCGCTGCAGGCTGCTGTTGCAAATAGTGCATGCTATTCGAACGGTCATCGGCTTCAACCTTCCGTTGTTTGTGCGCATCTCCGCCACGGACTGGGTGCCTGGTGGGTGGATTCTGGAAGATTCAGTAGCACTCTGCCGGGTTTTAAAAGAGGCTTCGGTAGATCTGATTGATTGTTCTACCGGTGGCAATTCTCCCGAACAGCAAATTCCAACTGGCCCTCTATACCAGGTCCCATTTGCAACGGCAATCAAAAAAGAAACCGGCATACTTAGCGGCGCTGTAGGCATCATTACGCAGGCAAGAGAAGCCGAAGCTATCTTACAAGATTCCAGCGCAGACATGATATTTATGGCCCGTGAATTTTTGCGTGACCCTTACTTTCCCCTACATGCAGCCAAAGAACTGGGCGCAGATATCGGCTGGCCTGTGCAATACGAAAGAGCAAAAAGAAAATAACCTTTTTTTATCTGGTTGAATTTATAAATGTCCCCCGGCAACATCGCCGTGCTTTTTTGTTGCCAGGCAATTCTCACCTACGCAATACCTCCATTCACCGACTTTTGGCATCTACTTGCCGAAAGACACTTTCTACGCAGGTTGCGCCGGGATACATTTGTGTTATAAAATTAGAAAACACATAACATGGAAAAGTACAACGACAAAAACAGGGACAACGGCCGCATCATTGGTGGGCTAATTATTATTGCAGTGGGTGCAGTGCTGCTCTTGCGCAACACGGGCGTTGACTTTCCCCGCTGGTTATTTAGCTGGCCAATGATATTAATTCTTGTAGGTATCTACAGTGGTTTTAAACACAACTTTAAAAATCCATCCTGGCTGATCCTGATTGGTATTGGCGGTTTCTTTTTAGTTCAAAAGTTCATTCCTGGTTTAAGCAGGGAGCCACTTTTTTGGCCACTGGTAATCATTGCCGCAGGAGTACTCTTCATGTTAAGGCCACGCCACGATGCATTTGGTTTCAACAAAAACAAGCAAACAGATATTTTCGGCAATACCCAAACTACATTGGTGGGGTCCGGACAAAGTGTAGTACCCGATCCCAGTGATACTATTTTTGTCCGCTCAGTTTTTAGTGGGGTAAAAAGAAACATGCTGTCTAAAAACTTTCAAGGTGGTACTATCTCGAGCATTTTCGGCGGCAGCGAAATTGATTTCACACAGGCAGACATCAATGGGAATGTAGTGATCCGTTTCGAAGTACTATTTGGCGGAGCCAAGATTATCATACCCTCGCATTGGGCAGTGCAAAATGAAATAGAGGGCGTGTTTCATGGTGTAGATGATAACCGAAGGTTCAATCCCGATGCAGCGCTTAATCCCGGAAAAGTGCTTGTACTTAAAGGCTCGGTAACTTTTGGTGGCGTAGAGATCCGCAGTTACTGAGCAGGTTGAAAAAACGTTCGCATTACATCATTCTTAAAACAACATGTATGAAATGGTTTCTTTGCAAGCTGGTGTTCCAGGTAATTTGCGGCAGCGGCGAACATACCCCGCAGTTTGATGAACAGCTCAGGCTGGTTTGTGCAGAGGATGAACTACACGCCTTTCACAAGGCAAGGTTACTGGGCGAAGGTGACTGTCTTACGCAGGATGGCGAAAACTGCATTGCCGTGCAATGGAAATTTATTGATGTATGCGCTTTGCATCAGCTTCAGATGGAAACAGACGGCGCCGAGATCTTTTCTACCATCAAAGAAGAAGCCGATGCCAGTGTGTACATTCGCAGGATACAAAAAAGTGCAGGCCGCCTCCTGGAGGAGGGCTTGCAACAGTTTATCAACTAAATAAAAAAAAGTGGCCACTCAACCACAAAGAGTTCAACAACATCGCCTGGGCTTTATCATCGTTTTCATCACCTGGTTTGCCGTGTGGAGCAGTGTGCAGGTAAAACTGCTGATAGACATTGGGGTGCCGACAGGTAAAGCTATCACAGACGCTATTATAAGTAATCTTTTGCTGGAAGCGCTGTGCCTTCTCATCATTAATAACATGCGGTACTACCTTCCACGCAAAGAAAAATATTGGTACAGCCTGGTAGTAAGTACTGTTCTTGCGGCCATCTGGCTGTTGTTTTCCAGACTTATTTTATGGGGGCTTTTTAAAACTGATGAGGCGTATATGAGTGCCTTCTCGCAAACTTCTATGATCCGGTACATTATTGTTTTTTTGATGATTGGTTGCTGCACCGCTCTTAGCCTGTTGTGGTATTCTCAAAAAGATTTAAAAGAAGACAATGCACGCAAAGCCAGTATGGAGCGCTTTGCACGGGATGCGGAACTGCATAAGCTCAGGCAACAACTACAACCACATTTTTTATTCAACAGCCTCAATTCCATTAGTGCACTTACAGGAAGCCAGCCAGAAAAAGCCAGGCACATGATTCAACAGCTCTCAGATTTTTTAAGAGGTACGCTTAAAAAGGAAGAACAACAATGGACAAGTTTAGAAGAAGAATTACAATACCTGCAACTGTACCTAGATATTGAGAAGGTAAGGTTTGGGTACCGGCTGCAAACAAATGTTGACGCTGATGCAAACTCGCTGCAATTACTACTACCAGCTATGCTGCTGCAACCATTAGTAGAAAATGCTATAAAATTTGGGCTTTACGATACCATTGGAGAAATCTCGATTGTGATAACAGCCAGGAGGTTGAATGACTTGCTCGTACTTACGGTAGTGAATCCGTTTGATGAATCTACTGCTGCCCCCTTGAAAGGTACCGGCTTTGGATTGTCTTCTATCCGGCGGAGGCTATACCTTTTATTCGCTCGCACCGACCTATTGGAAACAGCCACCGAGAATCAACAATTTATTTCTAAAATCAGCATACCACAATTACATGAAAGCAATTATAATTGATGATGAACCGCTCGCAAGGATGATTGTAAAAGAATACCTGCAAGGCTACCCGCACATCACCGTATTGGAGGAATGCGACAATGGTTTTGAAGGATTGAAAGCCATTCAGCAACATCAACCAGATTTAATTTTTTTGGATATTCAGATGCCTAAAATAAATGGATTTGAGCTGTTAGAGTTAATAGACAATCCCCCACAGGTAATATTCACAACTGCTTTTGAAGAGTATGCTATTAAAGCATTTGATATGCATGCGGCAGACTATCTGCTAAAGCCTTTCAGCAAAGATCGCTTTGACAAAGCAATGCAAAAGTTGCAGCAACCACTTTCAAATAAAGTGGAGGAAGTAGTAGCAACGGCCCTGCAATCTTACCAACCCAACAACCGGATTGTAGTAAAAGACAATGGAAAAATAAAGATCATTCCATTGAGTACTGTATACTACCTGGAGGCTGCAGATGACTATGTAAAGATTTGTACTGCCGACGGCAGTTTTTTAAAAAAGAAGACCATGCTGCATTTTGAGAATACGATGCCAGCCCGGGAGTTCATACGCATTCACCGATCATACCTGGTAAATACTTCCTTTATTACCCGGATAGACTTGCATGAAAAAGACAGCCACTTACTGCTGCTTACCCATGGCGTAAAACTGCCGGTGAGCAAGGCTGGTTATATAAAATTGAAAGAAGTGCTGGGCATCTAGCTTAGCAAGAACCAGCTTAGTCTAACACTTTGGTAATAAATGAGTAAATTGAAATCTTTCTATCTCATTAAAAAAAATGCCACAATAGTAGTTAGATGATAAGGTTTCTTTTTACCCTGTTAACTTTTGCTTTTTCATTCTCCGCCCTGGGCCAGCTTTGCCAGGGAAGCCTTGGCGATCCGCTCGTAAATGTTACTTTTGGCACAGGCAGTAATCCTGGTGCACCACTTGCAGCAGCCGCAACCGGCTACCAGTATTTTGCCAACGATTGCCCGGGAGATGGGCTCTATGCGGTGAGAAATAACAGCAGCAGTTGCTTTGGCAGTACATGGCACAGCTTAACCAGCGATCACACTGGCAATGGCAATGGATATTTTATGCTGATTAATGCGTCTTTACAACCCAGCGCTTTTTATATAGACACGGTACGTGGCCTTTGCGGCAACAGCCAGTATGAATTTGCGGCTTGGGTGATGAACGTCCTTCGGCCCAGCTCCTGCAACAATAATGGCAACCAACCGAACTTAACTTTTACGATAGAGAGAACGAATGGTACGGTGTTGCAAACGTACAACAGTGGAAACATCGCCTCGGCAAATTCGCCCGTATGGACACAGTACGGTTTCTTTTTTACAACCCCTCCCGCCGGTGCCGATATCGTCTTGCGCATAGTAAACAATGCCCCCGGTGGTTGCGGCAACGATCTGGCATTGGATGACATTACCTTTCGCCCCTGCGGGCCACAACTGACGCCCAGCATTAGCGGCCAACCAACAACCACTTCGCAAATATGTACCGGAACAGCCAGGTCTATTACGCTTAATTGTACCGTATCTCCCGGTTTTGTAAATCCTGATTTTCAGTGGCAACAAAGATTTAATAACGGCGCCTGGGCCGACATTCCCCTGGCCAACGGCCTTTCTTACATTGCCAACTTCCCCGCATCAAGTACTCCGGGTAATTATGAATTTCGCCTTGCTGTTGCAGAGGCTGGCAACCTGGGTTCGCCGCAGTGCCGCATATCTTCTACGCCTGTTAGCATTGTAGTAAACGCTCTGCCAGTAGCTACCGCTGCTAACAACGGCCCGGCCTGCGTAAATGGAAATGTTATCCTCACTGCAAGCGGTGGTATTTCCTATGCCTGGACGGGGCCGAATGGATACAGTAGCACAGGTGATGTGGTTACGATTACCAATATTCAGGCGGCACAGGCCGGCACCTATAACGTGGTGGTGACAAATGCGGCGGTCTGCTCTGCTGGAAGTAGCACCAACGTTTTAGTAAACCCGGCACCCTCGGCTAACGTAGCCGCTACCAAAGCTTCAATTTGCATTGGAGACAGTGTTCAGTTATCTGCCAGCGGCGGAACAAGCTATGAGTGGTTGCCTGCAACTGGTTTATCTAATAATTTAATTGCTAACCCGAAAGCATCACCAGGCAGCACAACCAAATATGTTGTAGCAGTAAGCAATTCCCTGGGCTGTAAGGACACCGCTGCTACAGAAGTGGAAGTGTTTACAAGGGCAATTGCCGACGCTGGTGCAGACAAGACTATTGTGGGTGGAGGGTCGGTCACACTTACTGCAAGTATTCAGGGCGCTTACCAATCTTTTATGTGGACCCCTGCAGCCGCTTTTACCTTGCCACAAACCCTGCAGCCGGTGGTAACCCCTACTGCCGATGCTGTGTACAGGCTAACAGTACAATCTAACAATGGCTGTGGCAGCTCCTTTGATGAAGTTGCTGTTAAACTTTATAAAGGCATTTATGTACCTAACGCATTTACACCAAACAATGACGCCGTTAACGACCGTTGGAATATTCCTGCGTTGGATGCCTTTCCTGATTTTGAACTGTTTGTGTTTAACAGGTACGGCGAGGTAGTTTTTAAAAGCAACAAAACCAACCGGCCATGGGACGGAACGTTCAAGTCAAGTCCATTACCGACCGGCGCCTATGTTTACTTTATTAAATTGAATGTAAACAACCAACAACTCAAGGGTACGGTGATGTTGTTCCGGTAGTTGGATGGGGTCAACAACCTAGCGCAAAATCTCCTTTAACCTTTGTTCTTCTTTTTAAAGATTGTGTCATTAGCTGCTGGAAAACATTCTTCTAAAAAAGGTTATTTTCGCAGCCGGTTATATTTTCAAAAGAACGATTGTCATGCCAGTAATTAATTGCCCCTACCAAATGGTGCGAGCAATTATTTTTAATTAAAGAGTAATGATGTCCGATTAAAATATTCCATTTTGGGCTAAAGCCCATTACTGTATTATATTTCACTAACCCCAGCCTTAAGGCTGGGGTTAAAAGAACGAAACCCCCCACAGATGGGCTTTAGCCCTTGTTAGTCGGACCACAAAGTTAAAGAGTAACACATGACAGCAGAGCACCAACGGATAAGAGCTAACAACAAAAAAGCAGTACCACTCGAACAATGGGGGCCTTATGTAAGCGAAAGGCAATGGGGTACGGTACGGGAAGATTATGGAGCACATGGCGATGCATGGGGGTACCTTCCATTTGATCAGTCGCATTACAGGGCGTATCGGTGGGGTGAAGATGGCATTGCAGGCATCTCAGACTATTTTCAAAATCTATGTTTTGCGGTGGCTCTATGGAATGGGAAAGACCCCATTTTAAAAGAGCGGTTATTTGGTGTAGGCAACTACGACGGCAATCATGGAGAGGACGTGAAAGAACTTTATTTTTACCAGGACAATATTCCTACGCACTATTACATGGAATATTTATACAAATACCCTCAGCAGGCATTTCCTTACCAGGATTTGTTAGATAGCAACCGTAACCGTTCCAAGCTAGAACCTGAGTACGAAATTTTAGACACTGGTGTATTTGATAACGATGAATATTTTGATGTAAGGATTACTTATGCCAAACAGAACCCTACCGATATTTTTATTAAGATTGATGTAACCAACCGAAACTCGGTTTCGGCACCAATCTCTGTGTTACCTACACTTTGGTTTTACAACAAGTGGGTGTATACCCCCAATAAAGAAAAGCCTATCCTAAGCTTATTAAACAAGAACACAGTTGTAGCACGCCACCATCGCCTGGGAAATTATTACTTTTATTTTGACACTGCATCAGATCGCTTGTTTACCGAGAACGAAACCAACTTTAATAAAGTAAATGGTGCTGCTAACAAGTCAATATTTACAAAAGATGCTTTTCATGAAGCTATTACAGACGGAAGCAATAAAGCCAGGCTTAGAAATAAGAAAGAAGGAACAAAGTTTTCTCCTGTGTATGAGATGAATATAGCGGCTGGCGAAACAAAAACAATCTATTGCAGGCTTACTGATAGGGAAGATGGAAAACCTTTTACCAAAGGTTTTGAAAATATTTTTGCGGTGCGAAAACAGGAGGCAGATGATTTTTACAATGCAATTTTGCCTCCTGATATTTCTGAAGATCAAAGAAATATACAGCGCAAAGCACTGGCAGGCATTCTATGGAGCAAACAGTATTACCATTATGATGTGGAGCGTTGGCTTACTACCAGCGATGGAATTACTCCGATAAATCAAGCTAAACTAAATGGACGAAACAGCGAGTGGAAACACCTGAAAAACCAGGACGTTATTGCTATGCCAGATAAATGGGAGTACCCATGGTATGCAGCATGGGATCTTGCCTTTCATTGCATATCCCTGGCTATGGTTGATGCGCTATTTGCTAAGCACCAACTGCTGCTTATTATGCGGGAGTGGTACATGAAGCCCGACGGACAGTTGCCTGCTTACGAGTGGAATTTTAGCGACGTCAATCCACCGGTGCAAGCATGGGCCGCTATGGAAATTTACCGCATAGAAAAGGAAAGTTCTGGTGCCGGTGACGTTCAATTTTTGAAGAAAGTATTTCAAAAATTGCTGATCAATTTTACGTGGTGGATTAATAGAAAAGACCGGAACGGTAATAATATTTTTGAGGGTGGATTCCTCGGACTTGATAACATTGGAGTGTTTAACAGGAGCCATCATTTTACAACGGGTATGCAATTGGAGCAGGCTGATGGTACTAGCTGGATGGGAATGTATGCGTTGAACATGATGGATATGGCGCTCGAGATTTCCAAACACGACCTCGCCTTTGAAGACACGGCCACCAAGTTCTTTGAGCATTTTGTACTCATCGCAGAATCGCTTAACAGCCACGGAATGTGGAACGAGGAGGATAAGTTTTTCTACGACATTTTATGTGTTGCTGGCGCAGACCCTGTGCCACTTCGTATACAAAGCATAGTGGGCCTCACCAGTCTTTTTGCTGTGAGCACCATTGACAAAGACATGCTGGAAAAAATGCCCGACTTTAAAAAAAGAATTACGTGGTTTGAGAGATACAGAAAAAAGAATGACCTCTTTTGGCCAAATGAAGAACGAGGCGATGGTGAAGAGATCCTGATATCGTTGGTGCAAAGGGAACGCCTGGTGTTCCTATTGCAACGCCTGCTCAATGAAACTGAATTTTTGTCAGAAGGTGGTGTAAGGGCTCTCTCAAAGTATCATGAAGCCAATCCTTATTCGGTAAATATAGACGGGGTAAATCACAGCATACAATATGACCCCGGTGATTCTACCAGCAACCTGTTTGGTGGTAATAGCAACTGGCGGGGGCCGGTGTGGATGCCTATCAATTACCTCATCATACGAGCTATCAGAAAATACGGCGATTTTTATGGAGATAGCCTCAAAGTTGAATGCCCAACTGGTTCCGGCAAATGGCTTAACCTTGTTGAAGTTGCCGATGTGCTTTCTAAAAGGGTGGTATGCCTTTTCGAAAAAGACAAAAAGGGCAACCGGAAATTGTATGGCGAATACAATTGGTTTTACAACAAGCCAGGCAACGAAGACCTTGTTTTATTTTATGAATATTTTCATGGAGATACGGGCGCCGGACTCGGTGCCAGTCACCAAACCGGCTGGACCTCGCTCGTGGCGGACCTTATTGGAGGAAAAAAAGTAACAGACATTGGCGAATAATCTATCATACACCTGAGCCTCGGAAACTGTTTCTGTCTGATTTTCGAATCAATAATGTAGTTATACATGCCGGCCCCATCGCTGTATCCACTCCTAACCCTGTACTTGCCGCCACCCCAGCTTGTACATTACGGTTAAATAAGCCTCTTCCTAAATTCTTTCGGGCCAGATTGTGCACTTTAATACTCAACATTTCACCAGCATTTCTTTGTTTAATACTGAGGCAAGAACCATTAAACAATGGCACAATATTTTCTCGGGTCATTTATCATCAATCTGTTGAATACCGTGCACAACATTTGCAAATAACCCCTACCACATGGCCCAAGAAATTAAACTTAAACCGTCATCTCTAACATATCATTCTGTGAGCACGAAGTATACAACAGATAATGAAATTCTCGCCTTGGTCAAAGAAGATATGTACGATGGATGGGATTACTTGTATGATAAATATGCCCCGGTCATGTACGGTACTATTATGCGGGCCGTAAGGTTTGATAAAGAAGTTGCAGACGCTCTGATGATACAATGCTTTGTTCAATTACAAAATATTCCGTGGCCTGAAGCTTTACAACCTTCATCGCTGGGGCTTTACCTGGTGAGGCATTGCAACATGGTAGTTCTTGCGAGCCAGCACGGCAACACCCAAAATTTTTCGACAGATAATACGCAGGCGCACCCGGTGCTGCGGGCGGCATTAGAAAATAAAGAAGCTTTTAGCTTGCTGTGCGCAAGCATGGATATGACGAGGGTTGCGGCGTTAGTAAGTTTGCGATCTGAGTTAAAAGGTGCCTCAGATCACCAGCCGGTTTAAAACTAGCCTACCGGCAAATTACCCAGTATTTTTTATCGCAAAAGTCTATAATTCTACACACGGACTAAGCCTCTTCCTCAAAATAAATTTTGTAATATTTTTTACCGGTTTGCTCATCCACCCCACGTTCAATCAAGTCTCGCCGGCCGTGTATGTAGATGTGAAAATTCTTATCGAGTTTCAAGATTGATTTAAACGCTTTCTGTTGCTTTTTTACTGCAGATAAATGAATGTCAAAATCATCTTCAATTCCATAATTACGATCGGCCTCAAAATTCTTTTTATAATTGATAAAGCTGTCTACCACCTCTGGGTGATGGATAACTTCGCCGGTAAATTCTTCCAGGTTAAATTGATCCCGTGTTTTAAAATAATCCATAGAACGATTCAGCATATCCAGTTGATCCGATTTGGTGACATCAAACTTTTGAGCGTATTCAATAGTCACAAATTGTTTGCATAGCGATAAGTATTTGTCGGTATGATGGTAACTGTTTGCCAAAGGCGCCACTTGTAAAAAATCTTTCACCCAGTATTGCGCATCTTGTTGTTTATTGGTATGATCTATCACACATAGCCTGTAACCCTCCGCTGCAGCATCATTAAATATGAGGCAGCCTTTGTCGGGCTTATTAATATTGATCCCATCTTCCTGCACAAGTTCCAGGCTCTGCCCATGCTGCAGTACTTTTAAAAACGTCTCTTTGTTTTCCGATTTAAAAATGCCAATGGCGGGGATCAGTTTATTTTCAAACGGCACAGCTTCCATGTACACCACACAGAGTTCCCCTTCTTTTACTTTTACATGCGTTGATTTACTGTATAGAAAATTAGCCAGCTTATGACTTTTAGCTACCAGTTCTTCCGGCTTTTTAAAAATGTCTTTCACATACAAATACACTTCATTTAGATTCACATCATCAGGATGGGTGAAGTTGTAAAGATCATTTTCGTTGATAGAACTCAGGAAATATTTAAGCAATAATTGCTGTACGATTGGATCGTTTAAAGTAAGCGCATTGGGAGAAAGTTGGATGGCTTCTCCCCGTGTCGGATTGCCCACTTTATGTACGATAGCTTTTTTTAATTCTACATTCTCAATTCCTGTCATGCGGCAAAAATAAGGCAGGCAAAATTGATGATTGATGAAAAATGCTTGGGAGAATGCTTTGTAATAAAGATCGAATTGGTAAGGGTAAATGTTCGTTTTTAATGTTGGTACTATCTAGCGTTTAAAACTAGTTTCATATAAGCTGATCCATTGGTCTACGGTCATCTTAGTGCATAATTCGCCGATAAGATCAAATGGTATTTGTTCTGGTTTTTTAAACCTGATGCAACTTTTGCCCATATCTGGTTTTCCCTTTACCCGTTCAGCATAGGCCTCCACGAACCAATTTAAAAGTGTTGGATCGGCATAGATACCCATATGATAAAGTGCAATAAAGTTTTTCTGCGAAGCAAATCCCATAAATGGCAGCGGCAATTTAGGATCGCAATGATACCCGGCGGGGTAAGTGGCGTGAGGCACCACCAAACCAACCATACCGTAACCCATGGCCTCCTTAAATCCCTTGGGAATGTTCTTTTTTATGGTTTTGCGAAGCTGTTCAAGAGCAGCCTGGCGGTCAACCGGAGCTTCTTTTATATATTCTTCTACAGTAAGCGCTTTTGACTGCATGCTGATGTTTTTTTTTCGAAATTAAAGAGAAGATCCGGATTTATTACCGGCCGAAGATTAAAAAAGGTTTGTGAAATATTTTGTACTTTAATCTTTCTAAATATTTATAACTAATTAAATCTATCAACACGTCTAAAATACTCTCCATTCTCAGCTTAGTAGCTATCCTTAGTTTTACCATTGCAGATAATAATAAGGATAAAAAAGATGCCATCAATTACTTTAAAGAAACCCAACGTGACTTAACGAAGGAAGTTGCAGGCCTATCGGAAGCACAACTTACCTGGAAAGCTGCTGATTCGGTTTGGAGTATTGCCGATTGTATAGAGCACATCGCCATCTCAGAAAAAAATATATTTGATTGGGCTATGGCCACTTTAAAGGAACCGGCTAATGCTGCAAAAAGAAGCGAGCTAAAGTTGGATGATGCAGCGGTGAAAAAAATGTTGTCTGACAGAAGCAAAAAAATGAAGGCACCCGAAACGTTTAAGCCTACCGGCCAGTTTGGTAACAGTGCAGGTGGCATGAAAGCTTTTAACGAGCGCAGGGAGGCCCTCATCTCCTACATGAAAAATACACAGGATGATCTGCGTAATCATTTTGCTACAACAGCCATGGGTCTTTTAGATACTTACCAGGTTTTTATTTTGTTGAGTGCGCATACCAAAAGGCACACCCTACAGATTGCAGAAATTAAAACAATGCCAGGATTTCCGGCACCATAATTTTCTCTTAGAAACGGATCTTGTATAACATTATGCTTCTGTATTTTTTAATACAGATGTATGGCAAGCCACGCCTTGAACCTTCCTAACCTCCCACACTTACATCACTGTAGATGAATTAAGTTTGCCCACTAAATACAAGTACAAAAAAATCAAGGCATAGTATGATGAATGACATTGGATGGCTTGGCCGGTCGGGTTTGTTGATTGGTGAAGAAAACCTGCAAAAATTAATTGCCTCCCATGTGATGGTTGTTGGACTTGGTGGTGTAGGATCTTTTGCAGCAGAGTTTATTTGCCGCAATGGTGTTGGCAAAATGACCATTATTGATGGCGATGTAGTTGATCCTACGAATCGCAACAGGCAATTGCCTGCTCTTGCTACCAACCACGGCCAATTAAAAGCAACCATCATGGAAGAAAGGCTGCGGAGTATCAATCCGGAAATCGAACTTACGGTGATCGCTTCTTTCATCAATCCCGAAATGGTCGAAACCGTATTGGAGCAAAAGCTAGACTTTATAATAGACGCCATCGATAGCATAACTCCTAAACTCAACTTTATAAAGATTGCTCACCAACATCAGATTCCGATGGTGAGCAGTATGGGAGCTGGTGGTAAGCTTGACCCTACCCAAATTGAAGTGGCAGACATATCCAAAACATATAACTGTCCGTTTGCCCAGCAACTGCGAAAAATGCTTAAGAAGGATGGTATCTACAAAGGGCTCAAGGTTGTTTTTTCGGCAGAAGAAAATGTAAAGGAAAGCCTTATGCTGACTGATGGCAGCAACTACAAAAAATCCGCCTATGGTACCATGTCTTATATGCCTGCTGCTTTCGGAGGCGCTGCAGCATCTGTTGCTATCCGCCACTTGATGAGTAAGCAATAATTTCTTAATATCCGGCAGCGTCAACCATGCCCGAGCAGTAACTTTGCAATCAAAGCCAAGGCATGACAAAACTTTCTGTAAACATTAATAAACTAGCTACGCTGCGCAATGCACGTGGTCACAACAATCCAGACATTATACAAGCTGCTTTAGACATTGAGCGCTTTGGAGCGGATGGCATCACCGTTCACCCACGACCAGATGAACGACATATACGTTACCAGGACGTATACGATTTAAAAAAGGTACTCAGTACTGAGTTCAATATCGAAGGCAATCCTACAGAAGAAAAATTTGTTCAGTTGGTGCTGGACAATGCTCCCACGCAAGTGACGCTCGTGCCCGATGCACTGGGCCAGCTCACCAGCAACCATGGATGGAATACCATAGCACATGCTGATTATCTAAAAGAAATAATTGCCGTATTCAAAAATGCTGGTATACGTGTTTCCATTTTTGTAGACCCGGTTAAGGAAATGATAGACGCCGCCAAAGCAACCGGCACTGACAGAATCGAACTCTATACCGAAATATATGCCACCGATTTTGCTGCCGGTGATCATCAGCGAGCAATAGCACCTTACATAACTGCTGCCGAAATTGCCAACGCCCACGGCTTAGGAATTAATGCGGGCCACGATCTCGATCTGCAAAATCTTGGGTATTTCTCCGGCCAACTTCCCGGCTTGCTAGAGGTTTCTATAGGCCACGCACTGGTATGTGATGCCATTTATCTCGGGCTAGAAAACGCCGTACAATTGTACAAACGTTCCTTAAAATAAAAAGGTCCGCCATTGTTACCTGTGGCGGACCTTCATAAATATTTAAGGAAAGTTATTTGATCAAGGATGCTAGCTTAGCTTCGAGCGCCGGGCCTCGTAAGTTCTTGCCAACTACATTTCCGTTAGGGTCTAACAAAAAGCTCTGCGGAATACTAAAGATTTCGAACTGTTGAGCAACTGCATTATTCCAGCCTTTCAAGTCACTTAAATGCGTCCAGGTAAGTCCGTCTGCTTTGATGGCTTCTAGCCAGGGTGCTTTAGCTTTATCAAGCGAAACGCCTAAAACCGTAAAGTTTTTGCTTTTGTATTTTTGATAAGTAGCTACAATGTTGGGATTTTCCTGGCGACAAGGACCACACCAGCTCGCCCAGAAATCTACCAATACATATTTACCTCTGAAAGAAGATAAGCTTACTTCTTTTCCCTCAGCATCTGCCTGAGAAAAATTAGCCAGCGGCTTACCGATTGGATTTTTCTTACTTTCTTTTATTAGCGTTGCAAGGTAGGCTCCAATAGATGCCTGTTGTGTAGCGGCTGGTAATTTGTTATACATTGCTTCCAGCTTATCATTGTCGGCGGTGAGTTGGTGATGACGATAAATTGCAAGTGGGCTGATGTAAGAATTTGGATGTGCGGTTATGAACTGCTCGAACTCTCCGGCTGCTTTTTTGAGCGTAGCTGCATCAGCGGCGTCGGGCTGATTAAAAAGCGGCTCATACGGTTTTGCGACTTTGCTGAATTCAGCAAAATCGCTGTGCGATGCGGAACCTTTTATTTCAGATTTGTCGAACCCTTCTTTGTTTCCCTTAATGGCAACATTGCTGTTGTCCAGAAAGATACTGAGGTAGGGCGGCTGGCTGTTTATGGCAACAATTCTAAAATCTGGCGCCGCCATTTTACCTTTTAAGGTGAATGTGCCGTTTACGATTTTTCCGCTGGCCTCTGAGGCACCGCTGTTGGGATTTATAATATCTATGGTAGTGTTGTCGGCAAATCCAAGAAGGGTTCCGGAAATATTATAACCATCTTGCATAGCAACCACAGTTGGTTGCGTTGTATTAATACTCGTTTGACCAAAACTTAAAAGCGGTTGAAAGGCAAAGGCAAGAATATATCTTTTCATTTTTAATATTTATGAATGCAATTTAAGATGTTTCATAGTTTGCACATTGCGATGCCAGATAATTAACAACTCATACTTTTTTTATGTCGCTGATAAAGCGAGCAGTATCTCCATCTATATCCGAAGTATTGGCGAGAGCTTTAATATAAGCGCTTCCGATAATGGCGCCTGCTGCATAGTTGCAGGCAAACTCAAAACTTTGTTTGTCTTTGATGCCGAACCCAATTAATAACGGGTTCTTGATTTTCATATTTTTAAGTCTTGAAAAATAATCTTGCTGCAGACTAAGGTCTGATGCGCCGCCGGTTGTAGAGGCAGAAGACACTGCATACAAAAACCCTTTAGATAATTCATCGGCCTGGTGAATGCGTTTAATACTGGTTTGAGGACTGATCAGAAAAATAAAGTGCAAACCGTATTTTTCAAAAACTGGCTGATAAAACGCTTCGTACTCGTACGCAGGCATGTCTGGCAAAATGATACCGGCCACATTCATTGCTGAGGCATCTCTGCAAAAATTTTCAAAACCGTACTGCATGACAGGATTTAGGTAGCCCATCAAAATAACAGGAACGGTTAGCCGATTTTTAATTTGTTTTAGCTGATCAAATATCTTGTTGATGGTAATACCATTTTCAATTGCCTGCATATTGCTTTGCTGAATAACCGGGCCATCTGCAATTGGATCGCTGTACGGTATGCCCAACTCAATAATATCCGCACCATGCTCTTGCAACGCCAGCATAACGGTACCGGTATCTTCTAATTGTGGGAAGCCTGCGGTACAGTAAATATTCAGAATGTTTTTCTTACCGGATGCGAATAGCACATCTAGTTTATTTAAACTAGGGTTATCTGGTACACTTTGCTTTTTTTTGCTATCCTTCTGTTTGCTGTTTTTCATTATTAAATTTTATTACCGCATGCAGGCAAGCAGCCTAAATGTGTTGCAGGTAGGTAGACAGATCTTTATCGCCACGGCCGCTCAGGCACACCACTACTCTATCAGTTTTTTTCAGGGAAAGATTTTTCAGTACATACAAGGCATGGGCTGTTTCAAGTGCAGGAATGATGCCTTCCGTTTTTGCAAGATCCTGGGCTGCTTCCAAAGCCTCAGCATCTGTGGCACTCATAAATGTTGCCCGGCCAGAAGTATACAAGTTGGCATGCATTGGGCCTATACCGGGATAATCCAGCCCGGCGGAAATACTATGTGGTTCGGTTACCTGGCCATCTGCGGTTTGCATCAACAAACTTTTGCTGCCATGCAAAATGCCGGGGGTGCCTAGCTGCGTTGTGGCAGCAGACATACCGGAGGTTATGCCACAGCCAGCAGCCTCTACAGCTACCAGCTTTACTTTTGGTTCGTTTATAAAATGAAAAAAAGCACCGGCCGCATTGCTGCCTCCACCCACGCAGGCTACTACATGGGTAGGAAGTTTTTTACCAGTAACTTTTTGCAGTTGCTGTTTAATTTCTTTGCTGATAACACTTTGAAACCGGGTAACCATATCCGGATAGGGATGAGGCCCCACCACGCTTCCAATAATATAATGGGTATCATCCGGGTGATTGATCCAGTCACGGATTGCCTCGTTGGTTGCATCCTTGAGGGTCTTGCTGCCGCTTGTGGCTGGCACTACACTTGCGCCAAGCATTTTCATGCGGGCAACATTAGGCGCTTGTCTTTCTATGTCTTTTTCGCCCATGTAAACAATACATTCCAGCCCCATCAATGCACACACTGTTGCGGTAGCTACGCCATGCTGACCTGCTCCGGTTTCGGCAATGATTCTTTTTTTACCTAATTCTTGCGCCACCAGCACCTGGCCAATTGTGTTGTTTATTTTGTGGGCACCTGTGTGGCATAGATCCTCCCTTTTCAAAAAGATATCTGCACCATAACGGTCACTCAATTTTTTTGAAAAGTAAAGTGGTGTCGGGCGGCCGACATAATCTTTTAGTAAAAGGTTGAAGGCTGCCTTAAATTTTTTGCTGGCAATGATCTTGAGGTATGCCATTCTTAATGCCTCCACGTTGGGATACAGCATTTCAGGAATAAATGCTCCCCCAAAATCTCCGTAATAGCCATATTTATCCGGCTCGGCCAGATGTAGTTTCTTTTGATTACTCTTCATAATATTTGTTTTTCAGCATCCAGGACGCACTAACGCAAGCTGTCCGAATGCTTTTTTCTACCAACAATATGCGCCACTAAAAGTTGCCCTCCTGTTGTTTGCGAGTATGCCGCTACTTTAAGCCGTGCATAAATTTTAGCACCATTGCCATGTCCTTTACACCGGGCTCTTTTTCGAACAGGCTATTGAGATCAGCACCGAAATAATCAGGGTGTACAAAATCTTTTACCGCTTTGGCATCTCCAGGGCCAATACCCCCACTCAGAAAAAAAGGCTTTTCTATTTTCGCCTCAGCTATAATAGACCAGTCAAATTTTTGTCCGCTCCCGCCCGTACCATCATTCCCCCTGTTGTCAAACAAGTAGTAATCACACACACCATCATAGGGCGCTACCAGCTCATCAATATTAGTGGTGTCCGCACTGATGTTAAACACTTTAATTACCTCCACTTCAGTAGATAGATCTTCGCACATTTCCGGCGTTTCTGAGCCATGTAGCTGCACGGCATCAAGGCCGTATTTGTCAATGGCATCTAACACTTCAATCATCTCCGGATCTACAAAAACGCCCACTTTCTTAAGGTCGAAGTCAGCTCCTTTCAATTCGCTTGCGTCCAGCTTGTCTCCAATGTATCTTGGCGATTCTTTGTAAAAAATAAGACCGGCATAGTCTATATTTAATCCATCAAGCTGCTGCAGTTGTTTCACAGTGGTAATACCACAAACTTTTATATTCATTGAATTGTGTTTTGAGCCGCAGCCCTGTTTAAAATTTTAGAATATTGATTTTATTCCATTGTCGTCCAACTAAAATATGTTGTATGGGCTAAAGCCCGGTCTATATTATATTTCACTAACCCTATCCTTGAGGCTGGGGTTGCAAGAACCTAACCCCTCATAAACGGGCTTTAGCCCCAGTTATTCGCACAACAATGATTTTATTCCTTATCTATTTTTAAGTTGACTCACAAAATTGGCAAACGCCTGTCCCGGATCGACCTCCTTCATAAATATCTCTCCTATTAAAAATCCCTGGAAGCCTGCATCTTTAAAGCGCTCAATAGTTGCTACATCGTTGATGCCGCTTTCTGCAATCTTTACAATGGAATCTGGTATTTTCTTCGCCATCTTTAGCGAGCGATTCACATCTACAGCGAATGTTTTTAGGTTCCGGTTATTGATGCCAACCATATCGATTGATTCGCAAATATGGTTTAGTTCACTTTCTTCATGCACCTCCAGAATTACTTCTAAATTTAATTCCTTGGCATAGGCTGCAAGGAATTTTGCTTCAGCCCTCGTTAAACATGCGGCTATCAGCAGAATAACATCGGCACCCATCGCTTTAGATGCCATGATCTGGTAGGGATCCAACATAAAATCTTTACGCAAAATAGGAATGTCGTTTTGCCGGGCCAGCATAAGGTCATTGGTTGTTCCGCCAAAAAACTCATTGTCTGTTAATACAGATAAACCTGCTGCACCACAACCAGCATAGGCTTTTGTGACTAACGCTACATCAGCATGTTGGTTAATATAGCCTTTGCTGGGTGACTTCCTTTTAAACTCTGCTATGATGCCGGTGGTATTATTACCAAGCAACCGCTGGTTAAGCGACAATCCCTTCCGCAAGAAGTATTTGCTAGCCATGAGTTCAGCCTCTGTCACCAGCCCTTTTCTCACTTCGATTTCCTCTCTTTTGTGCAAAACAATCTTGTCTAAAATATTCATGGCGCCGCAATTAATGTTTTTAAACTATCGTAGGCCTTACCACTTTCCAGGCTCTCTACGGCTAACTGGTAACAAATTTCGTAATTATTATATTTACCAGTACAAAATAATGCCATGGCAGCATTCGCTATCACCACTGCATTTTGAGCCCATGTTCCCTCCCCTTTGATGATCTTTAAAAAAATGCCGGCGGCTTCTTCCGCAGTGTTGCCCCCGTAAATATCCGCTGCGTTTACCATTCGTTTACCTAAAAATTCTGCGGTTAATATTTGCTCGCCCTTGTTGGTAATTACTTTGGTATCACCTGTAAGCGAAATCTCATCGTATCCCTCCAGGCTGTGTATAATGCTGAAGTTGGTGTTGCCTTGTTGAAGCATGTAGTTGTATAGCCGGGCCATTTCGAGGTTGTAAACCCCCACCAACTGGTACGAAGGTGAGGCTGGGTTTACCATCGGGCCTAACATATTAAAAAAAGTGCGTACCCCTAATTTTTTTCGGATGCCGGCTACGGCTTTCAATGCGGGATGAAATAATGGTGCATGCAAAAAGCAAATATTGGAGTTTTCCAATTCCCTATTTAATTGGGCCGAATCTGTTTTGAACTTGTACCCTAGTTGTTCCATCACATTAGAAGAACCACTAATAGAGGTTGCACCATAGTTGCCATGTTTAGCCACCCTATTGCCGGTACCTGCCACTATGAAACAACTTAGGGTAGAGATGTTAAAGGTATTTTTCCCATCGCCCCCTGTACCCACAATGTCCATTACATCATGATCTGCTACGTTAACAGGCAAGGCAAGTTCCATTAGAGCATCTTTAAAACCCTGTAGTTCATCTATCGTAATAGTTCGCATAAGGTAGACCGTTATAAAGGCTACAATTTCCGCCTCATTGTAAACCCCATTGGCAATATGAGTAAGCACTTCTCTGGCCTGCTGCCTGTTCAGGTTCTTATATTCGAATAAAAGGTTTAAAATCTTTTTCATACTTGAGTAGGTAATTCGCTGATTTGTTTTGCTATTTTAAAAGATCATTAATGTTGCCTAACTGCCTATTTATGAGTCAATAGGATATAATTAGGAAGCAAGCCAATTGCGCATAATTTGTTCACCACATGGCGTTAAAATACTCTCCGGGTGAAATTGAACACCTTGCACATCGTACTGCCTGTGTTGCATAGCCATAATGTAATTATTCTCATCTACCGCTGTAATTTCTAACGCCTCGGGCAAGCTTTTTTTATCAACAATCCAGCTATGATACCGGCCCACTTCTACAGTTTTGCTTAAACCTGCAAGAATGGGTGCCAGTGGTTGGATTATTTCGATTGGGGTAGCTACGCCATGAAACACCGTATCGAGGTTGATAAGTTTTGCTCCAAATGCCTCACCTATGGCCTGGTGACCCAGGCATACGCCAAGGATCGATTTTGTGCTGGCGTATTCCTTTATCAAAGTAAGCAAACTGCCTGCTTCAGATGGCACGCCTGGCCCCGGTGAAAGAATGATCTTGTCGTATGCTTTTACATCTTCCAGTGCGATTGCGTCATTGCGGTATACATCTACTTTATAGTGCAATATTTTTTCTACCAGGTGCACCAGGTTGTAGGTGAAAGAATCGTAATTATCAAAAACCAATATTTTCATGTTCTCTATTTTAAATTAAATGTTTTCCGCAAGCTGCACTGCCTTTTTTAATGCGCCCAGTTTGTCATTCACTTCCTGCAGTTCGCTTTCGGGCACACTGGCAGCCACAATACCAGCACCTGCCTGGTAAACCAACGTATTGTTTTTGCTTAAAAAAGTGCGAATCATAATGGCGTGGTTGCAACTGCCGTCGAAACCCATAAATCCGATGGCGCCGCCATAAAAACTTCTCGCTGTTAATTCGTGCTCATCAATCAACTGCATGGCTTTATATTTTGGTGCGCCACTGAGTGTGCCCGCCGGAAAAGTACTTCCCATGATTGCAAACGCATTTCGCTCTTCGCCGAGTTTACCCTGCACTTCGCTTACAAGGTGTATCACATGAGAATAAAACTTTACCTGTTTAAAACTAGTTACCTCTACATTACTACATTGCCTGCTGAGATCGTTCCGGGCCAGATCTACCAACATTATATGCTCTGCAGTTTCCTTTTTATCAAGCTCTAATTCAATAGCAAGTTTTTTATCTGTCTCATCATCGCCGGTGCGCTTAAAAGTACCGGCAATAGGATGCACAATGGCCGTGTCGTCTTTAATGATCACCTGGCTTTCCGGCGATGAGCCCATCAGTTTGTAATCGCCATAATCAAAATAAAAAAGATAAGGACTGGGGTTTATCGTTCTCAGTGCCCTGTATACGTTGAAGTCATCTCCGCTAAATGGTTGCAGAAAACGGCGGCTCAATACAATCTGGAATACATCGCCCCTATGGCAGGCTGCAATTCCTTTAGATACCATAGCACGGTATGCCTCATCGGTTACATTGGAACTTTCTGCCCCGGCTAATTGAAAAGGAAAAATAGGAACGTCCTTACTCCCAATGGCACTTTCCACATCTGTTATCCTGCCTTCCAACCCCGCAAAATGGTTTTCGCAAATGTACATTTCGTCTTTGAAGTGATTGATCACAATCACGTATTGATAGAGCCGGTAGCGCATCAGTGGGATCCTCATGTCGTTGGCCTGCTCTTTGGTTTTGCTTAACCCGATGTTATCAAAAAACTGCACTGAATCATAACTGCTGTAACCAAACAAGCCACTGGCAACATTTACAGGAGCGGCATGAGTTTCAGCATTCTGAAAAGCATTCATAAAATCGCCCATTATCCTGGTCAACTGGGCAGCGTCGTTGAGTTCAATTTTCTCTGGTGCTGCTGCGGGAAATTTATACTCTACCCTCCTGGAGTTGGTAATTTCAATGCCTGCAATTGCATTGATGCCAATGATGGAACTGCTGTTTTCACCTGCATGAAAATCTGTGCTTTCCAATAAAATAGTGTCTCGGAATTTATCCCGCAAGCGGAGATAGATTCCTACCGGCGTATACACGTCGGCCAATATCTTCTTGTGTGTAGTTGTAAATTTAATAGTCTTCATTGTTTCGGTTTGCGAGATTCAAAACTCATCTCGTTATTTTTTTGCCTTGCGGCCTGGAATGAAAAAGCCCCGACAGGAAGTGTCGGGGCTCTCAATATTGTAAATACAAATAAAGCGTGGACACAATCATTTACTGATCATATGCCACCGCCATGCATTGCTATTTAAGTTGTAATTTGTCATTAAGAGCGCAAAGATGGTGGAGAATGTTGAATTTGCAAAAATTTTATTCAAGTTTAAATTGCAGCATGGAAATACAACAAAGGGAATCAGACCACAAGGGGTCTTTTTTTATTGAAGTGGATGGCAGGCAAGTAGCGTTAATGACCTATTTATTGAAGCCTGATAACATTTTAGTCATTGATCACACCAAGGTTGACGACAGTTTAAAGGGAAAAAATATAGGAAGCCAACTCGTAACGAAGGCGGTAGATTTTGCGAGGCAAAAAAAATTTCGCATCCGCCCCCTATGCAGTTTTGCCAGAGCGGTGCTTGAAAAGAAAAGGGAAGAATATGCAGACGTACTGGAGGTTGCAACCTGATATGTTCTTAAGTGACCAATGTATGGAAAACTAAATTTATCAAAACCAAACAGGAAATATGACGATCACAATTTTTGGTGCTACCGGCATGGTGGGTAAACACCTCGTTCAGCAGTCTCTTTTGATGGGGCACACCGTTAAGGCATTTGGCAGAAATGTTTTCACAAGCAATTTTGCTGACAACAAAAATCTTCAACTGGTTCAGGGAGCTTTGTTTGATGCCCGGGAAGTGTTACAGGCTATTAAGGGAAGCGATGCAGTGCTCTCCGTATTAGGCGGTGCCATAGATGGCTCTGACAAGTCTCGTTCCTTAGGATTGAAAAATATTGTTGCACAGATGGAAAAGGCAGGGCTAAAAAGATTGGTAGCGGTTGGTGGAATGGGCGTACTAAGCGCAGCAGACGATTCGCTTATCATGGATGATGAAAACTATCCTGCTGAGTTTCTACCTGTTGGCCAGGAACATCTTAAAGCATACGAAACGCTAAAAGGATCTTCTTTAACATGGACTTTTGTTTGTCCGCCCGATATTATTGATGCAGGAGTGACAGGGAGTTATCGTACGATGGCAGACTATCCACCGACTCCAAATTTTTACAAAATAAATGCGGGTGATCTTGCCATGTGCATGTTGAATGAACTTCAAAAAAACGAGTACGTCAATAAGAGAGTCGGCATTTCAAACTAGCGAAACCTTTTAGCCTTTGTTGCAATGATTTGGGAGGATGTTAACGGTGTCTCGCTTCAATAAGAGGCATCTTTGCAGAAGATAATTACAGCATCTTGAAAACATTTTTACTAGGCCTGTGTCTTTGTTTCACTCTCGTATCACGGGCGCAGAAGATTGATAGCATTTATGTAAATCTTTACACTGACAGTCTTAAAAAAGGCACCTACAATTACATCAATGTAGATGGGTTGTTGGCAACGGGCAATTATATTCCTTTAGATAGCAACCACCTAACTTTTAAAAGTTCGGCAGGAAAGTTTTTCGGCAACAGCCTATGGATTGACAGCAGTATGCATTCGGGTTGTGTGAAGATAAAGATTGGACTAAAGAATGATCCTGCATTTGAAAAATCCTTCGTCCTGTACATAAAAACAAAAGAGGAGGAAAAGCTAAAAACCAATGAGGAAATTTTGGCAGAAATGAAAAGACCCGGTAAAAAAAAGAATTCATAACCCCCGGTTTACAAAACATACAAAAGGCCCCCGAGAATTAATTCTGGGGGCCTTTTCATGCAATTTAATTAAGCAAATTTCTTGGCATCTTCCAAGAACTGCGCCAGGCCGGTATCTGTAAGCGGATGTTTCAATAATCCCAGGATTGAGGTCAGCGGGCAAGTGCAAACATCGGCCCCCGCTTCAGCACATTTTATAATATGATTTGGTGTGCGAATAGAAGCAGCAAGGATTTCAGTTTTGTAGCCCTGGATAGAAAAAATCTGGCGCAGTTGATGAATCAGTTCAAGCCCGTCCCAACCACTGTCATCTATGCGTCCGATAAAGGGCGAAACATAAGAAGCACCGGCTTTAGCGGCAAGTATTGCCTGCCCTGCAGAAAAGATGAGTGTGCAGTTTGTGCGAATACCATTGTCTGTAAACCACTTTATTGCTTTAATGCCATCTTTCACCATGGGAACTTTTACCACAATATTTTTGTGCAAAGCCGCCAGCACTTTCCCTTCCGCAAGAATCCCATCAAAATCGGTAGAGATTACTTCAGCACTTATATCCCCGTCTACGAGTTCGCAAATAGTTTTGTAATGCTGCATAACAGCTTCAGAACCTTTAATTCCTTCTTTTGCCATTAACGAGGGATTGGTAGTTACACCATCTAATATTCCCAGGTCGTGGGCTTCTTTAATTTGGTCCAGATTGGCTGTGTCAATAAAAAATTTCATGATGAAGATCCTCCTAACCCATGGAGAGGGTTTATTTTAAAAATGTTAGTGAATAGAGTTTAGACAAAATTAGAATATTTGCCCCTGTTCAATGAATAAATATAATGTGTTGTTGAAAAGATAATTAGCAGTTTTAAGAGAGAATACTGGTTGAGGTAGGGGCAAAAAAAAGTGGCAAGTTACTTACATCGCACCGCTCAACCATCTACCCTTGCTACCTTCCGGTCCTGGGGGAGTTCAACAGGAGCTGGCCGTATAAGACTTGCCGTTGCAAATATAAGCCATTATGCTTTTAGAAATTTTATAAGGAAGTTTTTTTTAGAAAAAGATTGACAACTACACCCAGCATTTCGGTGATCATTCAAATAATTTTTTATGTATTGGTTTTAAAAACTAAAACCCGGCCTGTCTCTCCTTGAGTTTACCTGGCTCACCCCAATGAGTTGATCGCTTCTATCCGTAAACGATTTGTAGTAAATCAAAATCGTATAGGAGTTTTCTGTTTCCCAATAATTGCCTTCCAGCGCTATGCCATATACCGGCGTATTTTGGCCACTCAGCACGTATTCATAATTATAATACCCTTGCTTTAAAAAGGCTGTCGTTTCATACAATTGCTTATCTACATTGTAGCTCATGCGCCATTTATCAGTTAGTGCATACCCGGTAAAAGCACCCCGCAAATAAACTTCCTGCTGCGGATAGGCAATACCGTTAGGAGGCACATACGAAAAATATACCGTAGCATAATCTCCTTGCCACAGTGGGTTGATCGTTTCGTAGGTACTTATATTATACATCCCGTTGTAATCAGGAAAGTACACGTAGCGCTCTGCCCTCCTATCGCCATCTGGCTTTAGGAACATATCTGTAGAAAGCTTATTATAATTGGCTCTCACTACCCTATCGCTTTGCAGCCGCAAACTTCTAAGATCAAGCCAGCGCCACTCTTTGCCGCCTTCAAAAATTCCGATGTTTTCTGAGTTGTACTCAAGCGATGTACCACGTACGAATGTTGGGACAATATCTTTCAAAGCATTATCCCAACGATTGTTTTGCAGAATGACAGCCTTTACCTGCTGGGCAGCGCTAAAACTGTTGAGGTCTTTTATACTCGCCGTAAATCTTAACTTTTGATGGGTATTAAAAAACTCTGGCGTTCTGGGCTGCACGACCTCTGCAGTGATGTTTGCTTTTTGCTCAAGCACGTAAAATCTTTTGGTAAAGACGATTTTATTGAGGTCTCCATCTAAAAATACTTTTAACAAATAATTGCCTGAACGGGTTGGCACGGCCACGTTTCTATCTGGCAATATGGCCTGGTAATGTGTGTAGCGTGTGAAGGCAATAGAAGAATACCTATAGTTACTAATTCGATTTTGCGTAAAACCTTTTATGTAATCAAAGGGGTTTAAAACCACAGGGTCCCAGTTGTAATCGCAAAGCACATAGGTGTAGTAATAATTTTTGAGGCTTCCTTCCAGATCGTCAAAGGAGAGTATTACCTGGTCGTTGCTGTTTAGCTGATATAGCGGCAAGCCTTGCTGCTGGCCATATTGATGAAACTGTAATGTGCTGATGTAGGGTTTGTAAATTAATTCTTCCTGTTGGGCGAATGCAACTAAATTGAGCAGAGAGAAAAGAATGCCGAGACTGTAACGGGTTAAACTCATTTAATAGCTTATTTAATTTACTTTTGAAAGGTACCAAAATTGTGCCTCTTTGGATGTATCCTACTTTATTGCCAAGCGAATAGCATCTGTTAACAAAAACAGTTTCAGCCGTTTTATTATTAGGCTTGCCATTAGTGCCACAACCCTCAGCGTTGCAGTAATGATTGTTGCTCTCAGTTTTGTAAATGGCTTTCAACAAGTGATCAGCACAAAGGTCTTTAGCTTTTGGGGCCATGTAAGGGTGCAGCAAAGTCTTGATGAGAAAGTGAACATTGCCGAGGAATATCCGATTACAAAAAACGATTCTGTAGAGAACTACCTGCGGAGCTTAGAGCAGGTGCAAACGGTTGAAAAATTTGCAACTAAATCTGCCATTCTAAAGTATGAGACTGGCATAGAAAGCGTACTGCTGAAAGGCGTAGAGAGCGATTTCCATTTTGAACGCCTCAGCAGGTTTTTGCAAAAAGGTAAATGGATTTCTTTTACCGATAGCGGTTATAGTCAGCAGATCAACATCAGCAGTTATACAGCCAACCAACTGCGGATAGATGTTGGCGATAGCTTGCTCGTTTTTTTCTTTAACCCGGACGGTACCCGGCGTGCACGGAAACTTAACATAGCGGGCATTTTCCGCACGGGTATCGAACGATTTGATCAAAACTTTGCTATTTCAGACATTAACCTCATTAGTAGGCTCAACAACTGGGAGCCCAACCAAATCGGTGGGTACGAAATATTTTTAAAAGATTATAATCAAACCGACACGGTAAATAATCTTGTGTATGAACAGCTCCCACAAGGCTGGTACAGCAGAAGCATGAAAGAAATTTACCCTGAAATTTTTGATTGGCTGAACCTGCAGGGTCAATTAAAAAATATTTTATTGGGCATCATGATGGTAATAGCTGTTGTAAACCTGATAACCTGCCTCATAATTCTTGTGCTGGAGAGAACAAGGATGACGGGTGTGCTGAAAGCTCTTGGCTCCTCCGACTGGGGGATTCAGAAAATATTTTTATACAACACTAGTTTTATTGCTCTCGTTGGCATTGTGGCCGGAACAATCCTTGGTGTCGGAATTTGTGTATTGCAGCAACAAACTGGCTTTATCAAATTAAATGAAGAGGCCTATTATATGAGCCAGGCTGAAGCTCAAATAATTTGGTGGCAGGTATTGTTGGTAGACCTGGCAACCCTGCTGGTATGTCTTGCTACTCTCATCATTCCTACCTTGCTTATAAAAAGAGTAAACACGGTGAAGGCAATACAATTTCGATAAAACACTCAAGCTTACCCTCTCCTGGCTTCATAAAGGATAAGGCCAGTGGCCACAGCGGCATTAAGAGATTCTGCGGTGCCAAACCGGGGAATGGTGATTTGCTCATTTGCCAGTTCTAATACTGATGCACTCACCCCTGCTGATTCATTCCCAATTACAATGATTGCTTCTGTTAACCCGCTAAGCGCCGCAATCGGCGTACCCTGAAGTGTTGCTGCAAATATCTGAATCGATTTATTTTTTTCAAGCCACGGAACTATATCGGTATAAATAAGATTCACTCTTTGCAAACTGGCCATGGTACTTTGCACAACCTTGCTGTTGTACATGTCTGCAGTTTGCAAGGAGCAAACTACATTTTCTACAGCAAACCAGTCCGCTATCCTGATGATCGTACCAAGGTTTCCCGGGTCCTGTATATCATCCAACACCAACGTAATTTTATTTTTTAACTCAGGCGCTGCAAGAGGTTCTTTTTTTTGAAATACTGCAAGCACCTGGTTGGATTTTGTGAGACCAGATATTTTTTCAAGCTCAAAATCTTTGACCGGCTCTGGCGTTATCTGCAGCATCGCATTCCCGATGCCTGCCTCTTGCTGGAGCCATCCTGGAAGCGCATACAATGCACGACAAGGAAATACCCGCCCCCCTAATAACTCCTTTACCAGTTTAGGGCCTTCTGCTACGAAGACCCCTTCCTGGTCCCTGAATTTTTTGTGCTGCAAACTTTGGATATATTTGATGCTGGCTTTACTTAACATGGCGATGATTATATGCTTCTACTCCCTTCAAACAAAATGAATCCACTCTGTACCTTAAGGAACTGCCTGATTTTTTGTATTATTTTCTGCTCCTGCAATATTACAAGAAAACCGCCCAAAGACAAGCCATACCTGAGCAAGAACAGCTATGAAATTATTGGGGGCAAGTTTAATAAATTGGAGCGAAGTGCATTGGAGGAAAGGCTGGCCAATCAGTTGGATGATAGTTCTAAACTGGTTAGTTCTACCAAATTTTTTGTGGTTACTATTCTTAAGCGACCACCGGCGTACGACACCGGATTTTCTGCACTATCAGCAGCCAATATGCGGGCTTCTATGTTTCACCTTGGTTATTACAATTCTGAAGTCACCTATCGTGCGGATACCAGCGGCAAAAAAGTTGCCGTGAAGTATACAGTTCGGGTAGGCAACCCAACATTGATTGACACTTTTAGTTATCGCCTTAGCAACCCCGACCTGCAGGCGCTTGCTTTAAAATACGGCGACAAAAGTATTATACAGGAAAATAACCCAATCACCAAAGCGGCCGTACTGGGTGAGATAAGCAGGCAGGTAGACAGCTTTAGAAACAACGGGTATTACAAGTTTACTGCAGCCGAACTGAGGATGCGGGGGGATACTACCATTGAGGCTTTGACAAATGTGAGTGACGACCCGTTTGAGCAGCTTGAGTTGCTGGCTGAGGCGCAGGCAAAGAGAGATTCGCCCACCATAAAGTTGGCAATGGTTCTTAATCGCCCCCAGGACACTACCAAGCTCAATAAATATATTATCAACAAAGTATACGTGCTGCAGGATTTTAGACCCGGCGATAACATTGACGATACTACCACTATAACGGAAAGGACTACCCGAGATTTTGTGCTTCGATACCACAAGCCATTATTTAGAACTGGCTTCCTTGCCCGCAATATTACCCTGCGACCCAACCAGGTTTACAGCCAGGCAGAACACAATAAAACATTGGTTAACCTGGCAAAAGCATCGGTATGGCAAACCAGCAATATACAGGTAAGAGAATTGCCTGATACCTCTAAAGTGGATATCATCGTAGAACTTGCTCCAACGAAAAAGTATGGTTTCGAAACCGCCATTGAGGCGAGTTATTCAGCCACCAGTAACACTACCAATGCGCTTGGTGCGGGCCTATATGGCGTTTCGGCAGAAGTCTCTTTACTGGACCGTAACATTGGCCGTGAAGGAATAAGGATGACGCACAGACTCAGAGCTGGCGTGGAGCTTAACAATAACAGCCGGAATTCTAACGTCGGACTCATAAATTCCGATGAGTTGAGTTATCAAAACACGGTGACCATTCCCCGTAACATAAACTTTACGCCAAAATTTTTACAGAAAGGGAGACAGCAACTTAACAAGCCAGGCGAATCATTTATCAACAGCACCGTTGCGCTCAACAACAGGCTGGATCTTTTCAGCCTACAGACATTTAACCTGGGTTTTGGTAAAAAAGTGCCTGGTAGAAAAAGCTCTTTGATAAAAACTACGAACTGGATTTTTAAACCATTGAATGCCCAGTTTAGTTTGCTGTACAACCAGTCCGATAGTTTTAAAACAATATTGAAGGAAAATCCATTTCTAAATTATTCCTATAACACTTCTTTCGTGATTGGCATGGCAGCTAGTTTTTTAAATAGCTATCGCAATCCGAGGCATCTGAAAAGTCTCTCTAAAGAAAGAACAATCAATATCAATGGAGAAGAAAGCGGACTTACATGGGGAGCCCTTCCTGTGCTTAACAAATATAAAAGACGGTTTGTAAAACTGGATGTAGAATATAAATATGCGGTTACCTATCGAAAGACCGGCATATTATTGAGAGGCTTTGTGGGAATCGGTATTCCGATATTTAAAGATTCTGCCCTGCCATTTTTTAAACAGTTTTTTGGTGGAGGAACAAGCAGCATGAGGGGTTGGCCGGTCCGGGGTATTGGTCGTGGGAGCCAGTCTTTGCCAGAATACCAACAAAATATTTTCAACGATCGCACAGGAGACATCCACCTGGAAACAAACGTAGAATATCGATACAACATCGCTACCATTATCCCTAATTTACTTACACTCCGGGGGGCAGTTTTTGCAGATATTGGAAACATTTGGAATGCAAAAAATACACAGGGTAACGGGTTGCCAGACAGTGCGCAGTTTAAATTCAAGAATTTATACAAAGAGATCGGAGTGTCTGCTGGCACAGGTTTCAGACTCGACTTTAATTACGTCATACTTCGATTCGATTTTGGCTTCCGATTCAAACGTCCTGAACTCAGCTACGAGAACAGTGGATGGAAAGCACCGCCTATCGGCTTTGATGATTTCTTCCAGAAAATATTTACACGGGGCAAAGATGAAGAGTATCGAAAATGGCGGTATGAAAACTTCAATTTTACGGTTGGTATAGGAGTTCCGTTTTAGGTGGATGACTCTGAGATAACTAATTTTAAAATTAGCTTGTTGGCAAATTATCTCCCTTTAATCTTTCCAAAAATCCCTCAATGGTTAAGGCGTTTTCTACGGTATGTGCGCCAATGCGGGTGCGCCGTAGTTCGCTCAGGTAAGCACCACAGCCAAGGTGAGATCCGAAGTCGTGAGCTAAACTGCGTATATACGTACCCGTGGAGCAAACTACTTTAAAGCTAACCAAGGGAAGCTCTAATGCCGTAATTTCAAAATGATGTATGTTGATGGTTCTTGCTTTTAATTCAACGTCTTCGCCACGGCGGGCAAGGTCATAGGCCGCCACGCCTTCTTTTTTAATGGCAGAGTAGATAGGTGGCACTTGCTGAATTTCGCCTACAAACTTTTTGGTGGCCGCATAAATTGCCTCAGAAGCCAGGTGGCTATATTCTTTTATATCGTAGGGTGTGCTTTCCCTGTCGTAAGTGGGGGTAATAGCACCAAGCGTAAAAGAGCCGGTGTACTCTTTTTCCTCCGCCATATATTCATTGATTTTCTTGGTAAACTTTCCGGTGCACACTATGAGCAACCCGGTAGCCAATGGGTCTAACGTACCGGCATGCCCTACTTTTTTTATTTTGATTGCGTTGCGAATCTTTCTCACTATGTCAAAAGACGTCCAGTGTAACGGTTTATCCAGGAGCAACACCTGCCCCTCTTCAAACTTTATTTTTAATTCTTCGCTGATGGGTACATGAGGAATCCTTTCGGGTCTGCCCAAATCAGTACCGTCATTCAATGCTGCCTTATATTTTACCCAGTAAGATCCCTTGTTTGCCAAATTGTTTTTTTGCAAAAGTAGCCAAACCAATGCTTGCAAAGGCACGGATTGAATGCAGGTTTAGAATGTTGAAAAGTTTGAAAATAGCTGGCCTTAAAGTGCCTGCCTTGACTTGAGCTCAAGGTACTTATTGATCGAATTGATTGTGAGATGCTCGGGTGCAGTTAACACGGATAGTATGCCGTATTTCTGTAATTCTTTTATGAGCATTTTCTTTTCGAAAATAAATTTTTCTGCAACGGTTTTTACGTAAACATCTTCAACGCTTATCGCATCTTCCTGCGCAAGCCGGTTAAGCTCCGTATTCTCAAAAAATACAACCAGCAATAAATGATGACGGGCAATAGATCTCAGGTAGGCCAATTGCCTGCGTAACCCACTCACAGATTCAAAATTGCAGTATAAAATAAGCAGACTCCGCTGTTTAATTTTGTTTCGAATCTGCATGTAAAGCATTTCGTAGTCACTTTCTAAAAACGATGTTTGCTCTTTATACAAGGCCTGCAGTATATTCTCCCGTTGCACCACTTTTCTTTCTGCCGGTATCAGTGTACCTATTTTGTTAGAAAATGTTATGAGTCCAATTTTATCTTGCTTCTGCAAGCACACATTGGTTACTGCAAGAGCAGCGTTGATCGAATAATCCAGCAGGCTTAGGCCATTGAAAGGCATTTTCATTAATCGCCCTTTATCAATTATACAGTATACCTGTTGCGATTTTTCATCTACATAGTTGTTTACCATTAGCAGCCCCCGTCGTGCTGTTGCCTTCCAATTAATGGTTCTTATATCGTCGCCGCTCACATAATCTTTTATTTGCTCAAACTCCATGCTCTGCCCTATTTTCCTTTTGCGCTGTGTGCCTGTTTCTGTGTTGGTAGCAGATTTGGAGAGCAATTGGTACTGGCGCATTTGCATATAGGAAGGGTAAACACTCACCTGTTGGTTTGCAGCAATTGTAAATCTTCTTACAATAAAACCAACCTTGCTGGACATGAAAAGAATTATGTTCCCAAAATCGTATACACCTCTTTCTGCAGGTACAATGTTGTAGGTTATATTTTGTTGCTCCAGGGGAGCAAATGTTTTTCGAATCTTAAAATTTCGCTCTTGCATCTGCACCGGTAATTCATCAATAACGCTGATGGATGCATTGAACCTATTCCTGTTCCTGATGATTAGCTTTACGATGTTTTTATCTCCGTTGCTCAATCGGGATGCCACTACCCTTGAGGCCTTAGGTTGGTTGCCGGCCACAAAGAGGAACAGGTAATCGCCAAGTACGAAGAATAAAAAAGCAAGAAATAAAATAGCAGCCGGCCCCAGTACGATAGGTACAAAAAAAGCAAGCACAAACGACGCAATACACAAGCCGGCGCCAAGGTAAAACCTGGTGGAAAGAAAAAGATCACCAATATATTTTCTGATTATTTTCAACTTGATTGCTGGTTAACGGGGTACCTCCTGTGCTTTTAAAATAGTGCTGATAAGGTCATCTGCAGTTAAGCCTTCCATTTCTTTTTCGGGGGTGAGCATGATGCGGTGACGCAAAACATGCGGTGCCATTTCCAACACATCTTCCGGTATTACAAAGTCTCTGCCTTTAAGTGCTGCTGCAGCCTTGGAAGCTTTTAGCAGCGCAAGGGACGCCCTCGTACTTGCACCCAGGTAAAGAGAGGGATTGTTCCGGGTTTCGTGCACAATGCCAGCAATAAATTCTATCAGCCGGTGCTCTATTTTTACCTGCTGTGCTACCTGGCGGTAATGT
>JAYTBG010000293.1:0-3649 GCA_043737055.1 Chitinophagaceae bacterium | reverse complement strand
AAAATATTCTTATGATTAGTATCGCAGACATCAGGCAGGACTACAGTAAAAAAACTTTGAATGAAGGCGACTTACATATTGACGCCATAGGACAGTTTGCGCAGTGGTGGCAAGAGGCACTGTCCAGCCAGATTGAAGAAGTGAATGCAATGACTTTAGCAACGGCAACTGCCGACGGTAAACCAACGGCCCGGGTAGTGCTCTTAAAAGGATATGACGAAAATGGATTTGTTTTTTTTACGAACTACAAGAGTAAGAAGGCAACGCAAATTGAAGATAACCCGTTTGTATGCCTGGTATTTTTTTGGAAAGAATTAGAGCGCCAGGTACGGATAGAAGGAACCATCAGCCGTGTGACACAGGAAGACAGCGATGCCTATTTTTTTTCACGGCCGTTGGGCAGTCGCATTGGAGCGTGGGCCTCACCACAAAGTAAAGTTATTGCCGGGAGGCAGGTGATAGAAGAAAATGTGCTGGAGCTTGAGAAGAGTTTTGCAGGAAAAGAAATAGACCGTCCTGCATTTTGGGGTGGCTATGTTGTAAAACCTTTGATAGTAGAATTCTGGCAGGGAAGGTCTAGCAGGTTGCACGATCGTTTTCAATATACCTTGGGAGAAGACGGTTGGAAGATTGATCGCCTGGCCCCGTGAGATGATTAAAATTAAAAAGTAAAAATTCAAAAGGTAATGAAGTGTCACAACCAATACTTTGAATTTTTACTTTAGAATAATTGCTTATTTCTTTTCTTCTGATTTTTTTACTGCTGCCTTTTTAACAGCTACAGGCTTTGCTGGTCTTGACTTTCCGAATGAACCTGCAAATGTTTTTCCTTTTTTTGTTTTGATATCGCCACGTCCCATAATTGTATTTTTTAGAATGAATGTTATAAAAAAAGCAAGATACGACTGTATCCTGCTTTTTCAATGTTTTAAGGCAGCCTAGATTTTGGCAGATAATTCTTTACCTGCTTTAAACTTAGCCACTTTTTTGGCTTTGATTTTAATCACAGCACCAGTTTGTGGGTTACGACCATTACGGGCAGCTCTTTTTGATACTGAAAAAGTACCAAAACCAACCAGCGTAACTTTGTCACCTTTCTTCAAAGTTTTTGTTACTGCATCTACAAAAGAATCTACAGTAGCATTTGCCTGAGTCTTAGTGATGCCAGCGTCGTCTGCAATTTTTGCAATTAATTCTGCTTTGTTCATAATGTTTTTTTTGAAATTTTATACTCTAACAAATATAGAGGGTTTTTGAGTGCAACAAATTTATTTTTAATAAATCTTTTTATTTAGCATAGTTGCTGCAACGCAACAGCAATAAGCATTTTAGCCGATTATTCCTCCTTAAACCCGAGGGTGCAACTATTTCAAAATTTCTGTATTCCCGATCTGTAGGGGGTTGTAGCGTTTCATTTATCGGGAATCCTTTGTGCACAAGGGGTTCAGCCTTGTTTTAAAAAAAATATCAATGACCGGGAATGCTCCATGTTATGCACAATTATTGCACAATTTCCATCACAGATCTAAAGGAAATAAATTGATTTCCCCACCTGTCAAATGACTTTTTGCGTAAAATGTCTGCAAAGTTGGCGAGGTAAGTTTCATACAATTCTTTGCTCTCAGCAAAGTACTGAATAGCATAGGTGGGTCCTTCATCATCATCTACATCTAGCAGGCGCAAAATGCTGGCACTCGTAAAACAGCCGCTACCGGTTATTTCTGGTATGTGTTCCTCCTGCACCCATTGCAGCCATTCGTCAGCAATATTGCTGGTAACTTTCGTAGTTACGTTGTAAATAATCATACATAAAAATTAAAGTGTCATTTTTTTTCAGCGCCCAAATCCTTAGTAAGACGAAAAGTAAAAAAGCTTAGAAGCGCCGCGGATGCGATGATCAATGACCAGAGTAGCCACTTACTACGATACCATTCCACATTTTTACCCGCTGGCTCTGCTAACCTCGTTACGCTCCCTGTGGCTGCAAATCGGAGACTTTCACTTTTGGTAACGTCAGCCAACTGAAGATCATAGCTCGGAGTTACGGCAGCTGCATTGTCCATAATGATGTTGTAGCTATTAGTTTTCTCGAGGTATACCGTTGCAACCCACTTACGATAGTATGTATTTACGGCCTGGACCTTTAGTGGCAAATTGTCTTCATTAAATATAGCTAAGTAAAAAACAGAATTATTCAACACTGGCACCGTAAATCTTAGCGACCCATTGTTCGAGATGGTGAATGTTGACAAAATTATGCGTGATGATGCACGGGTTTTGCTTCCTGCGGCATCGATGTATAATTGAACTTGCCGGTTATAGTAGGCCGCTCCGCCTACTTTCAGTTCGATGCCATCTACATGAAATTTCGCTTGTTGCGTTACTTTAATATAGGATGTTTGCGCACTGTCCCGCTGGCTAAAAACCGGAGGCGGATTTAAGATTGGTTGCCACATCAAACTATTGGAATCTTGCCTCTCCGCCCTTGCGAGGTTGTATGCATCTTTCATAGCGTAAGGCGCCTTCCCTCTATTGTCGATGGTTAATTTGTAAAACTTGTACGTAGTGGGCCTAAATTCAAAACTGAATCTGCTCTCCTGTGGCGTAAATAAAACGGGCCGGATAAGCACACTGTCAGAGATCATAAACCATCGGGTAGAATCGTCGCTACCTGTTAATGTTCCAAATCTTTCTGCCCGACTATTACGCATGCTGAATGTGATATTGGATAATGGCTGAGTTAGCGGCCCCACAACGACTTCGGTAGAACTAGCATTGCCGCTATTTCGCACAATACCCAGGTCCCATAAAACCGTGGTAGATGATTTTTCAGCATTTGGGTATCTTAAAAGATGTGGTACCCATTTGCCAGTACTGTTGATGATACGCAAATCGGTATAGTCGGTTTTTAAATGCGCATTTATTTCAGGAGTAATAATAATATTATAAAAACCATCGTCCGTTACGGTATTAACCGTGGCTGTAAAACGATACCCTTTGGTTTGTGAAAATCCATTAGTGGCTAGCAGCAGGGAAATCAAAAAAATGTTAATCCGTTTTTTCTTCATTGTCAATAATTATTTTTTTCAGGCGTTGGTACATGAATGAAATTACCAGTAAAAGAATGCCCAGCATGATGAAGGCCGCAATTTTTCCGCCTTCATTAATATTCCTGATATCGAATAAGAATAATTTAAGAAGTGCCACACTAAAAATACTCAACGCTATAATCCGCAGCGTTTTGTTTTTGAATTTTAGGCCAAGCCAAATTATGCAGAAGGAAAATAACGCCCAGGTGATTGTTAGACCTGCCTTGGCGTAATTCAAATTGTATACTCCAATTGTGTCAGGCGTTGCAAACAGAGACAGGTATGCGAGCCTGCATTCCATACTAAATAAAGCCAGGGTGGCCAGGCATAGCGGCCAAACAAGCATCTTGTTTACCGGCGACCCATTTCGTCTTAAGAGAGTAGCTACGCTGTAAATAAGGTACAGCAAGCATGCAACTGAGGCCCAGTGCACTAAAGCTTGCGCTGTTGCATACTCTGATGTAAGCGTTCCCGCAATGAGTTCGTTGCTAAAACGGGTGCTCCCAAAATAAAATGCCAGGCAGGCCCCGGTTATCAACAAAAAAAATTTGCGGGCACTG
>JAYTBG010000292.1:0-19553 GCA_043737055.1 Chitinophagaceae bacterium | reverse complement strand
CGATTTGATTTTGATTTATCGGTACAGGCAGATACTAAAACAGAAAAGAATAAGAAGCAGAATAGTTTCATCGTTTGGTTTTATTTTTCTTTTAATGCTACCCAGCTTACTGTAGTGCCGTGGAACTCACAACGGCTGTCATCTAACTTTCCAAATTCACCCAATTAGAAAAAAGCTGCCATCGGTTTATTCCATGTAGCTGCCAATCCTTCTATTTCGGCAGAGATCATGGGGCCCAATGACCCCAACCTGCCTACACACGAAAAAACGATCAAGGCATCCACATCTGATAGTTCCTTTTCTTTTATGGTTCTGGCACTTTCAATAACAGTATCTATTACGTCAATATCCGGTGGCAGGGAAAAGCGAAAGCTGTCAGCTTCTTTCACTTCACCTCCCTGCATGATAGATTGGTCGGCGGTGTTCCAGAGAAGTACCGGCCTCATCAACGGGGTTCCTGATGCTCTTTGAAACTGCAAAGGATAGCCTGCATCCAACGGAACCAGTCCCTGTGCTTGTTTGTCAAAAGTTATTATCTCGTTCCCTAAAAATTTATGGATAACGGTCATTGCAGGTTCATGATCGATTGTATGAACCCAGGAACCTTCGTTCTTTGTAATTTTCTTTTCTGTCCCTGCTGGTTTCCATCCTGAAACTGCCAGGCCACTTATCGCTATTTTATCCTGGTCAATGATGAGTGCAAGGACGCCGCCGGTAGTAACAGTGTCGTTGCTAAATACAATACCTGAAAAATCGGCCGGGTTGCCGGCTACACCGCCCATCACCGTTACAGTATTGCCCGCTGCGTCTGTCAATCCTTTGATCAAATCTTCACCCGACATCCGGAAATCAGCCAAGGAAATGATGAATCCCGGATTGTTAAATGCCTGCGATCCAAACTCACCAGCACGCCGGGCTGCCTCGTAAACCGAATCTGCCTGGTAATCTTTTAATGCGATAGTAAAATAATCTCTCGGAATGTCTAATAATAAAACAACGATATCATCGGGTTCCATTCCCTGTTCAGTAAATTTTTCGCAAGTGCTCACGCCGAAGATGGCAATTCGCTCTTCCGTCAACATGGCACGAATAGGTTCTGCATTTTCAATTGTAGTGAGAAAGACAAACGCCAGGGTAGGACGGTATCCCTGCCCATGGGGTAGGCTGGCATCCTGTTTACTTTCAGCCAATGCCAGTTGAATTTCTGCTGCTGAATTTCCTTTGATTGATTTTGCTTTCATGATTGAACTTTTATCGCAAAGTAAAAGAGGAGATAAGTTTCGCAGCGTATTTCTGCGTGTTCTCATTAACTCCTTTCCTCTGCGTTGAAGGAACTTTTAGCACCCTCACCGCCTGCTTTCAGTATCAAATTTTGCCGCAGAGAAAAAGAAGAGCTAAGTTTCGCAGCGTATTTCTGCGTATTCTCCTTCACCCCTTTTCTCTGCGGTTCATAGAATTTATTTCTTCTGCTGAAAATCAGGATGCCCACATTGCCATAGTACAAAAGCGTATTGGTCTGCAAAATTGGCGAACGTTACATTTTTGTCTTCTGTAAAATGGCCATTGTCATAATTTATCTTGAGAAGTTGGGGTTTATTAGATGAGGATGCATATTGCAGTGCGGCAGTAAATTTGCCTGGCTGCCAGGCTACAACCCGGGGGTCGTTCCAACCTCCAACAGAGATAACGGCGGGATATTTTGTTCCTTTTACCACATGTTGCATTCCGTCCATTTCATATAAGGCCCTGCATTCTATGCTGTCTTTTACGGTACCAAACTCAGGAATATTTACCGGGCCGTTTGCACCGAATTCCAACCGCATAGCATTGGAGCAACCAACATTGTTGATCCCTGCTGCAAAAAGATCCGGCCTTTCCGTGACAGCTCTGCTAATCAGTATGCCGCCCGCACTTGTACCTGTGCCCGCCAGTTTTGCAGGAGAAGTGTAACCCTTTTGCACAAGGTATTCCGCACAACTAATAAAGTCTTTCCAGGTATTAGGCTTGGTGGTTTTATACCCGGCCTTGTACCATTCTTCGCCATTCTCACTGCCGCCTCTTACGTGGGGATAGGCTACTACTACGCCTCTTACCGCAAGGGAATTTTCTCTTATGCTGAAATAGGGAGTTGCGCTTGATCCGTAAGCACCATACGCATCCATGAAACAAACATTAGAACCATCCATTTTTAATCCTTTTTTATACACAAGGGAAAGCGGTATCATTACACCATCATGCCCTTTTACCTCCACCTCTTCTGTTACCAATTCCTGGTACTCCTTTGGATAAATTACTGGCTTATTAAAACTACTTGCCGTAAATACATCTGTTGAAGCATCCAGGTTAAATTCAGTGTAGGGTTTGTTCCAGGATGTGATGCCTACAAGGCATTTATTAGATTTGATATCAAAACAATTTACCCATGCAGTGCCAGAGAAGGGCAGCTTTATTTCACTGGTTTTCTTTGTTGCAAAATTGTATTTAAAAATAAAATTATTAATGCCATCGCTATAGGTGATAAACATATAATCTCTGCAAGCCGCAATGCTTTCAATCGTTCTGTTGGGGTGTTCGGCAGCAACCGTTGTAGCATTATCCCAATCCACAGCTTTTAAACTGGTACTAATTACCTTATACTTTTTAGCGTTGTTGTAAGTTATGGCGTACACATCATCATCTTTAAAAAAGATGCCTCTTACGAGTTTGTCAGCTGGGGTACACAAGACCTTCCAGTTTATTTTAGAAGCATTAAACTGATCAATGGATGCATAATATAATTTAAATTCATTTTGCACTGTTCCTTCTCCTGCAAATACATATTTCCTTGAATTTTTATCCAGGAATGAAAACGGATAAGTACCCTGATCTATATTCAAGTCTGGATAACTGCCGTTACTAAAATAATCCCTGTCCGAACTTAAATCCGTGTTTAATACATGCAGCTTGGTTTTTGGGTTAAGTCTTGAGGTAGGATCTTTGCTATCTGCAGACCTGATCCACATGTACATAAATGATTTGTTATCAAAAGACCAGCCGCCAAAGCCTGCATTGGCAGGAATTGAATCTGAGAGGAACTTTTTGGTATCAACATCTAATATCTTTATCACAGAAACTTCTGCCCCTTGTTCGGCGTAAGCAATGGCCAATTTCTTGCCGTCAAAACTGGATGTTATGCTTTGCACCGAAAGTGTTTTGCCGGGAATATATGTTGTAGGGTCAAACAGTAACTGCTCTTTACCATTCATGCCCTGCCGGAAGTATATTTTCCCCACATTTTCGCCAGCCAATGTTTTACGATAGAAGAGCCTTTCATTTTGATAATTGAATGAACTCAACGCTGACGGACTAAGTTTATCCAACGCTTTCCACTCGGCTATGAGCTCGTCACGACCGTTTAAATTGTTTAGTACAGAGTCTGTGTAGTGAGCCTGCTCTTTAAACCAGGTTTCTACCTCAGGCGTTTCCATGTATTCCAGCCAACGATAGGGATCACGGTAGGTGACTCCGAAATAGGTATCTGTACTATCAACCGTTTTTGTGGCTGGGTATTGGTACTGTGCAATCGCCGACATCGCAGAGATCAGCATGCAAATAAAAATTATCATTGTTTTCATTAGTGAAATCTTTAGTGAGAAAAAATTGTTTCTTGTGTAATTTGGGCAAATCGATTTATCTCCTATTTCATTCAGATCCGGCTAGTTAAATTAAAAATGCTGCCGACTTTCCCTCACCATCATTCAGCAGGTCTCTACATCGTTATTCGCCTTGTCTGTTTTCAAACGGTTTATTCTTACAGCTAAAAACATCAGGGAATAACACGGTCATGAACTATTCCGGCAACTCAACCGTGATTACAAAATAGGGTGGGTGTGTAGAGAAAAAGCTACCGTGGCTTTAACGAAGGATATTGTCGGTTGCAAGGGCTGCTAACTTTTAACAGCAGCGGCCATCAATTCTTTTAGGTAAACCTGTTTTATAGGCTCTTTTTTTTTATACGCTACCGGGTAAAATATTGATGCGTTTGTAAAAAGGAGATCTGAATACTATTCCAGGCGGCTTTGGATAGGGTGGGAGTAATGCTTTGTAATTCTAAAAACAAATCGACAGTTTTTTCTGCTGCACCGGGGCTACCCGGAAAGAACTGCCATCACCTCGGCGGCGTCTATTACGCCACCAACCTTTATCACAAGACCCACCCCAGTACTTTTGTGGGGTGAAGTTGATTCGTATTACTTGGTAGCCGAGGTACATGAATACCACATTAAGAGCGATTACCAAAAAGCTGATGTTGATGTGAAAAATTTCATGGAACAGGATCGAAATGCTAATTATGCCACCGGCCACAAAACGATTGGTTATCATAAAGCCCTTCATAGCAAGCAAGGCCAGAGTAGTGCGGAGGGTAATTAACAGAAAGTTTTTGGGGATGCGAACTACTTTCCAATCTACTGATTCGGTTCGGGCCATTCCTGTCATTAAGAGTTAATTTTATAAATACAAGATAATATATGTTAAGCAGTGGCTGAATTATATATTTTTTGTTCCAATTTTTTGAGCAGTCAGTGGCAGTTAAGGTTAGGCAGCTACAATTACACTATCGTAAAAAATTATAAACCTGATGATGGAAACCTTGCGCTCCTTCAAAAGGCTGTCGAAAGTATTTCTCCACAGTGGGAACAAATTATCAGGCTTTGCAGACTTGATTGTTGTTTATAAGAATTTTACCACCACCTGCGGTTAGCAAGTACCTATTCTCCAGACCCAACTGCGTGTTTTCTTCCCAGCCCAGGTTACTCATTAAATAAAATCGTTTGTTAAGTGTTTTTAAAATGCCTGCAGTTACATCTTGTTTTCGAGAGGTAATGGTGTCGCTGGATGACCGTGAAATTACATTGTTCAGGGTTAAACCTGTCTCCAGCTTTGGCTTACGGTAAAGAATAGAACTGGCAAAGTTAAACTGTGTGATATCGCTTGATTTGGCATAGCTAAAACCTAGGTTTACGTCGCCTTCTAATCGTTTCGAAAATCCTTTTTCAATTTGAACAATATCTACAATTTCATTAAGGCTCACGTGTTGATTTTCAAAAAGCACGGTATCAAGTTTTGAGACCAATACTTTTCCGTTCCGCAGCCCTAGCTCAAATATTTTATCCGATGCCATGCGAATGATTTCTTCCCATTTAATATAAATTATGCCTGGGCCATTCATATTAAATTTCAATTTGGCCAATTTCATATTTTTAATTTCACCAGTAAGCACATCACCATTTTTTAAAAATACTTTATCCGTTTTTTGGCCCATGCCTGCATGAAACAAGATGAGCAGTAAAGCTGTTCCTAAAAACTTCAAAGCCGTAATTCGCATAAAAAAAATAGAAGGTTTTTGCAGTAGAATTGATGTACTAAATCTAACACTTAAATTATAGAAAGTTAATGAAACAAACCTAAAAAAATTCGAAGACTGCAAAGCAATAAGTACAAATAAAAGCGGTCTCATCGTTAATTCTGGAATCGGAATTTTATGTTTGAAACAATCGTAACCCCTGCTGTATTTCTAAGACTTTCATTGAAACCCAAATCAGGAATCCAATGAGTTCATTATATTTCAGAAACGATTAAGCTGATATTTTCTACCATTGTAGACTTGCAATAAAATTTATTTTAGATGTATTGCTACACTAAAAGCACTCTATTTTTTGCCAATGTCTATATGTTACAGAGGGCAAACAAATAACGGTTTAGAAGGAAATAGTTGGCTTGCAATGACACTCAATGAATCCCTAAAGCTCGTATAATATTGGGTTAAGCGGCTTCGAAGGTGTAGAAAATTATAGAGCTCCCTCTTTTCAATGGGCTTCTATTCTTTCGTCATTAACCTGCTCATGCGGGTATTAAAAATCGAAGCTGCTATCAATAAACTTTACGACATTTCGTAAATATCCGATATGCGGTGAACCCTCGCTTTTTTCTCTTTTTTTAAAGTGTTAGCGTTAAAAAAATCTTTCCTTTAGTAATTAAGCAACTAGGCTGCACTTCACTAGATTATTTTTCGTCTGGCACGTAATTAGAAACTATCCGCCTTTAAATTCTACAACCGTCATTTAATTTTTATTGATTGATGCAGCACTGCTTGAAAACCATAAACTTTATTTTAAACGCTAATTACTAAAATTATGAAAAGGATCATTTTTATTTCTCTATTACTCATGACAACTGCTATCGCCTCAACACAGACCAAATCTGAATCAAAGATCAGGCTCAATGCATATGGCCTCTACGTGTTCGATGATGGTTTTCATGTGTACAATGATGTCAGTAATTATTACAACGGAAAGATGGAAGGTGGCTTAAAGTGGGGCGCTAGTATTAAGTTTTTACCATATCAAGATTATAGTATAGAGCTCACTTATTTAAACAAAAACAGCGATGCTCCGGCCACCTTCAAATTTGGAGCGACAGAGCCAAAAAGGTCTGAAAATTTTGACCTAAGCCAACGCTATATTTTGCTCGGCGCTAACAGGCTACAGAAAAGTAACAATGGAAAAGTGGAAGGTTTTGGTGGCCTCATGGGAGGCATTTTGATATCTGACGTCAAGTCTCCATCAACTGGCAAAAGTGGCTCAAATACCAACTTCGCCTTTGGCGGCAAAATGAGGGTAAATATATGATTGTCCCAAAAAGTGGGAATAAAGTTGCAATCCCAACTATTAACTGCATCTAAGGTAACTTGGGGCGATTTATATTTTAGTTACTATGGCCCGGTGTATTTAAATAGTTATTCCACCATGTGGCAGTTTGGTCTGGGAGGCGGCCTAACGTTTAAATTTGGAAAATAAGAGGTCCCCGCTGGTTATATGAAAACTTTTCTCAAACGATTGTGTTTGACAATCTCCGTTTTATGAGAAAGCAGTGACCTGAATGCGATAAGCCTGAATAACGCTCTTAGAACACAGAAGGATGAAGACATGACAACAGCGTTAAACCGAAAGCCGCAATAAATTTCAGACGGATAAACAGCAGGAATTTCGGTCAGCCTTGCTCAACGTTCTTGTAGCGTTCTCTAATTGATCAGCAAATTCATAAGATGCGAAAGCCGGGCATTGGAACTTTGCCCGGCTTTTGTAATAATTTAATGCTAACCTGCAGCAGGGAAAGGTGCAATTACAAATGTGCGCAGCGGCTTTGCTTTCGTCGCTACCTACGAATTTCTGCGCCTACAAATGTTGCTGATCTTGCAAAGAACACAGCTATTTGCTTACACGATCTTAGTCATCTACCGTGTTGCCTCGTATTAAAAATGCCGGCACAAATGCCGGCATTATCATTCATAAAAAAGTATGTTTTAAAATTTCCAACCAACAGTAGCCACTATGTTTCCTACGGTTTGCTTAGTACTTGCATAGGTGTTGGGCCTGTCTTCAAGGCGATAAGGAAAACTAGCATCCTTAGTAATGTTGTGCACATAAGTGAGATCTATAAACACACCCCGATGGCGATAGCCGAGACCGCCACTTAGTAGCATACGATTGGCTTTAAAAGCTGCATCATTATAGGGATCACTGTAGTAGGCTGCACCTAGCCTTGCCATAATGGTGTTGAATTTTACCTCGCCGCCGAGCCGAAAATTAAAGGCACCTTTATACTGGTCTTTCACCACTTCGTTCAGTGCTTTGTAATAATCTTTATCTTCCTGGGTGGGCGATTCTGCATCGCTATTGAAGCGGCTGCCTTTATGGTTTACATACTCTATGTCTGCAGTAATAAACCCTTTTTGTCTTTCCACATTTTCCACTTCTCTAAATACATACGAACCACTGATGATGGCTTTCCATGGAGTATTTTGCAGGTATTCTGCCTGGCCGGGTTGGTTGTTGGTAAAGGTGTTAGAAGATTCTAAAAAGCTTTCAGCCTGTCCGCTTGGCGATTCTAAATTGGTTGTCAAACTAGCGGTACGCTCATCTTTCATAAAAATTACCGAAGGACTATGTATGGCCAAACCTAGACGAATATATTCTTGCGGTTTGTAAATAGCCCCTAGTTTAACGTTAAACCCAACCCCTGTGCTTTGAAAATTATCCCGGTAGTCAAAAGAGCGGAAGCCATTTAAATTATTGGCCGACGTATCTACTTCTGTAAACTGCATATTGCTTTTGTAGTACACAATCGGTATTCCCAGTGTTCCCCCAAAATACCATTTATCTTCCTGATTAAAGGCACCTGCCAGGGCCAACTCATACATACCGCCGGTGCTGGTGCGGAGCATTTCTTGTTGTAAGGCTTGCCCTGCATCAAGAATAGTTTCGGGGGCGCCCCGTACTTGTAAAGTTCCACCTACCCGTACTGTATCTATTAAAAATGTTTGCAAACCCAAGGCTGCTGTATAGGGCATTGGCGACATGCTGTTGAGTACCTGGTTTATAGACAAATTACTTTTTGCAAATTCCTCCGCAAATTGTTCGCTGAATGAACTGAAATTATTCAGTCCTTTATAGCGCACGGTGCTGTTGAAATTAGCTGTCTGCATAACGGCAATGCTAAAGGCGCTGCTGTTACGGGGCTGGTAGCGGATGGGGCTGCCGATTACAATTCCTGTAGGTCCTAACGAAAAGCCGTTCTTTTTTTCGCTTGTTGTTGTTCCCCTATAGTCTGCTTTTGCTTTACCTAAAGCGATTCCCGGCGTGATCACAATTTCCCTTGTTTTATAAAAGCCAAGCCCGGCGGGATTTACGAACGTGCTGGTTATTTCTCCACCGAGTGAGCCCATTGCTCCACCAATGGCCATGTTGCGGGCTGTACCGTTTTGAGGATACCAACTATACCTTACGGCATCTTCAGGCACCTGAGCATAGCCTTTGGCAAATGGATATAGCAATAGCAGGAGTAAATATTTTTTCATTGTAAATGTTTTAAAAATGGCTAATAGAATGTGTATACAACGCCGTTACTGTTAAGAAGCAACGGCGTTGGTACCATTAGTTTCTTCGTGTAGGCCTGCTCACAGGTGTGCCAGAACTACCGGAAGATGAACTACCACTGTTATTTGAATTGCTAGAAGGAGTGTAAGTTCTTGTATTGTTGTTTTCGTAATTCGTGTTGCTTCGGTTATTATTATTTGTGGTGGCGGCGGGGGTTATTACACGGCGAATGAAAGAGCCGACATTGTTGCTGTTATTATAAGATCTGTTTGCAGGTACCCATTTAGTTTCACCAGTCTTGTTGTTGGCAACTACTAAAGTTGGATTATTATAACTACCGAGGTTTGTGCTTCGTGGGGTACTGTTTTTTGGATTTATAATAGTATAGCCTGGTAGAAAAACCGGGCGATTGTAATAGTAAGGGTTGTAATAGTATCCATAATTGTAACCGTAGCGGTAGGGGTCGTAGCGGGAGTTATAATCGTAGTCTTCATTAATATCTCTCCAGCGTCTATCCCGGGTTGCCATACGAATTTCTCTTTCTTCGTAGCTGTCGGTTCTGGTTTCGGTGGTTTTCTCTTCCTCCCTGTGGTCTCTTTCATCTACAGCTCTCACTGGAGAAAAGTATACATCGTCTGGGGTTTGACCACTTTTGTAAGCAGTGCTACAACTAGCGAAAGACACTGCAGCAATCGCAAGGATAAATAGTTTGAGGTTCATGACGAATAGGTTAAAATTTGAATAATGAAGGTACATTGTAAAGGCTCTACAAATTTGCACCAAGATTTTATATAAGACGTTTTGATTTATTTTTTTGCTGTTAAAGATGTCACAATTAGAAAATATGTATATACCAGTTCATCAGCTCATCAGCATAATATACGTTACTGTGAGCCAACCCATCTCCCTGATTCAGTCGGTTTAAGCCACCTATTTTTTTTATAAAACCCAGATTGGAAAAAACATTTCTAGTTTTTATAATACCGGTTTAACTTGCGCTTGCCTACATCCACTGATACTTAGACCTGGCAGTAGGCAATTTCTAACCTTCGAAAACATACGAGTTAAATACCCCCGAGGCATGAAATGGAGATAAAAGAAAAAATAGATGTGTTGGTAATGGATGATGATCCTGATCTGTGCATGTTGATGGAAACAATTTTAAAGTTCAACGACTACGATGTACGAGGTTGCGATAATCCCCGCTGTTTTGAAATGCTTCTTGCAACAGTGGAGCCCAGAATGATCATTATGGATATGCTGCTGGCGGGTAATGATGGTAGAGATTTTTGCAGGCAGCTTAAAGCGGACGAAGCTACCCGTCACATCAAAATAATGATGGTATCTGCTCATCCTGATGCAGACAAATCTTGCCGGGAAGCAGGAGCAGATGATTTTTTGATCAAGCCTTTTGACATAGATAATTTTACTGCAAAAGTGGCTTCATTTGTAACTAAAGAAGATCAGAAGATCGCAGTTTAGCATCATTTTTGAAACATATGGCGGAGTGATAAATTAAATATTAAAAACCAACCACCGGGCATCTAAATACTATTTACCTTTAATCATGTAACCACTACCATCCCGCAAAAATCCTTTCAACTTAAAAACGATTCTCTCAGAACGTAATATTTTTTTAATCCACAAATATGAAATTAGTACGCAATTTTATTTGCATTTCTCTGGTAACCATTTTCGGCAGTTGTCTTTTGCACAGTTGTAACCAATCGGACAGCACAGATTCGAAACAAACAAATTCCGGCACAGACAGCAGCAACAATGAGGTAACCTCCGCAGCCGCTGTTTTAGACACGGCTGATTATGATCGGAGAATGCTTGCACTCAGTAACAACGATACTACGGGCAAATGGCCTGCAAAAAACGCCTACCCGTTACCGGGAGCATTACTGCCATATAACAGGATCATTGCTTATTACGGAAATTTGTATTCAAAAAGAATGGGCATTTTAGGAGAAGTGCCAAAAGACAGTATGTTCAAACTTTTACTGGCAGAAGTAGATCGCTGGCAGGCTGCAGACAGTACCGTTAAAACAATCCCTTCCCTGCACTATGTTGCAATAACGGCACAAGGTGCGCCCGGCAAAGACGGCAAGCACAGGTTGAGAATGCCGTTTCACCAAATAGATACCATCGTAAGTTGGGCAAAAGAAATTAATGCAGTGGTTTTCCTGGACATACAAGTGGGCCATAGCAATGTAAAAGATGAAGTTGCAACCTTTGAACCTTATCTGAAAATGCCTAACGTTCATTTCGGTATTGATCCAGAATTCTCTATGAAAAATGGTGAACGACCAGGCTCAAAAATTGGAACTTTTAATGCCACCGATGTAAATGATGCTATTGACTTTCTAGCCTCGGTAGTGAAGAAAAATAATCTCCCTCCTAAAATTTTAGTGATACACAGGTTTACCCAGGGCATGCTCACAGGCTATGAAAATATAAAGTCAGTTCCAGAAGTGCAGGTTGTGATAGACATGGATGGCTTTGGTGATAAAATTTTAAAAAGATCTACTTACCTGCGCTACGTGTACAAAGAGCCAGTGCAGTTTACCGGGTTCAAATTATTTTATAAAAACGACAGCAAAAATACCACCGGCCTTTACACGCCAGACGAATTATTAAAGTTTACGCCGAAGCCAATTTATATTCAGTACCAGTAATTTTTATTTATACCTTTTATGAAACCTCTGTTCGTTTGCCTGATGGCTTCTATCCTCATTTTTGTGTCCTGTAATAACCCTACTGAAAGCCCTGCGGGTTCCGAACCCATCCAGCAACAGGCTGCAAAGGATAGTGCTGTTAGCCGCAAGCCCGCATCACTTGCAGCTATGTTAGCTCAAAAAGAAGTCCCGGTTTTATGTTACCATCATATCAGAAACTTTAGTGCATCGCAGAGCGAGAGCATGAAAAGCTATTCTGTAACACCCGCCAATTTTGCTGCGCAAATGAAGGCATTGCACGATAGTGGATACCAGAGTATTTTGCCTGCGCAGTTGTATGGTCATCTGGTATATGGTGCTGCGCTTCCGGCTAAGCCTGTAATGATAACGTTCGATGATACGCAGGAATCTCAATACAGCATTGGCCTCCCTGAAATGAACAAGTACGGTTTTAAGGCTGTCTTTTTTATTATGACTATTGCCATTAACCGCCCAAGGTATATGAGCAAAGAGCAAATTAAAAACCTTTCAGATAGTGGTCACGAAATAGCAGCACATACCTGGGATCATCATATGGTTACCAAATACCAGGGTGCCGACTGGGATACGCAGTTGGTAAAACCGCAAGTACAGTTGGAAGCCATCACTGGCAAGCCCGTAAAATATTTTGCTTATCCTTTTGGTCTATGGAACCAGGCAGCGTTCCCTCAATTTGAGAGCCGGAATTATAAGTTGGCTTTCATTTTATCAAGCAAAAGAGATTCAACAGCGCCGTTATATACGGTTCGCCGGATGATTGTGCCCGGTACATGGACAACACCGGGTATGATGAAAGCGATTCGTACCACTTTTAATAAAGGCGTTCCGAAGTAGCTGGTGTCTACCTGCTACCCGCTAATTCTGCCCAGAGGTTATTGCAGAATGTTTAAGGTGAATCCTGTATTTACAGTAACGGTTGCACCCGTGTTTATTTTTAATGATCCCACCGAAGTATTTGTGCCGAGTTGTGGATAGTTTGACTTGCCCGCATAGATTACTACATCTGTGCTGGCATCGGGCACCTGCCCGCAACTCCACTTAGCCGTATTTTCCCACACATTGCTTACCCCCCCTTCCCGGGAGGTAGTGAATTTTAACTGGTATTCCTGGCTAAATGTAATGCCATATATTACGCAGCGATATTTATATCTGTATAGGTTTGCAGGTGCATTGGTAATGATGAGGGCAGCAGTGTTGGTGCCTGTGTTGCTGATATTTGCGTAACCGGATCCACTATCGGCCTGCCACTGGTAAGTGCTGCCGCTAATGTTAGATGGAAGGGAAATAGTAGAACCACTGCACACATTAAGTTTGCTGTTATTGCCCCCAATGTAGAACCCACTAAAGCCAGTCACATCTATATCCAGCGAATACATGGTTCCAAGGTCGGCGATCGTTATGGCACTGTTCGGGATAATGACTGCGTTGCCTCCTGGAATGGGATTAAAGAAACTGTCTTCCTGCGGGCCCGTGTATTTTGTAATCGTGAGGCTATTGATACCTGCCGGGAAGGCCGTAGGGTCTGCAGAGTGAAGGTTGGTAAATGCTGTCTTACTTATGTAAAATCTTACCCGCCTGGTACCTGCAGGGGCAAACTCACTGGTAATTTTAAAACTCCGTTTTAAGTATATATTTCCGTTGGGTGAAGTGGCAACATTGGAAGTCGAAAAATAGGTGGTCATGACTGTGTTGCCCAGCGTGAGGCCATTGTCTTTGATAGCACCAGGTTACTGCCTGCAAAGAACAGGTAGGTGGTGCCGGCCACCGTTCGAGACATGGTTACGTTGCCGCTACATTGCATGGCATCGCCCTGGGCGATGTATACATTGGCTGTTGCATTAACGGTGTAGCTGACGTTGCCGTTGTAAGTGCTCCCGGTAGCGGCTGCATCAGCGTCATAAAATACATTAGCACCATTAATAGTAAAACTGCTGTTACCGGTAATAGTGTTAGTAACAGATGATGGCACTGGTATAAAAGACTCCGGGATTGTAGCGGGTATGGGGTTATTGAACATGCAGGCGAGGGCCTAAGAAATCGGTATGAAACTCCGCATTGCACCAGGTACGAATGCTGGCACTGAATTAACCTTAGCTACCTGTACCACAAACTAAGTATTGAATGAGAAGTGAAAAACGACCACTTTACCAAAGCAAATTGTCAGTATGGATAAAACTATTTTAGTAGGATTGGTAGATGATAAGGCGTTTAACCGCAGCAGCATCGCAGATAAGATAAAGGAGTTTGCCAATCTGAAACTTTCATTTGTGCTGAGAATGGGCACGATTGCCTGAAGCAGTTGAAGGGCCTGCGCTTTAAAAAAAATTCCTCATGTGATTTTTATGGATCTGGAAATGCCGGAAATGATGGTGTGCAAGCCATAGCATTGACCCGTGCCGTGTATCCGGAAATTTATTTTGTGGTGTTGACTGTGTTTGATGACGAGGATAAAATATTTGAAGCCATACAGGCCGGTGCCCATGGGTACCTCCTCAAAGACGAGAGCGGTTTAGCTTTGTACCAGGCCATTATTAATGTGGTGGAAACCGGCGGCGCCCCTATGAGCGCAGTCATTGCCAGGAAAGCGTTAGAGATATTGGGCAAGGCGCAGGTGCAGGCCGGCATAAAATCGGCCAATCATCATTTACTTGATTCTATTGTTACAGAACGGGAGAAGGAAGTGTTTCTGCACATCATAAATGGTTACGATGCAAAGCGCATTGCCAGCATGCTCGACATAAGTGTTCAAACCATACGAAAACACATTGCCCACATTTATGAGAAACTTCATGTAAACAGCAAGGCCCAGATAATTAGCCTTGCGTATAAAAAGAACTGGGTTTAAAAGTACTATCCCGCTCACCCTTTTTTATTTCTTCCCCGTATTTTTTTACTGCTTTGCGACACAGCCCTTAGAAGCTTCACCTTTAAAAAAAGTCTTTGTAAAATTTAATATTCGGCCTTATCTTTCAAAGTCTCCCGGTGCTGCGGGTAAGTTAACTCCACTCTGCTATTATTAATTAGCCAATTTTTGCAATTTACCAACATGAAGTACTTTTTGCTTTCGCTGATATTTGTTCTACCTATATGGTTGCATGCACAGCATGCAACGGGGCAACCTGGCGTGCCCACCACCTATGCAGTGGTAGTCGGCATTTCTAAATATGCAACCAAAGGGATTCCTGCTTTAAAATACGCCAATAAAGACGCACAGGTTTTTGCCTCATTTCTTCAAACGAACTCCGGTGGGAGCGTACCCAAAGAAAATATCCGGCTACTGATAGATTCCAATGCTACAACCGCAGCCGTATATGACGCTATGAGTTGGCTGAAGCAAACTGCTGGTAAAGACGACCTGGTCTATTTTTATTTTGCAGGGCATGGGGATATGGAAAGTGAGACCATGTATAAACTCGGGTTTTTGCTCACTTACAATACGCCCCGTACCAATTACATTAACAACGCTGTTCGCATAGAAGATCTAAACAATTTTGCCAATACTATTTCTTTACAGAAGAAAGCTAAAGTTGTGTTGATCACCGACGCTTGCCACAGCGGCCAGTTAGCAGGTAAAGATTTTAGAGGAAACTTCCTGGTGGGCGAACAGTTGAGAGCCATCAAGGCAAAAGAAATACGAATTACTTCTTGCGCTAAAGATGAATTGGCCATGGAAGACGAACGATGGGGTGGAGGCAGGGGTGTATTTTCTTTTTACCTCATCAATGGCCTTGCAGGCCTTGCAGATAGCCATGCCGATGGCTATGTGACGCTAAGCGAAATTCGGCAATACCTTTCTGCCTCCTTTACAACTGATCCATTGTTGAAGGAAGTAAACCATAAACAAAGCCCGGTATTTCAGGGCAGTGATGAATTTCCGTTGGCCATAGTAAGCACTAACAATAAAGATTCCATGTTGCCGCCAGTGGTGGCTACCATGAGTCGAGTATCGAAACCTACCAACAGTGAACCGGAAGACCTGGTGGAGGAAGTCTTTAAATCTTTGGAGACAACTTTTATAGAAGGCGCTATGCAGTTTGAACAACTGAACATGTTACCAACGCCTCAAATTACTGCAGTAACCGTCAGCATGTTAAAGCAGTTGTTTTATGCAGACAGTTTGACGCCATACAGCAAAATAAAATTGGAAAACTTGCAACAGCTTGAGCAGCTTCTGGTACGTAATAAAGCACTGCAAAAAGTTTTCAATAGGAGATTGGTTATTTTAATTCATGATCGTGCCCAGGAGGTTATCAACCTTGCTCTCGCAGGCGATGCCGCTGAGTTAGAGCGGAGGCGCTATTACAATGCCAGCAGTAGTGGCTACAGTGTATATCCCGCCATGTTTGCGCTGGCACTGAAACTTACTGACCCCGGCGACTACCTTTATAGAGTGTTGCAAGTGAACTATTATTATTTTAGCGGGCTGGCTGCGCAAATTAAAATTCCAATGGTAGCCAATCCGCAAGCACTGGTAGCCGAGGCGTTAAAAATGACCATGAAGGCCCTGGAATTTGAAAAGAATGCGGCCTACATTTATAATCAGCTTGGGGCCTTACACTCGTATTCCAAATCATATAAAACTGCAGAGGAAAACTTTTTAAAGGCAACCGAAATTTCTCCGCAGTGGGCCATACCCTGGAGTAACCTGGTAGGCTTGTATACCGCAACGGAAGATTACAGAAGGGCCAGTGAAGCTTTTGAGACCGCCAAAAATCTTCAACCAGATTTGCAAAATAGTTATGCCAACGCTGGAGCACTATACGAGAAACAACAGAACCTGCTGTATGCAGAAGAACTCCAGCGCAAAAGCATTCAACTGAATTCCCGTCACTTTTATCCTTTTGAAAGGCTGGGCTACATCTACATTAACACTACGGATTATGCCCTGGCTGATTCTTTTTTTTATGAAGCCGATCTGCGAAAGCAAGGGTATCATTTTTTAGAATCGCCCACGAGTATGATACTGCCGGTGACACAGTTTCCGGTGGTGGAAAAAGTGCCTTGCCATTTAGATACGCTGCGTATAAGCCCGACCGATTTGTTGGGCAACCTTGCCTGGGCGATACAAGCATTTTATAACAGCAATTGGGAGACAGCAGAATTAAAATTTAAAAGAGTGATTGCCCTGGACAAAAGCAATCCACTTGCATTTCATTACCTCGGCAAACTTTTATTTCAGCAAAAGCGGTGGCAGGAAGGAGACATCATTTTAAATTATGCGGTACAATACTATTTAGACAGCACAGAATTAATTACTTACCTGCAGGCGCACATAAAGCGTATGGCTTCGGCTTCGCACAACGAATGCCTTGCCCGCCTGGTGAAAGAGGCTTATTATCCCAAGTCGTATGACCACTATTTTTTGGCCAAGCTTTATGAAAACTGGAATCATTTTACCGAAGCAGAAGTCCATTATAGAATTCTTATAGATCTCGAACCAACAGTCATATCTGCTTATCATCAACTCTGGACCATGTTTGAAAAAATTGGCCGCTATCATGATGCAGAAAAAGTAATAGAAATGTTTATGCCGGTTAACAGCAGCTTGACGAATTCGGAGTTGAATAGTTTTTACAAACGCATCCTGCACGGCCTGCCGGGAGATGGTAATTGGCACTTTAGAGCGGGACAGTTTCTTTACCGGGTAGCCGGAGCAGCGCCGCATCGATATGTAAGCGATCTAAAAAAAATTTTACCAGACGAATTAGAACCATCTTTGGTCTCAAAGAAGCTTGCCCGACCCTCAGGTGCAAGGTTCAAAATCGAAGCCTTGGATAGCATCATTGAGCTTTCCCCTTATATCACAGCTCCCCTAACCGACGGTATAAAATATTTTTTGACGGCAGATAGTTTGTTAGCGAACGATGAAACTGCGCTCGCAGATATCAATGATAAAATTGGAGACCTCTACCTCTGGCAAGGTCTGCCGGAAAAAGCCTTTGCACACTATCAAAAATCCGTCGATCTGCAGCCAGGAAACTCAGGAGTAAGATTAAAGTTGGTGGACTGTTATGCGGCTACCTGGCAATATCAAAATGCAGTAGTGCAATTGGATAGCCTCTTGCATAAGAAAGAAATAAATTTTGAGAAACAATTGTTGCTTGCAAAATTCTATCTGCATGCTTCCAGGTTTAAAGAAGCTGCCACACTCCTTGCTTCGGCCAAAAAAATTCATCCTTATACTAATGCAGAAATTGGCGATCTCACTGCCCGAATGTACCTGCTAAAGAAAGATTACGGTGAGGCATTAAGTTCATACAACAAACTGCTTGAAAATGTTGGAACTAATGCGGCCACCATGTATAGCCTTGCAAGGTTGTATGCCAAAACGGGCAAACAAAAAGATGCATGGCTTTGGCTACAACGATCTGTGCAAAATGGATTTAGTTACTCCTTTGTATTGAAGTCTGATCCTTTTCTTAATGAGTTGAGGGGTGGGGTACGATGGAAGGAATTTATGCAGGATACCAATTTTAAAGCTTACCCGCCACCTGCTACTAGTTTTAAATAATATTTATTACTGCAAGCTTCCTAACACACTGTCCAAATTTGAATGGATCAGCTTTGATAGTCATCTATCAGAGTTCTTTACAATAAAAGGTATAATCACTTCAAAAGAAAAATTTCAAAATACCTGGTATTGCGGCGTCTGCCTGCAAATGTTGGTGGCCACATAAGGTTTACTACAATAGGTTCGCCGGGCTTTATCAACTGTTTGCAATTTTGCCCGGTCTATCACCTGGTACCAACTTACATTTTTATTTTTTGCATCCCGTAAGTAACCTTCGAGTGAGCCTTTAAAATAGAAAGAAAAAAAAGCTCCGAGATCTACGTTACAGGAAGCCAACTGGCCTTTTTCGGCAGCAGTCATGAGCAAAGACATTCGTTTTGTGCTTAAAAAAAGAGCCCTGCATTTTTCAAGATTAAAATCAAGCTCAGAAGCACGTGGCCTTGGGTCTGCAGCAGCCATGGGGTTGCCCGCAAAAGGATCGGCGTTACAGCAATCCCCTAATACAATGTTGAGCCTTGCATTTTTAAATTTCAGGCTGTTGTAAATATCCTCCAGGTTAAGCGACTGTTGCATAAAATCCTCCTTAGGGTTGGCCCTCAGATCCAGGAAAGGAAACGAGCGGTTGTCTTTTGCCTTTCTAAAACCATGGCCCACGTAATAGAAAATAAGTACATCATTGAAGCCGGGCTTTAGCAAGCTTATCTTTTTTTCTATGTTGGCTTTGTTATATGTTGTTCCAAAAACTTTTGTAACCAAAATTTGCAGGCCCATGTAGGCCGCCAGGTTGGAAAATGTTTCTTCAATAAGATTCATACTGTTGTTGCAAGGCACGCCGATAGTGGCGTCGTTGGTGTTGGCAACAATCAACAAATGTATCCTGGTCATTTTTTCGAGGTCGGTTAAACCACGCACTGCAGGGTTAAATAGATTGTTCAAAAATGAATCGTTGTCCTCAAAAAATGGAAGTAACGAGGCTCTTGTCAAACTTTCGCTGCCAAGCAATTGTGCAGTAACAAAAGGAGATCCTTGATCAGCACTTCCTGCGCTTGTCATTTTTACGGATGCCGGTTCGGCAAGTTTTGTCACCGGGTTCATCCTGAACCAAAATTCTACTTCGGGTATCGTAGTTTGTTTATTACCTCTAATGATAACCGGGCTGGCGATTTTGTAAAAAAATTGGGTTGTGTCAGTTTGTCCATCTTCCCCGGTAATAAATTGGAGCGTAGAAGTCATTTCTGCAAGCATTGATGGTTGGTCTGTTGTTGTGGTGAAACTGATTCTTGCAAAACTGGTGCCGGCATCGTCTGCTACCAGCAGGGCCTCATATCCGCCACTGGCGGGCATTTGCGGTAGTTGGTATTTTAAGAGGTAAATAGATTGGGCGCCTGCATAGAAGTGCGGCATTAA
>JAYTBG010000291.1:0-19578 GCA_043737055.1 Chitinophagaceae bacterium | reverse complement strand
TACGGGCAAAGTGCCAGACTGGATCCATTTATCGCCCTACGACACCGGAGACGGCATTGCCAAAAATTTCATGGTGCCACAAGACGATGCCAGTATTTTATACATGGCCAATTTAGGAGCCATAGAAATGAACCCATGGAATAGCACCATACACAAGCCCGACAACCCAGACTGGTGCCTGATAGACCTGGACCCATCTGAAAAAAATAACTTTAACCAGGTAATAGAAACGGCACTGATTACTAAAACAGTGTTGGATAGTTTTGGTATAGAAGGTTGTGTAAAAACATCCGGTTCTACCGGTATTCATATTTACATTCCGCTTGGGGCAAAGTATACGTACGATGAATGCCAACTGTTTGCCAAGCTCATTGCCACAAGGGTACACGAAGAACTGCCATCGTTTACGAGCCTTGAGCGCATGACTAAAAACAGGAAAGGAAAATTATATATTGACTACCTGCAAAACCGCCCCAAAGCTACACTTGCCGCACCGTATTCGTTACGGCCAAAACCGGGGGCTACGGTGTCTATGCCTTTGCATTGGGACGAGGTAAAGAAGGGTTTGCAAATGAAAGACTTTACCATTAAAAATGCGTTGCAAAGAATAGCCGAAGTTGGGGATTTGTTTAAACCCGTTCTGGGCAAGGGAGTAGACCTTTTGAAGTTACTTACCAGGATTCAGGCATCATAAATCAACCCATTGCACAAAAAAATGAACCCAGCTGAGTTCATCTTTTTTTATAACAGGCAAATATTTTACCTGTTTATTACTACCATATCTTCTATTGCATAATTGCCCGTAGATAATGTACAATTAAACCCTTCGCAGTAACTAAAAAGTTCGCTCACCGGAAGGGTGGTTATTTTAAATTTCTTTACAGGAACTTTATCTATCATCACGGTGGAATTTTCCTGCCTTGTCTTATCTACCGCATATACGGTAATGATAGTTTCTTCTCCCACGTACACCCGTATAGCCAATGCTTCAAATCTGTCCCGATTATAATCTGCAATATGATGCATACAAAAATCGTCCAGGGTTTGGTTATTCGCCAGTTTCACCGACATTTCGCCGGCGATTGCTTCCCTTGTAAAATTCAACTCATGTTCCATAAAAAACATTTAAATATAGTGTAGGGTGCCAGGCTAACTTTATCGATGCATCAGGTCATCTATGTCTTGTTCCCCTTTGCCGGGCGGTGTTAAAGGGGGTTGCTTGTGTATTACCTCATCTATGTCGGTCTCGGAGTTCACAACTCGTTCCGTTTCAATTACTGTTTGTTCATGTACCACTTCATCTTCATCCATTTCAATTTCTACAGCAAACTTGGTAGCATCTTTAGATAACTCATTGCCAATCGGCTGTTGTGTTTCCTCTTCCTCTCTTTGTACCGGGATATGTTCATCCATAATGGTTAGTAGTTTAGTTATCTGTTTGGAAATTCTTCGTTGTCTTCTTCGGTGTCGGGCAGGTCATCGGTCCAGTCTTCGTCGGGCAGGTTTCTATCATCTGTTATGCTGTCTTCTGCCACGGCCTCGAGGGCTGCTGCTTCTACCTCAGGGTCATCTTCCAGCATCACTAATTCCTCTGCGCTTATATCGCCAGGCTCAAAGGTTTCGTCATCTGTATCCAATATATCGCCCTCTTCTGTAGCAGCAGAAAAATCCATGCTGTCGTGCTTTAAGTCAATCTTGATTTCAGGTTCGTTCTTTTTTTCGTCCATGGAACTCAAATTTATTTTTTAAAAAACGAGGAATTGTAGTCAATAAGATAACTCATTATTAAAGCGAAGCGAATTGAGCATCCTCAATTTTACGAAGCCTGCCCTTATGCTATTGTATTGAAAAATCATCAGGTCTTTCAATTTGGCAAAACTTAAAAATTCTTTTAGAGCATCGGTGTACAATTTTAAAAAGAGATATTCACTCTTGTCGCAAATATGTACCAATTCTGTGCTTTTAGAATCTGCAACTGTTTCGGGAAATTCATGGTCTAAAAAAAGCGCATACTCGGCCGGGCTAAGGGTTACTCCAAACTGTTTCGCATGGCAAAGAAGGTCCTGAGCAAACTGGTGGTTTTCCTCTGATAAAGACATAAATGCATGTTTAAGATTTTTATCTTCCAGGTCATCAGCTATCATTTCAAAATCTTTAGACACATGGTGCAGGTACGATATCAGGAACAGCATTTTCTTTTCTGCTGCAGCAGTGAGCTCCACTGCATCTTTCGCCACACCCAACGCTACCACTTCACCCGTTTTTGCGAGCTCAAACTGGTGCAGAGAGCTGTTTATACTTTGAAGCTGAAGCTGCAATACATTTTTTACGGGTTCAGGAACATCCTCTGCACCTAAAATACTTTCGTAAAAGTTGCTGGTAAATTTTTCGCCAATCACACAGCAGGTTTTAACTGCATCTTTATCCCTGCTTTTCAATTGGTAAGACATATCCTTCCATGTTCTATGCAGCAAACTTAGGAAACCCTCCTCCGAAGAAGTAGGAAAACCCATGCTTTTGATAATTCGCTTTATTTCCCTGGCAAAATCTTTCCGCTGATAGGATAGCCGTTCAAAGAAATCTTCCAGCTCCTTGCTTCGTGCATGTGCTGATGCAGTTAAATATCCTTCACTGGAGTCAATTAAAATAGCAGTAAGATGGTTGAGTTTTTCCACCACGAGACTTTGCTGAATTTGCATATGGCTTATTGTTAGAAACTAAAATCTACAATTAATATACCATAGACATGGCCCATCTGGCACAGTATCAATGCAGGTGAGCCGGTGGCGCTCTGGCCACCTGTAGAACTTTATACCCGTAAATTTTCATTCGGATATTTCAGCCCGCCCCAAGTTGTGGATAGCTAGTTTATGCCTTCTTTTCTTCGACCTCAGCAGCAGCTGGCCTGATAGCGAATGGAGGAATCTCCTTTTTTTCTTCTTTCAAAATATATACGGCATTGGCGTGTGGTTTAATGCCTTTGCCTCGTTGCAAAGCGTACACTTTTGTAAACTCTGCTCCAAAATAAAGAATAACGGAGGTGTAGTAAACCCATAGCAGCACAATTACAAGGGAAGCTGCAGCGCCATAAGCAGCGCTTGTCGAACTACTTCCTACAAAATAGCCAATAAGGAACTTGCCTATCAGGAATAGCACTGCCGTAAACATGGCTCCTTTCATTGCATCTTTCCAATATATAGTAGCATCTGGCAACACTTTATAAATAATAGTAAAGAAGAAACTGATGATGGCGAAAATGAGTAAAATGTTCAGGCCGTACATTAAATAGAAAGTACCGTCAGAAAACACCTTGCTTAAGCTTTCGCTGAGTGCATCCATAGCTGCGTTAATTACCAGCGAGACTAACATCAGAAAACCCAGGCTTACAATCAGGGAAAAAGAGATCATACGGTTAATGATCAGTTTTAGCCAACCCTTCTTAGGCTTTGCTTTTATGCTCCATATATAGTTGATGCTGTCCTGTATTTCTGTAAACACACCGGTGGCACCTATCAGCAAAATAATACCACCCGTAATAGCGCCAAAAGTGCTTTCTTTCTTTAGGTGTGTATTGGCAATCATCTCCTGAATTTGCACGGCAGCATTGCTACCTACTAACTGCTTAAGTTGTCCGAATAGCCTCCCTTGAACTGCATCTTGCCCATAAACCGCACCTGCGAAAGATATAATGAGAAACAGCATAGGTGCAATAGAAAATACGGTGTAGTAGGACAGTGCTGCGCTCAGTTTAAGCACATTGTCGTTTGAGAATTCTATAAACGTTTGCTTTAGAATCCCCATGTTCTTTTTGATATGGGTAAATACAATCATGCTATAATTTTTTTTTCTGCACTTTTAAAATTTAAATAAAATTTCGATATCAACCTTGGCAAGAGTTTTAAAAAGGATAACCAATTCCCAAATTAAATATAAGATTTTCTCCCCTCCACGCCTTGCTGCCAAAATCAATTTGGTCTACAACCCACTCGCTACCCCTGGCCAACCATGGCTTGCGCAGGGGCGTGGCCACATCTAACCTAATAATTAAAACGGTGATGTCTACCCTTACGCCAATACCGCCATCTACCGCAAGATCTTTCATAAATTGTTTTGTGAGTTGCCCGTCGGTCCCATACAATACGTCATTTTTTGTCCAGATGTTGCCGCCCTCAAAAAACAACGCACCGGACAGTTTGGATACCAATGGAAAGCGCAACTCTGATTGTAATTCTAATTTATAATCGCCACCTATTTGCGGGTAAGATACCTGTTGATCGGGGGTGGTAAGCACCCGCCCGGGACCCAATTGCCGGGGGCGAAACCCCCTTAAGCTGTTGCTTCCACCAATAATAAACTGACGGGAGAAAGGTATAAACGAAGAGTTTCCGTATGGCATACCCACGCCAATATTTACCCGGTTAACCAACGACGTAGAGCGGGTGAACTTTCGGGTATAACGAAAATCTACATCCAGTTTAAAAAACTGTGCAAAATAGGCTCCTGCAATTTTTTTACTAAAGGCAGAATCTGGTTTGTTAAACAACCCGGCGATGTTACCGGCCAGTTCTACATTGCTTTTTAGGAAAAAACTATTGGGCTTAAAAGTGCTCCGGCTAAAAGTGTTGAAATTATAAAAAGACCCCAGGATCAATTCTGGCAAGTTTGCGTATTGCAGTACCGGGTACAGGTTTACTTTTTGCAGGTATTCCTCAGAAAATGCGGTGGCATTATTATAGGTAATGCTCGCCGGAGACATGCTGTGCTCTATATTTATTTTTTGTTTCCACGTTAAATCATATTGCAGGCGGAAAAAGTTTTTGGTGTAAAGTAATTGTCTCCGCATCCATTCGTAGCCAATCAAAAACCTTGTGTACGGCGGAAAAAAATTATGTTCCTTAATCCGAAAGGGTGTTACAAACCTTGGTATCTGCAGGGCTATCTCGGTACCCACACGCCAGTTATTGTTTTGTTTAAGGCTATCATTAATGGATAACTCAAAGGCCCCGTAGGTTTTTACACTGAGTTGCTCTGCACCTTTAAAAAGATTCCTGTTTTTCCAGTTTACACTCAGTTGCGCCCCTGTAAACGAGTTGGATTTCGTAAAGCCACCAATTTCTGCGTTGATTGTTTTTTTCTTTAGGGGAGTAAGGTAGTAGTAAACATCCATCCGGGATGGATTTACCGAATCGCTCGAAGGCTCATAACGGCTCTTGACAAATTTAAAAGCTCCCATATTGATGAATCTGTTTAGAGATTCATTGTGCTTTTGCTGATCGTAAAGCGAGCCGGTGTCGTAGGTGAGGGAGCGCTCCAACGCACTTGGTTTAAATGCATTCACCGTGTCTCTTATTAAGACGTCTTCAAACACAATCAATCCTCTTTTGCTGGTATCGGGTGGAGGAAACAACAAGGTGTAATTAGGAAAAAGTGTGATGCTATTTACTGTTTGCGGTGTACGTGCAAGCAATGGTGCATCTTTTTTTACACTAAATAAAATATTGGTTTTGTGCCCACCTACCGTAGTGTCTACATATGCCTTTAAATAATCCGGACTAAAATAGTAGTACCCTTTTCTTTTTAAAGCAAGGTCCATGCGGCGGGTTTCCGCTTTAATGTTAGCAATGTCAAATTGCTGACCCGGCAACACGTATAAATTTTTGCTCTTTAGGTCCATGATATCTCTCCCAATTGTACTCGAGTCCACTACCCATTTAACTGTATCTATGTTATAAGGCCTGGTGAGCAATACATCGTATTGCGCTTTCATTTTATAACCCTTGTATACCGGCTTGCCCGTTGCGGTAGATTTAAAATATCCTTTGTTTTCCAGGTGCGCTACCAGGTTTTCGGTATTGGCTTCAATGTCTACCATGGTATTAAGTACTGGTTCTTCTCCAAAGCGGTTGCGTAGCCAATTGCGAAAACTTTTTTCACGTTTGGAGGTACCTATGCCATACCAAAAGCCAACTTTATAGGCATACCCCAAAATCATTTTATTTTTTTTAGGAAACGTAATTTTAGATAACTCCTTTTTTACAGGCCTCGTCTTTTTTGGGTTATCGGCCGTTTTTTTAATATTGACAGTTGGTCCATTGTACAGGTACGTCTCTTTGGGCAGGTGCTTCCTGATACTACAGGAAGTTGCGCCCAACACTACTATGAACATCCATAAAAAGGATCTTTGTTGCATGCTCTACTTCTTTTTTCTTCTAACCAATTCTTTGAACTTATTATAATCCATAGTAAAACTAAAAGCCAGGCCTGTTTCAATAAAATACCCGTCCATGATGGCTTCGTATTGGTTGCGACGGTAAGCACGCAACATGTATTTACCATCTCTCGATAATTTATAGGTAGTATTCACATCGGGCATAAACTGGGGGCTGCCTCCTCCGCCTGCCGCTGAAGGGTCTGTGCCGGCTACTGTAAAGCTTTTTCCAAAACTCACACTCAGCCTGTCATCTAAAAAAGTTTTGCCAAGGGCTACATTTAAATCTGTGCGTTGTGCAGTTGGGTCATCATCTACAGATTTTAAGTTGATATCTACATCTACTCCTTTGATGAGGTTTTGTGCCAGTTGTTCTACTGCTGCATTTAAAAAGCCACTCACACTTTCGTTTGCCAATAAATTGCTGTTACCGATGCCATTACCACCAAAAAAGTTGCTGCTCTCATCGCCCACAAAGCGGCCCAGGGCGAGTAGTGCAAAAACCTGTTTGTTCATGGCCGATGGATCAGTGCGTAACTGGTCAAGCTTATTCTCTACAGCCGTAGAAAGCTCATAAGAAATACCGGCCGATTTTTCTTTGATAACAATGTCAAAACCAAGCTCGGGCTTGCTTACGGTACCCTTAATTTTTAATAAAACCTCAAAAGGTACTTTGCGTTTGTATTGCTGGCTCTCAGTAGCACTAGCACCGCTTATTTCATTTCCTATCAAGTCAAGTGGGGCTGTGGTAATTTCGTAAATAGCGGTTATGTCGGCGGTGGAATTCATCGGATCGCCACTCATACTTATTGAGCTGCCTTCCTGCAGTATAAACCTGCGTTTTATAGGGCCATAGTTAAGCTGGTAACTACCTCCCTTCAAATTATAGGTGCCGGCAAGGGTAATATCTCCATTTGGGTTGGAGCCTACCGTAATTTGCCCGCCCCCCTGCACTTGCAACTCATCTCTTGTAGCCGGGTCTACAATTACATTAAATTTTGCATTCTCTTCAATATCAAGGTCCAGATTATATTGTAACAACGCCTTGGTAGCTGACTCATCTTTTCTCTCTCTCTCTATATCATAAGCTGTTCTCTCAGTAATGAGGTTAGAGATAGTGTCCATGTCCACAAATTCTATAAACTGATCTCTTTCTTTAATGGAGGATGGTATAGTTTGCTTTACATAAGTTACTTCAGTACCATTTTTTACAGTGACATTACCTGTTAGTTCCGGTGCTGTGAGGGTTCCTTGTATCAAAGCATCTACTGCAACAATAGCTTTTCCGTAAATCATATCATTGTCAACTGCGGAGTTGTTGATGACATTAAAGTTGCTTGCGTTTACAGAAAGGTTGGAGATGAATTCTTTGTTGCTATTCTGAGTAACCGTACCGTCAATAACCAGTGCGTTGTTGGTACTGTCCTGTACGGTAAATTTATTTAGAGTAACTACCGGGTAGTCCAATGTTATTTTTTGTCCATCAATTTTTAAATAGGTGCCAAACTGTGAGGCCGTTGTTTGCACTTTATTAAATGTCAGTTCACCGCTCCAACGGGGATCAGCAACGGGGCCAGTTATATTAATGGGTCCAGAGATATTTCCGGAGCTTCTTTCGAGATTACCCTCTGTAAAAGGTTGAATGCTTAAAACACTCAGTGGGTTAAGGTTCAACTTCACGTCAATATTATCCGCATTGTACTTGCCATACAAGTCTACATTATTATCATTGCCATCTAGTTTGCCAGATACGGTTACTTCACCATTGCTACTGTTAGCCTTTAGGTCTATGTTGCCCACATTGGTTTGTTGAAACTGAATACTGTCTACACGTAACGTGCCATCAATGGTAGGAATAGCCTGTTTAAAATCACTTACAACCATATCAGCATTTAATAAACCTTCTACCAACATAGAATCCTGGTTAAGGGCTGCGGTAATGGTGCTCAGCTTAAAGTCATCTATTACTACAGTCATTGGTGCATTAAATGCCGGACTGTTGCTACTAATAGAAATTTTTTGTTGGTTGCTGCTGATGTCGAAATTATTAACATTAAAACCTTCGGGCGAAGTACGGACCTGGTTAGCCGGGTTTACCTGCCAATTTTTATAGTTTAATAATAGTGCCTCACTTAGTTTAAGATCGTATCCCTTTGTAGCAGCATTTTGATTGGCTAGAAAACCCAGTGCAAACTGGTCTGTTTTATTAGCATCTTTTGTAAGCAATGACCCTGAAACATTGTTATCGTCAAAGCCAGCTTTTACTAGTGCATCATACAATAATATATTACCCGCAGCAACGGTATCTGCATTTACAACAAGCAACAGAGAATCTGAAGTCCCACTAATATTTGCAACAAGGTTGGTGATTTTATTGGTACCGACCTGCAAATTTTCGGCAGTAATATTTCCCTTAACGGCACTGTCCCTTTCCTGGTTAGTCAGTCTAAAATTGGCTAATACATTTACAAAAGAAAGGTTATCTACAAAAGATTTATAGAACTCATTTTCTTTTACAACCATATCTGCCACTATCGTGCCCTGTGGTGCCCTGGGCACCGGCTTGCTGTTGTGTGCGGATAAATAATTGGCCAATACTTCATTGAGAAGCACGGGCATTTGTTCGTAATTAAGATTGCTCGCCAGGTTTACATCTGCAAGAGAGCTTACCAAACTGGCGATTGTAGAATCGTTGCGCACAAACGCAACAAGCAAGGCGCTGTCGGCAAAAATATTTTTACCTGCAGTTTTCAGGAGCAAGCTATCCAGCCTTAAAGTGGCATCCAGGTTTTGAGGCGTAGCATTATTCAAATTAATTTTTGCAAGTGTGCTTACCTGCAGGCTGTCCCGCACAAATCCTAGCGCAAAGAGATCGGCCTTTTGCAAATTAAGTGCGGCGTTTATAGCTGGGTAGGTGGTTTTGATGTTGGCTTTGCCATCAATATTAAATTTCAGCAATTCATCGTTCATAGAGGCCACAAAATCTGCCATCCCTCTCACCAGCACAGCATTAAACTTAATATTGTTGAAGACATTCTTTTGGAGGCGGAAGGAGCTGATGTTGCCTGTAGATTTTATGGAACTCTTCTTTATGTCGAAGCCATTGAACCCCTTTGCAGAAATAGTACCTGTGAGCTTGCCCATTACAGAATCCTGGTAAATCCACTTGCCGGTTTCCAAGTCGTTGGCAGTTATCACAACATCATACTTCATCTTCTGCGGATCCTGAAAATTTATGAGATTGCCTTTTATGTTTGCCTTACCATAAGCGGAGCTTATGTTTAGGTTAGGCAGCAAGCGGCTCATGTTTCCGGCAAGGGACCCGTTAACGAACAGCACAGGTGGCAGTTGAACCGGCTGCGGATTACCCTCCAAAAAAGGATTGATCAAGGCCCTTGTGGCTGTAAGGTTTTTTATGTTGAGGTTGTAGCTGATATTTTTTACATCGTTCACATTGGCAGCCGTACCAGATACATGTAATACAAAACCACGCCCGGTAGCAGATCTTACATTTAAGTCATTTATCAACATTTGGCTGGCGTTGCCCACAATATTCGCATCAATCCGCACATCACCCAATGCATTCATTTGGCGGCTATACTTAGCCGTTATACCTTCTGCCAACAGGTCAAGATCTTTTTTTGAAACCAGGGTATTGGTAAACACAATATTATTTTGCGGAAAACCTTGCGGAGCATTACCAGTGTTGTTGGTAAAACTCAAAGGGTAAATCATGGCATTGGCAGTAATGGTAGAGGTAGGTGTTTTTACATAAAGGTTTTCGATTCTCACATTGCCACTATCCATACTAATGCCACCCCGTAGAGTATCTAGCTGAAAGCCACTTTTATCTTTAAAAGAAAAACCCTGTATGTTAGACCTGATAGCACCGTTTTTAAACTGATTTTCAGTAGCCTTTAAATTGAGAGCAGAAATGGCAAGGTGGGCATAATCAAGACCATTGATTTTTACCGGGGCTGCGTTGTTATTGTAGGTTATCTGGTTGTTTTGCAAATCAATTTCATCAATAACAAAGGCAAGGTTTTCAGTTACGGCTACCGTGTCTGTTAGAGCCGCTGCCTTTGGTTGGGCAGCAACCAGCACATGGTCAAATGCAATGTTAGAGTTTGCAAGCTGAATGTATTTTCCCTTCAAGATGTTGGGGTCTTGTTTGTTGCTGAGTCCGGCAAGTTGGAGTTGCCCAATAGTATTGATGCTCTTTATTTTGCTTACCTCATCGATAAAAGAGATATAGCTATTTTTTATGATCAAGCTGTCTGCTATCACCACAGGCAGTTTAGTCTGGGTTTTTACCAGCGATGTGTCTTTAAAATCTTTCTTGATAAGTAATTCCAGCCGGAATTCGTCGGCATAAAACTTATCAATATCGAAGTTCATCGTGTTTACATCCAGGTTGTTTAGCTGCAGGTGCATATCTTTTACCCTCATCATCGTATAGCTGCCCGTCTGATCGTCCAGCATATTGAATCGCACATTTTTAAGAGTAAGCTCTTTTAAAGAAAGATCGATGGTAGCCGTGTCTGCCTTTGTTGCTGTTTCTGATTTACTCTTAAACGCATCTATTATAAACTGGTAGTTAAATACAGAATCAGTATCTTTTTTAGTGAGGTTTACGTACATGTTATCCAGCAGAATCTTATCTATCTGGTATTTTCCTTTCAGCAGTCCGAGCATGGCAATATCTGCTTTAATGCGGTTGCCATACAAAAGAGTATCCTTGCCCTGGTCGCGCATGAGCACGTTATTTAGTTCTACCCAAGTGGGCAAGCTATAGTCAATAGAGCCTATCAAAAACTCAGTATTGGTTTTTGTAGAAATATAGGATTGAACCTTTTTGCGTATTACATTTTTACCCCAGTCTGTTTGTATCCAAAGAAAAATTGCAAGTACAAGTATTACGATACCTGCAAGGAAATATAAAAAGCGCCTAACCCATTTATTCATATACTGTTATTATAGAAAAATCATACCGCATTTAAAGGCAGTTTAAGCCCATACTTTGTAAAAATAGCCCTAACCAGTGGGCAATTTAATACACAAAATATCTTTATCGAATTTTACATGGCTATAAATAACTGGCCTACCCCAATTTGTAGCGAGCCTTCACCGTGCTATTTGTTGGCACGAATTTTTACTTTTCATATGAAAAAAATATGGCAAAGTCGATCAAAAAACCAATCTTACCTGCAGATCAAAAAATGGAACATATGGGGTATAATGAAAAAAATCCAGCTGAACCCCAGGGCCCTTTTAAGGCAGATTCTATGGAAACCAAACCCCAGGTTCCCAAAGGCAAAGGGCCAAAAAAATAGCGTGTAAGAAATTGAAATGGATATTGGTGGTGCTGGCAGTGCTGGGTGTAGGAGTGTATTCTTACCTCAAGCTAAGAAAGAGCGATGACTTTGAGGCTGCCATCAAAGTAAAACTTACCAAACTTGTACACAAAGCATCAGAACGACTTTATGCACTGAGCATAGAAAACATTGAGATCGACCTGTTAAAATCTACCATCACCGCTCATAACGTGCACCTTGTGCCATACTCTGTTCGCCAATTGTGCTGGATAAGTATAGTAAACTCCCCGATGATATTTTGACAGTGTCGGTTAAAAAAATACTGATAAAGGGTATATCGCCACAAGATCTATTAAATGCAAAGAACATCAGCCTTAAACAGATCGTGTTGGACTCGCCGGATGTTCAGATCATTCATAAAAAAAGAAAGTACAACACCCGGGATACTACCAGTTTTTACGATAAGATAGCAGAGAAAAATGAGACCTACTCTCTTAATAATTTATTGTTGCAAAACATCCGCTTACGCACAAGAATCTAGATAAAGACAACAAGCTTACGATCCTGTATAACCTTGCAGCGGTGCTGGACGACATTAAAATTGATGATAAAACCGCTAAAGACATTACCCCCTTTTTCTTTGCAAAAGATGCCCTTATTTATGTAAAAAAATATGCTACTGTAACGGCAGATAAATTGTACCGGTTTAGTGTAGACTCTATTGCTTTAAAACCCCGGCAAGGTAACCTGCAGGCCCGGGCGGTGAAATTTGAACCCCCTTGATTCTAAAGACGACTTTAGTGATAAACACAATTTAAAGAAGACCGGTTTAACCTCTATTTTGACGAAGCAGAATTGATCAATGTAAACTGGTGGCAATTATTGACAGGTGTCGGAATTCATTTAAAAGAAGCAAAGCTGAGCCATGGATATATAGAGATATATAATGATGCACGCCTGCCAAATGAGGGCATAAGTAAAGTGGGTAAATACCCGCATCAGTTGATTGCCAGCGCCGGCAGTCCCATTCACGTTGACAAATTGGTTTTGACAAACGTAGATGTTTCGTATGAGGAGTTTAACCCGGTGTCTGACACGTCAGGTAGAATACATTTTAAAAGCACCTCCGGAACCATAAGCAATATTACCAACGTACCCGATATTATTGCAACCAATCCATAGATGAAAATGGAAGCCACTTCTTTGATAATGGGAAAGGGTGAGCTGAAAACGCAAATTAATTTTGACTTGAAAAATGCAGCTGAGGGAAGTTTTATGGTAGATGCTACGCTGGGGGCTATGGATGGCAAAGTTCTAAACAAAGCAATCAAAGGATTGGGCCTGGTGGCTATTGAAGAACTAGCCATAGACAAATTGGAAACGCATTTAAAGGGCACCAACAACCTGGCAACTGGCAGGATTATTTTTATGTACCACAACCTGAAAATAGCTGCGCTAAAAATGAAGAAGGCAAGTTTAAAAAACGTGCACTCATTACGTTCCCGGCCAAAAATTTTATTGTAAAAAGTAGTAACCCGCAAACCGGAAAAGCAGTAAATGTGCAAGCGGTATCTTATACCCGGGATGTTAAGCGTTCGTTCTTCAATCTTATTTGGCAATTTATGGCTGCGGGCATTATTCAAACCGCCAAAGGCCAGTAAAACTTTTACATGTTGAAAAACCCTACGCTCTGCAGGCGTGGGTTCAATATAATTTTTACTCCTTTATAATTTCTAATTTTCCTGCTCATCCCTATCTTCCATCCTCACCTTTTTTATAAAATCGTCGTAACCTTCTGCATAGTTACTATAGGCACCGTAAGCATCAATGCTATACCCAATCAATCCATCGTTTGCCTGAATGAGGTACAGGATTACATTATCTGATGGGTCAGAATCACCTTCAAAACGATACGTTTTTATAATGGTAAGATCATCGGGCTGGTACATTTTGGTACTGTTACAATTGAAGCCTTCCCCTGTAAAAGTAAACTCATTATCCTGGCGTCTTAACCTTAATTTTTCCATAACCGAAGACAGCGTCGTCATTTCTATTTTTTCCATTTGATAATTTTAGAGTTGGGTGCTATGGTTATTAGACAAATTTGATGCCCGATAGCTGGCATGAATTTACCATTATACAGTTGAAACATTTCGTTTTGAACACCAAAAAAATATAGATGTATGAACCTAATAGAAACGCTCACCAAACACTTTGGCTACGACCCTTTAGCTATGATAGATCCCAATACTCAGGACATTGTACAAAAAAGTGGAGAGGAAGACCTTCATCGTTTTAGCCAGGCGGCCATACCTGTTATACTGGTTGGCTTGCATCGCCTGCTCGCCACAGATGCGGGCGCAGAAACAGTTTTGTATCCAAAGACTTCCACAAATTGGGTATCAACAATTTTTGGAAACGATGCTCCCAATGTGGTAGATAGGGTAAATGCCTACAGTGGTTTCGACCAGGCAGGTACCGAAGGCAAGTTGAATGATATTGCAAATAAAGCGGCCTCGTTAATTAAGGAAGCTGCAGCACCTTCTGAAAAACCTGTTGATATAAAAGCCGTGTTAGAATCGCAAATAGACAATATTCTTACTTACCTGCCACCAAGCTTACACCTGGGGGATTTGTTAGATGAAAATACCTTGGATGATCGCACTCATAAAATGCAAGGGCCCATATCTTCACTTATGCAAGCCATAGGTTCCGGTTTTTCTAAACCCGATGAAGACAGTCGGAAACAGAACCCTAACTTATAAATAAATTAGAAGGGCCCAAATGTGGGCCCTTCTAATTTATTTATAAAAAGAGATGTAGATATTAGATCGTGGTCCTGCTATCTTCGAACGCTTTTATTTTGTTGTACAATGTTTTTCTGTCAATGTTTAACTTGGCAGCAGCCTTGCTTTTATTGTACTTCACTTCTTTCAACACATTCATAATAGTCTCGTACTCTGCCTGCAGCGATGCCCCTTTTAAACCGCCCATTTCTGTAAGTACAGCAGACACGCTGATGGGATGAGCCGCTTCTGCGGGCGCTGAGGATGTAGTTTGCTGTTGCATACCAATTATCTCCCAAGGCAAAACATTGCTGTTTATTTTACCGGCAGTAGTAAGCAGGCCAGCCCTGCGAATTACATTTCTGAATTCTCTAAGATTGCCCGGCCAATTGTAATTTAAAAATAATTGGATCACCTCGTCATCAAAGCCGTCCAGGTTTTTATTCAATTCTGCAGTTACCTTAGCAAGAAAAAAATTAGCAAACAGTACAATGTCTTCTTTACGTTCCCTCAGTGGTGGTATTGAAATAGAAAATTCATTGAAGCGATGGTAAAGATCTTCTCTGAATTTTCCTTCACGATAAGCTTCCTGCAAATTTTCGTTAGATGCAACCAGCACTCTTACATCTGTGCTCAGGTCTTTGTTACCACCAACTTTTTTATATTTTCTTTCCTGAATAACCCTCAGCAAAGTAGCCTGCACGTCTAATGGCAAGTTTGCTACCTCATCTAAAAACAAAGTGCCCCCATTGGCCACTTCAAAAATGCCCTCCTTATCTGTAAGTGCGCCAGTAAAGGATCCTTTTACATGTCCGAACAATTCACTTCCTGCTAACTCTCGGGATAAGGTTCCGCAGTCTACTGCAATGAATGGTTTATCGTGACGATTACTTTTATCATGAATGGTTCGGGCCATTACCTCTTTACCGGTACCACTTTCGCCATATAAAATTACGCTGTAGTTAGTAGGGGCTACAAGTTCTATTTGCTGATTAAGTGCAACGGTTCTTGGAGAGACACCTGTCATAAAATCTCCCGTAGGCGGCTGAGCAACCCTGCTGGCGGCGCTAATGCTGTTTTGCCCAATGTTTCCGGTTTTAGGAGGAGCGGCCTGTTGTTCATTTAAGCCTTTGTTTATCACATTCACAACCTCCTCTGGTATGAGGGGCTTGGTAATATAGTCGAATGCACCCTGGCGCATTACATCTACCGCCATTTTAATATCAGAATAGCCGGTTATAATGATCACGACTGCCTCTGGATTAATTTTTTTTAGCTCGGCTAACACTTCCCTTCCATCCATATCCCCGAGCCGGAAATCGCTTAGTACGACGTCATATTTTTTCTCCCGAAATTTAACCAGGCCCTTGCCCCCCGTAAATGCAGTGTCTGTTTCAAAACCCTTGCGGTTTAAGAAACGACCCAGTAGATTACACATGTCCATGTCATCGTCAATAATGAGTATCTGCTTCATGACAAATTTGCTTTTTTTATTACGGTTTTTTAAAAGGGTTGCTTTATCAAAGTTGCAATTATTTCTACACTGTAGGTAACATATCCCAATATTAAGGTAAAAACTCTACCAAGGGCAAGCAAATCCAATGCCTTTCCGATAGCATCCAAAATTTATCAAGAAAAGTCGGCATTGGCTGACAATTTGAAGTACGGTTAAAACAATGATTGCTAATACCTATAATTAAATATCATGGAAATGGGAAATGTTTTAATAGTAGACGATGAAGTGGATATTTGTTATTTTCTCAAAAGAAATTTAGACCGCAAAGATTACACAACAACATTTGTAAATACTTTGAAAGAAGCAAAAAAACTGGTGGAAACTGTACGACCGTCGGTAGTCATCCTGGACAATCATTTGCCGGATGGGTTGGGTTTAGATTTTGCAGAACAAATTAAAAAGAACTATCCCGATATAAAAATTGTAATGATTACTGCCCACGACACTCCTAACGATCGCTTAAATGCCAATCATAATGGTGTCGATTATTTTTTGTCGAAACCTTTTATGATGAAGGAGGTGTACAGCGCCATTGACAAGGTTATTAACAGGGCTTAACCGCATCTTCCCTGCCTAGGCATTCGGCCAGGCTTTCAAAAGCCTTTTAAACATGAGCTAATTCTCATCCTTCAATGTAATTGTAAATATAGTTCCCTCTTTAAAATCTGTAGATACATCTATCGTGCCTTTATGATTTAAAATAATGTTCTGGGTTATTGTAAGGGTTAAACCCATTCCGGTAGGTTTTTGAGTGAAATAAGGGTCGAATATCCTCTGTTCATCCTCAACGCTCATTCCTTTGCCGTTGTCACTTATGGTAATTATAACCTTACCCTCCTGCTTGCGGGTAACTACCGACAGTATTCCTCCAGTGGTATCTTCCATTGCCTCCACAGAATTGATCATAAGGTTCCCCAAGGCTTGCTTTATCTTATCTCTGTCAACCAACACATATTCAACTTCCGGGTCAAATTTTTTGTAAAACTGTAGCGTTTCACAGGCGGGGTTATCGCCTAACTCCTGCAGCAATTCCCTTAGAATATCATGAAGCGAAGTCCTACAAAAATTTAGCTCAGCAAATCTGGTAGCCACCAGGAGCTCTGTAATAACTTGGTTGATCCGGTTACTGTTTCGGGTAATCATGTCAAACAGAAACCGATTATTTTCTGCGGCGGGGAGTTCGGCCAATAATTGTTCTACTGCAAGATTTATGTTGGTAAGGGGATTTCTAACCTCGTGGGCTATGGTGCGGGCTATGCGGCCGGTAGATACAAATTTGCCGTCACGATGCTTGCTTGCCAGTTCAGCATTTTTATTTTCAAGGTCTTGAATTGTTTGTTGCAATATAGCCAGTTCCGTTATCATTTCTTTTCCTTCTTCTATTAGTACTTATGGGTTTTGCATGTTTTTGGTTTCACCAGTGGGTAAGGCGCAGGGTTGGGGTACATCAAACTGTTGTATTATTCTTATTCTGTTTAGCTTGTGAGAGATATTCCCCTGTTGTGTGCATTTATTTTACACATACAAAATACAAGCCTCAAAATCATTGGGTGGGCTCACCGTGGAAATGAGTTGGATTATAGGCGCTCAAAAGAAAAAAGGGCGGCATCTTTCATTGGTTTGCCAGACAAGTGGTCACTCAACATTTCGGCACCAATCAGGCTAAAGGTGATACCGTTACCCCCAAAGCCAAGAGCGAAATAGCTGTTAGGTAATTTTGCATATGGGCCAATAAATGGCAGCCCATCCCTGGTAGATCCGAAAGTGCCACCCCAACTAAATTCGGGATTGAAGGGTATTTCAGGAAACAATTTGTTGAAATCTTTGACTAAACTCCTGGTTTTGGAAGGCAGAAGCTTAGCTCTTTTCTGAGGGGCATAAAAATTCTCGTCTCGTCCGCCTATCAAAATCCGGTTATCGGGCGTGGTACGCAGGTATAGATAGGGGTTCGCCGTATTCCACAGCAACATGTTTTCTTTCCAAAGAGCCTTCTTACCATCTAATACTTCGCTAATTACAGCAAAGGTAGATTGCAACTTTACAATGGGCTCGCTTATATATTTTACCACCTCATATCCTGTTGCATAAATGAGGCTTTTTGCTTTAATGGTAAAGCCATCTTTTGTTATTAATGTTACACCCTTTTGGTGATGGCTAATGGTAGTAATCTCAGTTCTGTCATATACTTGTAAACCGTTTTTTAAACCGTGCCTATGAAGCGCATGGGTAAATAGGTAGGCATTGGTTTGTGCCCCTGTTTCGGAGAGAATGGCCGAAGGTGCGGTAAAACCCATTTTCTTTTTCACTTGTTCATCTGTTAACCATTGCACATCAAAACCAGCCTTTTTGCGACATTCGAATTCTTTGCGCAGCATGGGAACATCTTTTTTAGCTGCTGCGTAAAAGAAACTTTTCCTGGCCTGGATGTCATTAAAGCCAATATCTCCGGCAATTGTAAAAAGTTTATCGATGGCCGCTTCACATAGTTTGTAAGCCCTTACCGCCTCTTTTTCACCAATCATTTCTGATAGTTTATGCAGTGGTACATCTATCTCATATTGCAAAAGAGAAGTGCTGCTACAGCTACTGCCTAGCCCAATACTACGGGCATCTACAACCACACAATCCACTCCTTTCTGCATTAAATGATATGCAGTGAGTGCGCCTGAGATTCCTCCACCCATGATAACAACCGGCGTTTTGATGTTTTTTAAAAGTTTCGGAAAATCAGATACCAGTCCATTTTTTACAAGCGAATAAGGATAACCAGATTTTAGATCCATACACAACTAAAATTGCTTTTAAAAAAGATAGGTCCCCTCCGGGAGGATGGGCCTGGGTAAATAAAATTATGATTCGGGTGAGAAATTACGTCAAAAACGGGTAACAAAATTAAGAGCAACAAAGTTTAATGTCCATCTCTTTGGGAGATGCATGCAGGCTAGTGAAACCGAATATCATCGGGGTGTAATATGATCCGCCGTTGAAAAATCTTTGTCACCCCTACCTGGTGATTTCCTTCCACACAAATACCTCCAAACGGTGTGATTTTGGCACATTTACTTTGCGGCACATTATTTTCATTAAACATATCATTAACCATCCTTTTTTACACTTAAAACTTTAAACTATGTTACGGTGGACAATTACTTTTTTAGTGGTTGCAATCATTGCAGCGATTTTTGGATTTGGTGGTATCGCAGCTGGTGCAGCTGGAATTGCAAAGATCCTCTTCATAATATTTATCATCCTTTTTGTGCTGTCTTTGATATTCGGTAAATCATTTAACCGATAAAAAAGAACCGCAAGAATTCGTACAGCCCGTTTTTACCTCTTTATGAAAATTTATTAGGAATCACTGGCGGGTAAATCTACTTGATACATTCTCGCAAGATTTATCCGCCCTGGTTCTTACAAGTCTCGGAACTTCAAAATTTAAAAAATTAAAAATTAAAACAATGAGCAGTTCAAAAACATTGCTTGGCTTGGTAGCCGGCGCAGCAATAGGAGCTATTGCAGGTATTTTACTTGCACCAGATAAAGGTTCGGAAACAAGAAAAAGAATTTCCAGCAAAACCGGAGACCTGGCCGATAACGTTAAAAACTCCTTTGGCGAATTTATAGACCAGGTGAAAAACACCTACTCGAAAGCTGAAGATAACATGGAAGATTTTGAAGCCAGCAGCAGGGCTAAAATGAGCGGTATAAAAGAGGATTTCAAGGCAAGCGTCGACAACTCCTTTTAGGCCGTGT
>JAYTBG010000290.1:0-3675 GCA_043737055.1 Chitinophagaceae bacterium | reverse complement strand
GAACCTCGAATAACCCCTTAATTTGTATTAAATAAATTCATAATGTGTTGATATTCAACAAGGTTCTTTTTTGATCAGTTGGTTATAAGAGGTGCCCTAATGACTATAATTAATCTTTAAATAAAAAAGTTAACCTATTTCAGGCAAGGTCAGGAGAAGTTGAAATCTGAGAACACGGGCATAAGGTAAAAGATAAAATTAAATGTTTCAAGAAGGAATATGGAAAGTTTACTTGGGACCAAAACTAAAGACGATGTTTAGCCTACCGAAGGTTAAGGCTTCCAAGGGCAACCAAATGCGAGAGGACTAATAACAACGTAAAAGATTAAGAGGCTGGTCACATGCATCTCATCTACTTCAATTAGATTTGGCTTATAAAGATGAGATGTTTGGTAAAACTCTCAAATAGGAATTATCACTTATTAGCCACAGCATTTTATCATGACGATCGAAGAGAGAATAAAAGCATCAGAATCAAGGATTTTCAAAGCTGTATTTCCAAATACAACTAATCATTATGACACATTATTTGGGGGGACGGCAATGCACTTAATGGACGAAGTAGCATTTATAACATCTACCCGATTCAGCCGGCAGAGAATGGTAACTGTGAGTAGTGATAAGATTGATTTTACAAAACCTATACCCGCGGGAACCATTGTTGAATTAATTGGTACGGTGACTCATGTTGGCAACACCAGTTTAAAAGTTCGCGTGGATGTATTTATTGAAGAGATGTATTCGGATCAACGTGAAAAAGCAATAACCGGTGTATTTACTTTCGTAGCCATAGATGAAAATAAAAAGCCGGTCCCGGTTACAAAATAGTTCCTTCTGCTGAACAGGTATGGCCCTTCTATTGGGCTTATTAAATATAATCATTATTGAGGCATAAAAGTAATCGGGATATTGAATCTGACAGTCACTGGTTTGCCATTGATCTCACCGGGTTCAAAGCCAACCTTATCCATTAATCTTACCGCTCGCAAAGCTTCATCATTGCAGCCACCGCCAATTCCCTCAAGAACAAAAGCATCTTCCATCTGGCCAAGATTATCAATGACCACACTTATGATCACTGTTCCGCCGATATGTTTTTCTTTAGCTTTTTCCGGGTAACGCATGTTAAGCCGTATCAGGGTCTCCATGAGATCCTTTCCACCGATCAGTTCAGGTTCTTTAGATAAAATGGCTTCTCTGAATTCTCCGTCTTTAAAAACATAAAAAGGAGTGGATGAAACCTGGATAGTCTCTTCTGCAACTACCTGAGCCTGAAGGGGAGGTAGTTTCTGAGCTTTAAGGTTGTGCGATGACCAGAAAACAACCAGGGTTGCTAAGGACAGAATCATTGTTCTTTGACCTATTCGATCTGATGATTTATGGTTGCTATAAATTTTCATGGCGTAAAAAATCAGATTAGACTGAATTCGTTACATTTAACTGAAATACCGTTGTTTATGTTACTAACCCAAATCTTATGAATAAGTTATTATTTATGATTGCATTCTTCTTCATAAACCTTACTATAGGTGTGGCCCAGATGCCGCCTCCCGGGTATGAACGTGCAAAAAAGATACAGGAAGAAAAAGAAAAAATGCCCTTGATGGACCGTGACTCGATGACCCTTATTGATACATCCGTTGTGTTTGATCCTATCACATACGAAGAAGAAGTGCTGATCATCTCCTCAAAAATTTCAGTCAGGGATTATTGTATCCGATACCTGGGTATCGGAAATCCTGAAATGCTACTCGACCGAAATCCACATACGATCATCGATCCGAAAACGTATGAGGAGATCACAATCAAATTGAATCAAGCCGGGACGATAGATACACTACCGAAATAAACACTGGGATTATTATTTAGGGTGATCTTATTTTTAGTTTGGATTGCTCTCAATTAATCTTGCCAGTCATTTTCCGTTGACCTATTTTTGAGATTAAACACAAGTTTTATTCTTTACATATATCTTTTGATGAATGGGAGTTGAGGCGAGTACAATTAAGTTTCTAAAAGACTTAGATAAAAACAATCATCGGGAATGGTTTTTGTCGCACAAGGAAGCCTATGATGCCGCGCTTGGGAATCTCAAAACATTTAAAGAAGAGGTACATAAAAACCTTGCAAAAAAAGATCTGATTGAGGATAGCCGATTATTTCGCATTTACAGGGATGTTCGATTTTCAAAAGATAAAGCTCCGTATAAAAATAATTTTGGCATGCATTTTACAAGGGCGTCGCCAGCCTTACGAGGCGGATATTATCTTCAAATTGAACCTGGCAAATCCTTTGCAGGTGGAGGGTTTTGGGCACCGGAACCAAAGGATTTAAAACGAATTCGTGATGAATTTGCCTTTGATGACAAGCCTATCAGGAAAATCATAAGTAACAAGACATTTCTTAAATATTTTGGCACATTGCAAGGCGAAGAACTAAAAACTGCACCATCAGGGTATGATCGAGATCATCCTGCCATTGATCTCGTCCGAAAAAAACAATTTATCATCAGTAGAAATTTTACGGATAAGGAAGTAGTTGATCTTACATTTCTAAAAGAGGTAACGCTGACTTTTGAAGCTATGCGTTCCTTCTTTGATTACATGAGCGAAGTACTGAGTACTGACCAGAATGGAGAGGTTAAAGGATCTTTGATAAATAAATAATCCAGGTGCCTGAGAAAACGCAATTGCGAATTTTTCGGGTGATCATTTTACAGGATCAAAAAAAATGCTCACACAAAAAGGGAAATACGCAATTAAGGCGCTGATCTATCTCACGGAACGGGGTTCACTGGTTCGAACAAAAGAAATAGCTGATGGTGCTCATGTTCCAAAAAAGTTTTTAGAGGCTATTTTGCTTGAATTAAAAAGCCATGGTTTGGTGGGTAGTCACCAGGGTTCTTCAGGTGGATATTTTTTAGCGAAATCCGCCTCAGAAATAAATCTTGCTGAACTCCATCGCCTTTTTGAGGGACCTATCGGACTTATTCCCTGTGCAGCAGAAAAATTCTATAAACCATGTTCCGATTGTGAAGATGTTGCGAATTGCTCTCTTAGAATTGCGCTCCGCCACGTGCGTAATCAGACGTTCAAGGCTTTGGAATCCATTACAATCCAACAAATAGTCGACGGGGAAGAATTGTCGATTTAGGATTCGAAGTCGGCTTTTTAAAAAATTTAAATCCCAATAAATTGATTATCAGCAGTTTGATAATAAACTTAGAAATATTTTAAACTCTTGTGGGGCAATAAAGATTTATATTCTATAAGTTTGATAGAATTTAATTAATCTCACATAAATAATGGCTGAACATGAAGATTAAGCTTCTACTCGCTACAGCTTTAATATTTTCGATTTATTGTACGAAGGCACAAACAACTGCTGAACATGCATTTTTGAAAATCTCTCAAAAGCTGGAATTGAGAGGTTTAATCCACATCCGTTATCAACTCTTTCAAGAGGAGACAAGAATAGATGCGTTTGACATGCGCAGGGCAAGATTGGATTTTCGAGGAGATGTGGCACCAAAATTTGGATACCGTTTACACCTTGAGTTGGCCAACGGTCCAAAGATTCTTGACGCAACATTTATATATAAGCCTTACGAATACTTCACTATTAATATTGGGCAAAGCAAGCCCACTTTTTGTTACGACAATCTGTATTCTCCAT
>JAYTBG010000289.1:0-8910 GCA_043737055.1 Chitinophagaceae bacterium | reverse complement strand
CTCTCCCGATTATGGATTTATGGCAGTGTTTGTAGATTCGGAAGGAAATAGAATAGGGTTACATTCTGTACCTACAAGTTAAATGTGTGGGAAGTGTTGGTGATTCTTTTACAAGCTTGATTAGATGTAGAGAATTAAACGATAATTAGACAAAGCAGTTGACCTTTGCTACCGCTCACAACCCTTGCCAACGAAACAAAACGCATTGAGTATTTATTTGAGTTATACGATAAGTATACGAGTGGGATGTTTGTGGGGGTGAGGAAGGGGAAGAGGAAATGATTTTGGAAACAATTTTTTTTTCTTGCCTCCATCTCTGTGTTAGTGAGGAGTTACTGATTAAATCATAAATGTTGATGACGTGGATGATAACACCGGGAAGCTTACCACCCCCCCGACAGCGGCGTTGACGAGGGGGTGTTGGCGAGTGGGAAGTAGAAAACCAGCACCGACATAAATGCAACCCCGACTGTCTCCCTATTGGAGTGTGTGCCCGACCTATTGATTGAAAGCGCCATTTCGAAGAGCCGTATGAATCGAGCAGTGCACGTGCGGTTCTGTGAGGATCAGGGGGTGAAATTCCAATTGCTTACTCAACTGCTACTGGCATATCTCCCCGTTGGAAATGCTTGCTTTTATTCGGGACGTTTATGTTTGTCTAAGTCTAGTACTACAAATAAAATATATAGGCTACGGATAATTGCTAAACTCGTCAAAATTATTCCTGAAACTACAATTCTATTAATTGTTTTTATAAATAAGTTGTCAGTTGACGCCCAAATAAAAAAAAGAACAATAAAACAAAGAACAAATTCAACTAGTGATTTTTTAAAAACTTTAATGATACTTTCATAGTGCTTTGACGAAAAAATCATCTCTAATGCGTTATCTGCGTCCTCGATGCCTTTTGCTTTTAAGTTAGATTTGAATGTTACTATAATTGTTAAAGCCGCAAGTATAAACCCCGCAAGTGAAACATCAGCACTAATTATATATGGCAAGATATTAATCTGGTTTGCCTTGTCTATAAGTTTGAAGTCAATTACTGAAAAACTGTTTGCTGAAATCCATACAACTGCCACCACAACTATGTCGATTAGAATTGGAAATGAAAAGTAAGTGTCTACTGCTTTGTCAAATGCTTTCACTAAATTTTTTTCTTTATTAGTTCTGATTTTATTTTCTCAAAAATATCGACAGAAACTACAGTCCTATAACGTTTTTTCTTTTCAACGGAAATTTCACTTCTAACTTTGTCAACGAGCAAATCAAAATTTTCTAACAACTCATTTTTGTCGGTATCTTCTGCTCTAACAGATAAAGTATTAAATAATTCAGTTTTGCTTTTGTCTTTTACTAATTTACGGACAATATTGAAGATGCTGTTGTTTATTTCTTTTGTTTCCCTTCTCTCTCTGTAATCAAATTTTAAAATCAAAGTAGCATAATCGCTATGAAAGTGGTCCATTGAAGCTTTTAATGCAGAATAAATTTTGCCGTCCAATGCTTTTATTTCCTCGATATTGTCTTTATGCACTTTTACTACAAATTCTGAACAACGCCTTATCCTGTCTTGAAGTTTTGACAATTCATCCTTCACAATTGGGGTAAAGCCAACAGTCTTTAAGACTTTTTTATTTATGCCAATATTCTGTAAGTAATGTATGAAGTCTGTGACTTTTGCACCAAATTGGTTGAATTCTATTGCAAGTTTTTTTGTTTTCTTTGAAAAATCTATCACGAAGTGTGTCGTTTCAACAAGCCCCTCTTCCTCCTTTGCTTCTATTCCACGAGCCTCATCGGTTTTTTTATTCATGATCTCTGGCAAAATGTCGCTGCGGACACACCTAAGTTTACCGATTACTAATTTATTCGCTGGCTCAATTTTTACATCTTGTATGAATATAGATTTTTCACCAAATTCTTGATACCGAATATTGGCTCTTGTCTTCGCAAGAGAAATTATAATCCTAAATATTTCCCGAAATTGGTCACCATCATCTGGTAAAAAGTCGTCAAGGAAATCAAAATTTAATTCGTAGTAATGAATTGTCCTTTTTATTTTTTCTATTTCATCCATATGAAGGGTTTTAATTTATTGGGGTGTATCCACAAAATACTTGCAGCCAACATTTGCGGCTTTGTCTACTCTAGGATAGTGAAACTACCAAATTTATTTTATTAAGCCCCAAGCTGGTAGTTGTCCGAATGCATTCTGCCGCCGCAGTTACTGACTGCCGTCATCCAGCCTCACGAAAAACTCGGGACAGGCTGGACGGCGGCAGAAAGCACCATGTCTTTTGATCAAAGCACCTCCAGATGGTTTGCAAACGCTGTCTGCACAGCCTATGCGGTGGGCCTCATACCATCTTTTATTCAGCATTGATAAGAACTATCGATTCTTTTCATTAGTGACACACACAACAGCGAAGGAAGGGGACATCTTTTATGCTTGCAATTGTTTGATTACGCTGGTCAAATTCTTTTCTCTTGCACTCCCCAGCTTGCCCGAATCAAGGGCAATATTTGACATTCGGTTTATTTTTTGCTTTTCTACACTGCTGATTTTTTTCGCTTTGCCGGTTTTAAACCGGGCAAGAGCGTACATGAGATTCACTCCAAGATCGCTTTTCTTTTCTTTTGCAGCGATCTCTTCTATAAAGCGGATGGTTTGTGGCCTGAAAATGCCATTACGGTGATAGAGTAGAAGTGCGGGTTCTTTTCGGGTTAGTGCATCCTGTAATAGATGAAATTTTTGTCGTGCAATGGGTGGCTGTTTTACATGTACAGAAAGTGTATTTGAAATAACGCTGCCGTCCTTTCCGCAAATGAAGACACATTGAATTTTATACTCGCCGGGCAAAGTGAAAGTGTAGCCTCCAGACTGGCCGAAAATACTGATATCTCTTATGAAGGGATTACCCGGTGCTATTTCCAGTTGAGTTAAATTCTGGCAATAGATCCTTGGAGACCGATATTTGAACACTGTGCCATTGGGCCGGGTTATGTGAATGATAAAATTTTCGTAACCCGGATCAATTTTATCTGGTACTGTAGTGGGTTCGGTTGAAGATAATCGTACATCCATTTCTATCGGTTCAAAATACCAAAACTCTTTTTGACTTAAAGATATATTTAGCTTCAGTACAGCTATAACTATTTTTTCTTTTGCAAAAGGGTCATTGGCTGCAAGGCCAAACGGGCCACGACTTTCAAATGGGCTTCCTCCTGGCTTTACATTCTCATCAAAATCTGCACGGTTAAGAAATGCTCTTTGTGTATGATGAAAGAAACAGGCAGACGGAGGAAAAGGTGCCTGAACCCTGCTGGTAGACATAAATGTACTTGGATTTTCCAAGTGCCATAAATTAAACACATGGCCCAATTCGTGAATGGCTGTAAAAACTATTTCTCTCCAGTAGGCCTCACCATTTCCCCTCAAATCGCTAATAGCATCCATAAAAATGGCGCAACCTTCTCTTGGTACATCAGTAAACTCACTGCCTACAGCATCCATTTTTGTAGGATTAAAGCCAAAATCAAACATTAATCCCAAAAGGCCAGCTCTGTGTTCAAACCTGTCGGCAAATATTAACCCGATATTATTTACCGTATTGGCTTGAATTAGATTTCGGGTAAGCAGTTGTAATGACCGGTGCAAAGCAAAAGCAGTGGTAAGCTGGTTTGCGGGTGCCACGGCATTATTGAGCCTACTGGTATCCATTGCCATGCGTATGGCAACTCTTCCATCTTCACTTACAGATCCCAATTCAAAGTGTTCGGGAATAGTTCTGTTGTCGATATCCAGAGCAAATGCTAAGTTAAGGTCTGAGCGAAAGCGGCCTAAAAAACACTTTATATTCATTAGGTCTTTATTTTATAATTAATTCAATGTTTTCTCTTTTTGAATCTTCACCCGACCCTGGCAAGGCATAAAAATATTCTACTGTCAATGTGTATGTTCCTTTTTTAATGATGTTTTTGGGAACGCTTATTTTATGGGTCTTTTTATCATCCAATGGTGTTTGTTTTACTTCTGCTTTTTTAAAAGTGGTGTTTGCCAGATCGCCAAATGTAGACTGCTGTTTATCTATACGTAAAACCGGCTTATCAAATGCGATGTCAAATTCAAAAGAGCCATCAGGCTTGCTTTTAACCTCTATTTTTTTACTGGTCAAGGCCGGCCCTTGCACAGTGCCGGCACCTGCAGTGTTTATAGGGCTGCCCGGTTTGGACACAGTTTTAAATTGCATTTGGGCTTTATTGTCTGGCCATTTCACTACAACAAGTGAAACAGATGTAACATTACCATTTACATCCCTTATTTCCTTTATCTCAAAAAATACGGGACCATATGCCATCAAATCCTCTTTTTTTTCATCCGGCATATTTGCAGCTGCATCCAAGTCTTTTAATGCTGATCCCAGTTTATTTATTTTGCGTTTAAGATCATCCATTTCAAGTTGGAGTTTGAAATTGGCATTGTTAAGGGTCCTTATCTTTTCTTTTATTTCTGCACTCAATGGTTTTGGCGAAGTAGCTTCCAGTTCGCCAATCTCACGCTTATTAGCAGCATGAGCAATCCTTTTCTCATCAAGCAGTTCTTCGGCGTTTTTAAGGGCCGTTTTATTTTCCTTTAGCTCTGCTTCTACTTCTTTCTTTTTTTCATCAGCTTCCTTTTGCCTGCGAGCAATTTCAGTTTTAGCCATTTCGCCAAAAGCACCGGCAGCATCCGTTACATTTGTTGTTCCGTCTTTTGTTAAACTTATTTTACTAAGTATACCCGAAGCCATGTTAACCTCCAAGGTATGCTTGCTCATAAAGCTAGATGCCGATGCGGCGTAGGTGCGATCATTATCGGGTACATAAATCAATTCAACCGCATAAGTACCATCACCTCCCTGATTAGGGGTTACTTTTATCAGTGGTTTTCCAAGGGAGTATCGTAAACCTTCTGTATTATCATCTATTTTATCTGGATCTACCTTGGTTACCTTTACAGTAGTGCAGGAAAAAAATATTAATGCCGTAGATAGTATTGCTGAGTATATAATGCTTTTTTGCATGGTAATATTATTTGTTGGTTGGATTGGTTGGAACTTACATTTTCGGACCCTTGGCTTAAGAAGCAGGTTTAGGTTTTTCTGCATCCTGCTGTAAAAGATCTACTTTGATCTCTGTCTTATTTTCAGAACCAATAAAAGATACTGTAGAACCTTTCACTACAATCTTATACAATTGCGGTGAAGGCATCGAGCGTTCGGCATTTCCTTTTTGCGGATCGTTTGCTCCGGCCAAAAAAGTACTGGCCACAGATTGTGCTGCTTTTATAATTGCAGATGGAACAATAGTAGCATCTACATCTGTTTTGCTGGTATTCAATACACCATTCTCAAGCTCAAGCGTCATACTTGTTTTGGAAAGAAAATTTTTTGGTTTTGCAGACACTAGTTTAGCTGGATCAGCTATATACAATATCTGGGTTACTATGCCGCCCTTTCCATTAGTGTGAACAAGCAGGTAAGGTGAGCTTTGATAAAAGCGAAACCCATCTCCTAAATCATATGCTGGATTTACGTGTTTGTAGACTGTTGATGCGCACCCTGCAGAGAACAAGGACATGAAAATAATAGTAAGGTGAAAGATAGATCTCATTTTATGACAGTTTATAGTTTAATAAATAAGTAACAAAGTAAATGTCTAAAAGCTTGGCAACCATATTAGCAGGCATAAGAAGCTGACTCACACCTCTGCCCTGATTCCTGGACCAGTCCCGAATCACTTTTTTGTTGGGCATTGCGTATCTCTTCTTAGCATAGTCCAGGTTTAAATCCTAATCCTCTTGTTAGTCTTCTAAAGCTGTTAAATGAACTCCCAAACTTTTTAAAAAGCTAATGCTTGGAGTAAAAAAATATTCACCGCCCTTCATGCTTACAAAGCCAAAAAATGAAATTTTATTTCCACCGCCCACCTTCTTCCATTGTTTTGGCAACTTTTTTTCAAATGGGTTCACACCTTGACCAATAATCGGATCCTGTCCTACTAGGTCACCTCCGATGTCGCCATCATTTGCCCATGCTTTCTGAATAAATTCAAACTGCGCAATTATGCTCGATTGATAGCATTGAAATAATAATCCTACCCCTTTTTGCGGTTGATCATTCTCTAAATCATTTACATTTCTACCAATTTCATTGTAAGGAATTCCCCGCCTTGTAATGCGGACCTCTTTTGCAAAAGTTCCTACATCTCCACGTGGATTAGTAATTCTTATATGGGAATGAAATGGACATTTCAAAGCATCAGGGTCACTTGAATAGTCGAAGTTGTTACTTAAATCCGATTTTTTAACTATCCCCCTTTCGTTACTGTCGTTCACAACTTCGGTTCCGTCTTCAAAACGCCCTACATTCATTGCTCCCGCTAATTCGTTATTAGGATTTCCCGACCTAGCCAACACCGGTGATAAGAACTTCTTCTCTCCATTATGAATAATAGGATTCGCTTCTGTCGCTTGTTCTGCCTCTTTGAAGGCTTTTACATTCTGCTCCAATTTACGGAACACAAGAAAACTGCCAAAGCTATCAGCGTCTTTACCTCCAGGGTCAGACACTATTAGTTTATCCAAAATACCAACATCGCTCCATTGGTCAGTATTTATAGTTTGCTCATCGTTAATTTCTTCCTCCAGATAGATCGGTTGACTAACTCCGTCTACATAACCAAAATGCTCAATGCCAATGCCGTTACTATTTCTTAAAATTGTTCCGGGCTGGGAGGCAACAACGGTAATGCTATTCCCAAATGCCGATTTTATTTTGGCAATTATTTCATTTAGCCTCTCAAACTGGTCATTTTCTTCATCACCATCTCCCACAGTAATGAGCGCATCGATATCTCCTTTAAAGCCTTCATCCCACAAATCAGTATCATCGTCAAGTTTTACAGCACTAGCTTTCATGCCTGATAAAAGTGAATTATCAATTTTGACCGTTCCATTATCTGCAAAATCGGTTATAGTAATCTGCGGCACTTTGTCTTGCTGACCTAATTTTGTATAACCAAAACCAGATATAGAAAAGGTTACAACCGGCCCCCCATCGAAGGATGTGTCAGTCGATCTTCTGGTAGCATCATCCAGTTGCTTTTTAGAGTTTGTTATGATGTCGGTGTCTATAAGTTGCTGAATTCCGGCCTTAACACCGTTGATTTCATCGAAAACAATAAATAGGTGTAAGGCATTTTTTCGCCCATGAAACTTAAGAATGTTTGCTTGGAGATCAATAAGAAAAGGATCGGTAATTTTGACTGGAACTGATGGCATATTATTAAATTTTTTGCGCCTACTCTATATCCCGTTTTCGGCTATCCGGTGCTAATTCTTGTTCTCGTTGGTCTGCCCAGCTCCACATTTCCCCTGAGCCCCGCATGCAGATGTTAATAATTAGTGAATAGAAGGCGGTATATAATTGATATAATCTACCCTGTACCTTACTCATGTTTAAACAATCCAACAACTCCTGCAAGTTGTAAGATTTCACTTCTCTACCCGACTGTTAAGTTAGCCTGCTCACCTTCTTCTAATTCGACTTGGGTGATGGTGCCAGTAGTCCTGCTAGTGCACCGACTGCACCGGAAGCAATTGCTGTAAATAACGTTGTCACTGTAGGTTCAATAGTTTTATCGGACGCAGTTAAAATAATTATTCCAGTAATTACCAGCAAAATTGCTAAACCAAGTGAGCCTACGACCAAACGATAAACCCAATTATCGGGCAGTGTTGGTTCAAATTGTTGAATCGCTTTCACAGGATCATTTTTAAATTCCTGTTGTAATGTCGGATTGCTTGTGAGTTCATTTTGAAACTCTGTAAAAGTTTTAATATTTTTCATGAATGCTTTTTTATGAATTAAAATAAATGATTACTTATTTCATGAAGGGCTCATTTGCCGATCTGTCCTCCGCCGAAAGTGTTTCCAGTTTCTACTCCTTTGTCAGCTCTTACCTCTCGTTCCCAACAGCCCGCAACGATTGCAATGCTAAACTATCCCCCTATTCCCTCCATCTATTCAAATAATCCAACCACTCATGCATGTTATAGAAATTTTTACCGGAGGTCTTGCTCACTTTTAGCTGGCTCGCTTTTACAAGGCGGCGAAGCGTCGTGATTCTGACGCCAAACATATCTTTGCCTGTAGGGTACTTAGCCAACGACCCCTGGCTGGTAGGGAATCGGCTTATTCTTTTTTGGGTGAGAGTACCGCTCATTATGCTTGGTTTAAGTCTTGGATAAATATGTAAACAAGATATAATGCGGCTTTCATATTAAAAACCGGAAATACACTGTTTTTTAATTGAATAATATTTCTTATATGATTGTGGAGCCTTTAAAAACAACCGATGTGGGTAACTATTCCCCGCCCCCGCAACGAGTTAGGTTCACTTTTTAACTGTTCTTTTGTCCAGGTTTCCTGTGTATCTCCTCGGTTTAACCAATGTTTTGTTTAATCGCCCAATGGGTATCATCCAGAATATAGTAAGTGTTTTGTTATAGTTTAGGTTGCCGTTATGGGTATTAAAAGTTGTTAGTTGTAGTATGTCTGCAATTTTGATAGGAGTCATTAAAATCCAAGTTGGCTGACTGTATTAATACCTTGTAAAAATGGTTTTACAAACCCATCACATTTAGATCCTGCAGGGTGATATATAATATTTCTTCCTGTCTCATCAAAAATAAAAGTATTGGGCAAGCTGCTTCAGGTAAGCTTTATCAATCTTAAGTATGATGCTTCCGCCTCAGTTAGTGTATTCAATAACCTTTAGCTGCGGTTTGTGATAACGTAAAGAGATTAGTTACGCCAGGAAAGACTATTTAGCATGTTAAGAAAGCATATTAAATGAGCTATACTT
>JAYTBG010000288.1:0-8919 GCA_043737055.1 Chitinophagaceae bacterium | reverse complement strand
GCTGGCATCTGCAGCACCTTCTACTTCTACAAACTTTGCTCCCAGGCTCATTACCTCTTCCTTTACTGCAGGGCGGGTATCAAAAACTTCTATCACTGCTCCTAAGCGCTTGCTGGTAGCAATAGCCTGGAGGCCGGCCACGCCTGCACCCAGGATAAGTATTTTGGCAGGTGGTATGCTACCGGCCGCGGTCATAAACATGGGAAAATACCTCGGGAATTTATTGGCCGCAAGCAGTACTGCCTTGTATCCGGCAATGTTTGCCTGGCTGCTTAGTACATCCATACTTTGGGCCCGGGTAGTGCGGGGCAACATATCTATGCTAAAAACGGTAAAGCCTTTTTGCGCCCATGTATGTATCAGCAATGGGTTGTACAGTGGTTGGTAAAAACCCAATAAAACTTTTGCCTTGCATTGACCAATATCAGTTTCCGTCAATAAATTGATAGAAAGTATAACAGTGGCCTGTTGAAGAATTTCCTCCCTGGAGGCTACAGTAGCACCCGCCTCGATGTATTTTTCATTGTTGGCAAATGCCCGCTCTCCGGCACCGGCCTCTACGATTACCCGGGTACCCCATTTTAAAAGTGGTACTATATGTTCTGGCAAAAGCGAAACCCTCGATTCAAATGCAGGTTCTTTGAGTACAGCAATGATCATGTATTACTTTGGTTTATTTATCCGGATTTTGTGTTCTTGCACCCTCAACCGGTTGTCATTGAAAAGCTGTTTTTAGGAACATTTCAAAGTTAGGTGAATTTAAAACCGGATACTGTAATGTTGCGTTTGTTTAAAATCCTTTCTAAAAAAAATGAGCCCGATAAAAAAAAGATCGATGCTAAGGGTAACCCTGGGATCTGCTTTAATTATTGCCCAGGCTTCCTCCATTTCCCGGCTCCAATGTATATCATCAAAAATTAATATTGACTTCTCCGTTGTTTTGGTAAGCAAGCTATTAAAATATTGTATCGTAGGTTCTTTGCGATGATTCCCATCCACAAATGCAAGATCTACGGATGGCATATCCTCTAATAACGGATACAATGTTTTGGCAAAATCACCTTCCGTAAGCCTAACATTGTGCAGATTCAAATGTTCAAAATTGAACCGGGCAATGTTGGCAATAGCTGCAGACCCTTCGAGTGTGTATAGGGTGGCTGCCGGATGGCCGCTGGCAAGGTAGGCACTTGTTACGCCGAAGGAAGTGCCCAATTCCAGCATCGTTGCCGACTTGTAATATTGCACAATCCTAAAAAGCAGTTGCGCAAATTTCTTAGGCTTTAATGACGACTGAGCCATCTTGTAAACCGCCCGTTGATTAGACTTTAAGACCGTTGAACCTGCTCCGAAATCCTCCACCTCTATCATAGTTTTATCGGCTAGTAAACGCTTCCGCAACGCTTCTATCGTAGCATAGCAGCCATATTGCCTGCGGTCGTTCTTCACTGATTTAATGAAGTCAAATACAAATGGGGAATGCACGCCATGGCCCTTACTGTTGGAGGCAGCCATGTAATATTTTAGATATTTTTCGGCTAACTGTATTACTGAATACATTGAGAGAGTGGGGTTAGAATGTATCAGGCAGCAGGTTGCTTTCTATTCCAAATCTCAAAGCTAAAATCGTACGCATGTTTTTCATCTGCCTTAAAAGTTTCCGTTGATGCAAGCTCCCAACTCTCGCCAGGTATCGCCGGAAAAAAAGTGTCTCCCTCAAGCACTGCATGTACCCTGGTCATGTAAATTCTGTCGGCCAAAGGCATAGCCTGTTTATAGATTTCTCCACCACCAATAATGAACAATTCTTTAAAATTTTCTCCAGTGGCAAGCTGTATGGCCGCCTGTAGATTAGGGGCTACCAGCGTATCGTTTGCCTTCCAACTTGCATTGCTAGTCATCACAATATTGAGCCTGCCGGGCAAGGGCTTGTTTACACTTTCAAATGTTTTACGCCCCATTATCACTACCATACCCCATGTGCTATTTTTAAAAAACTTTAGGTCCTTTGGCAGGTGCCAAAGTAACTGGTTGTTTTTGCCAATTGCATTGTTGGTAGCAGCCGCCACAATTAATGAGATCATGAAGCGAAATTAAGAAAGACCGCCCACTGGGCAAGTGTGTAAAAATATAATTACCTGCTAGCGATCATTCTTTTTACAACCTGCGGAGCTTAATTTTGTTAGTGTAACCACTTACAAACTTTATACACTCTAAAAATTAATACTCATGTCTGATCAAATTAAAAATAAAGTAGTCTACATAACCGGTGGTAGCAAGGGCATCGGATTTGGAGTTGCCCAAACTTTACTCGCCGCTGGCGCAAAATTGGCTATCAGCAGCAGAACTCTGGAAGCTGCCCAGGCCGCGGCTTTGCAATTGGGAGGCGATGTGCTCGCCGTGCAATCTAATGTTAGTTCGGCTACAGAAGAAACCAAAGCCGTTGAAGCTGTAATAGCCCATTTTGGAAGCCTTGATGTGCTGGTTGCCAACGCTGGTGTTGGCCATTTTGCTCCAATAGATCTGATTACAGCACAGGAGTGGAATGAAACGATTAATACCAACCTTACCGGTGTTTTCAATAGCGTGAAAGCCAGTATTGAGGCTTTAAAGAAATCTGAAGGTTACATCATTACCATTGCGAGCCTGGCCGGCACTAATTTTTTTGAAACTGCTGCAGCATACAATGCCAGTAAGTTTGGACTCGTAGGATTTACCCAGGCCATCATGTTGGACCTTAGGAAGTATGGTATAAAAGTTTCTACAATCATGCCCGGCTCCGTAGCTACGCACTTTAACAACCACACTCCCAGCGATGCTGATGCATGGAAAATTCAGCCGGAAGATATAGGCGAATTGGTGTTAAACTTATTGCGAATGAACCCCCGCACCTTGCCAAGCAAAATAGAAGTGAGGCCTTCTAAGCCCGGTAAATAAATTTGATATGCTTTTGGAATTAAAGAAGCCATGCAAAAACGCATGGCTTCTTAATTATGGGGGTGGGTTAGTAACTGTTTAAGAAATTAATTCTTCATAATGGTGAACTCTACTCTCCGGTTTAGCTGCCGCCCTTCTGCATTATCCGTACCATCTGCCTGAGCATTTGCTGCCACAGGTTTAGTTTCTCCATACCCTTTAGACACTATCCTGGAGGGCGAAATGCCTTTAGATAAAATATAATCCATCACAGATTTTGCCCTGTTATCGCTGAGTGTCATGTTATAATTGTCGGCTCCCTTACTATCTGTGTGGGCGCTCATTTCTATTTCGATAGCAGGATATTGATTGAGGAATTCTACCACTCTATTAAGCTCGGTAAATGATTCGGGGCGTAAAAAATATTTATCGAAATCAAAAAATACATTGTTTAGTCTAAACACCTGCCCAATTTCTATTGGTACCAGGTAAAGATCTTTATGTATTTCTTTGTAACCTGCTTTTATAAGAGAATCAAGATTTAGGTTTTCTGAAATGGCAAAGAATTTATCGGCGGAAGCCCGGATGCTATAGTTCTTATCGTATGGCAATACCATCTTAAATGCTCCATCAGTATGGCTGGAAGTACCGGTACCCACTTCTGTTCCATCTGGCAGCGTTTCATAAATAAGCGAGGCACTCAACGGTTCTTTTGTTTTAGCATTGTACACATTGCCGGTAACCAACACCACCGGATCAGGTTTTTCTCTTTCCAATAATTTTATTCGTACAATGTCGCTTGCGCCGAAAGCACCATCGCTGCTAGTGAGATAGGCATATTCGCCACCAGCGTCTAATGTAAAAAAGGCTTCGCTTCCTGGAGTGTTGATGGGAGCGCCAAGGTTCACGGGGTCGCTCCATTTTTGCCAACTATCATCCATCCGTTTCGTCATCCATATATCGTTTTCTCCCAGGCCGCCGTCACGGTCGCTGCTAAAATAAAGCGTGCGTCCATCTGCGGCTATAAAAGGGCTCATCTCGTTATGATCTGGCAGGTTTATTTTCTTACCCAGGCTCTTAGGAGCTGTCCAAATATCGCTACTCTCTAAAAATGAAACGTACAGGTCATTGTCAAAGCTCTCTTTTTTATCTGTCATATAAAAAAGCATTGTCTTACCGTCCTGGCCCATCGAGGCCCCTAACTGTTGTGTGTAGCCGAACTTATGAAAATTACGGATACGCAACATTTGAGCCGGGCTCCAGCTATTGTCTTCAAGTCGGCGAATCATACTTACTCCGGTACCGAGGTATTGTCCTTCTGTGAAAGCGCCTTTTAATAAAATTGTATTGAGGTCTGGAGATATCCAGTACACCGCATTAAAGTGAGATGCATTTACAGAGCCGTTGAGGTGCTTGGCTTTGCTCCAGTTGCCTGATGTATCTCTTGTGCTGTACCAAATATCCTGTGCATGCGGCACCGTTTGAATTTGAACATTGGCAGGGTGACCTTGTCGGATAAAAAACAACAAGTTACCATCGGCCGAAATAGTAGGGCGCATTTCTGGGTATTCAGTGTTAATCAGAGCTCCCAGGTTTTCTACCTTTATAACGGTAGAGCCGGTGATAGTATGGTCTTTTTGCTCTATTAGCTTACCGCTTGTGTCTTGCAATGGCTGTGCATACCCAAGGGATACACACAGAACCAGGAGAATTGAAAAGTAGAGTTTTTTCATACAATAGCTTTGGCTATTGCTACAACGAAAAAACGTTCAAAATAGTACAGGGTCAAAATAAATTGTCTGCAATTACCTCCTGCTGTACAAACCCAATACTGTGTTGGTTTTGCACAATCCCATAAGGAGTGATCAGGGTCAGAAAGAGGGTTTTGCGGGTGCGGGTCTTCTCTTTAAAAACATCTAGCTTATTTCTAAGGTCAGCCGCGTAAGCTTTCGAAATAGTAAATGGCTGATCATAAAATTTGGCTTCGCAGGCATTGATCACATTATCCTGCCTGTCTATCAGCATGTCTATTTGTGCACCTTTATCTTTTGCACCTCCTTTGTAAAAGATGCTGGAGACTTCTGTGTAAACTGATGCAATACCCAGTGCCTGTTTTATCTTAACTATGTGCTTCATGCATATATTCTCAAAAGCATACCCGCTCCAGGTTTTGTAAGTTTGAGTAGCGGCCAACTGCAGCCAATTTATATTTTTTTTGCCCCGCATAAATTTTAGGTAGAACAAAGAATATTCATCTGTGACCCGGTAAATGGTTTCCTTTTTTATTTTATCAAAAGGAAGATATGATGAGATAAAATCTGATTGTTCCAGCTCAGATAGCAGTTTGGTAAAGCTACCTCCATCAGCCAGTTTAGTAGCAGCCAATATTTCAGCACGTGATAACCCCTTATTTTTAGTTGCCAGAGCCTGTATGATACTAATGTGCTGCCTTGCATTTACGAAGAGAGCATTGTAAAGGTTATCAAACTCGTTAACCAGCAAGCCGCTTTTCTGGAAACAGATACGGTTAATATTTTGCGCAGCACTTTGGCCTTTACGTATTTCCTTCAAATAATGTGGTATTCCCCCCAGCGACATATACAAGTGCAATACCTGGTAACGGGATAATTGCACACCGTTGTATTTTAAATAAGCTTCCGTTTCTGTAAGGTTGAACGGTTGCAGGTGCATGCGTTTAGTAACCCTATTATGCAAACCACCCCGGTTATTGATAATTTTACTCGTCATCCACGAGGAGGCAGAACCGCAAATGATGACGAGGATATTTCTTTTAACTGCCCAACTGTTCCAGAACCAATCAAAGGCTGGCAAAAAACCCGAACGATGTGTATCTAACCAGGGCAACTCATCTATAAATACAATCAATTTATGCTTGCTCTTTAAGGCATCTAGCTGGCGGCTTAGTTGTTCAAAGGCTTGAAGCCAATTTTCTGCTGGCACTCTTTTACGTAACGTTTTATTTCCAAACCGACCCATCGATATTTCAAGATTTTGCAGTTGCTGCTGGATGGTAGCATTTAATATGCCACTTAGCTCAAAATGAATGCCACCTGCAAAGAACGTCCTTATAAGATAGGTTTTTCCGACTCGTCTCCGGCCAGTTACAGCGAGCATGTCTGCGCCGTTCTTATTACATAATTCCAGCAGCATCTCCTGCTCTTCCTGGCGTCCGATGATAATATTCTGCATATAGATATATTTATTACCAGCGGAATGTGTAAAATAAACTGACATTCCGCTGGCAATAAAATTAATAAATTTTAGTCAAAATTCTCCTGACCAAGTTATTAAAATAGAAATGATAATTAAATAAGAAAAATTATTGCCAGCGGAATGTGGCAAAAAAATGGAGATTCCGCTGGTAATAAAAGAAATAGAATTTTCATTTTCTGCATAAAGATTACACAGCCACCGGTGCCTTAATACCAGGGTAGCTTTCATAATTCAAGAGCTCAAAATCTTCAAACTTAAAATTGAAAATATCTTTTACAGCAGGGTTAATCTTCATTTGGGGTAATGCATGGGGCGTTCGGGAAAGTTGCATATCTGCCTGTTCAAAATGATTGCTGTATAAATGTACATCTCCAAAGGAATGAATAAATTCCCCAGGCTCCATATCGCATACCTGCGCAATCATCATCGTTAACAAAGCATAGGAGGCAATATTAAAGGGCACACCAAGAAACACGTCAGCAGAACGCTGGTATAATTGACAGGAAAGTTTGCGCCTTTTCTCTCCGCCTTCGGGGGAGACTGTCTGTCCGGTAGGCAGGCCGGAGGGAGCTGTATAAAATTGAAACAGACAATGGCAAGGCATCAATTTCATTTTAGGGAGATCACCTACATTCCATGCACTAATAATAAGGCGTCGGCTATCTGGATTTGTTTTTAATTGATGAATAAGGTCGGTAACCTGGTCTATACCGGTTCCACCCATACCCTCCCAACTTCTCCACTGCTTGCCATATACCGGACCAAGGTCCCCATTCGCATCTGCCCATTCATCCCAGATCTTCACATTGTGTTCCTTTAAATAGGCAATGTTGGTCTCGCCCTTTAAGAACCACAGAAGTTCGTGCACAATGCTCTTTAAATGTGTTTTTTTGGTGGTAACGAGAGGAAATCCCTGGGCAAGATCGAAGCGCATTTGATATCCAAAAACACTGCGGGTTCCGGTGCCGGTACGGTCACTTTTATCCGTTCCGGTGGTTTTAATATGTTTTAAGAGATCAAGGTATTGTTGCATAGCTGCAAATTAAGTGAATATGTGAATGGGTATTGGAGTCTTTTAAAAGTTGTCAGGTGATATCAATAGAATGCCTGCCCCGGACTTATTTAGTAAATAATTGGATTTTGACGGCGCAGAATTTGCTTAGATAGAGCAGCATGTTAAAAACTCTGTCAGGCCTAATAGTCCTTTTATTAGTAACTCTGGTTCAAACTTCCTGCAACCCCTTAGCCAGAGGGGTATTTAGTAAAAAAACGGTGAGGGAAAAATACGAGGAGAAACTGCAAAAAGATTCTGGAAAAAGCAACCCTGTTGTGAACGCCTGGCTCAATGCTGCTGAATATTCACTCAACAATCCGTTGACCATCCCGCCTTCATACTATGAGTACGGCAAATTTTTAGCTACGAATCAGACAGCTACCGCACTCAAAGTTTTTGTGAAGCGTGGTCAAAAATTAGTAGTTAAACTAGACAAAACATCTATACAGCCTTACGCAATTTATATGGACCTCTGGCGGGCTGCAGACTCTACTACAGGTAAAAGCCTGGAATATATTCTTGCAGCGGATACTGCGATTAATAAGCTGGAATATATAGCAGCAAAGGATGAGAAACTGATCGTACGCTACCAGCCGCAATTATCTTCCACCGGAACCTATGCAATTTCTATCAGCCCCATGCCCTCATTTACCTTTCCTGTTGCAGCCTCTGTTAAGAGCAATATTGGCAGCTTTTGGGGTGCCGGCAGAGATGCTGGCGCACGCAAACATGAGGGTATAGATATTTTTACGGTAGCCAAATCACCTGCCGTAGCGGTAGCAGATGGTGTTATTACCAGTGTTTCAGAAAACGTTCTTGGTGGCAAAGTAATTTTTATGCAGCCTGATAATAGTAACTACAACGTTTATTACGCACATTTAGATCAACAATTGGTTACTTCTGGCCAGCGGGTAAAAGCAGGTGAAATTATAGGGCTGGTCGGCAACACGGGAAACGCAAAAAGCACAGCAGCGCATCTTCATTTCGGCATCTATACCTTTAATGGCGCTATCGATCCTCTGGCCTTTGTAGAAGGAACTAAGGACCCAGCCCCAAATTTTGAAAATAAAATATTAAATCCTGAGATGGTTACTACCAGGCAAACAAAGGTTTACGCAGACCTATTGACGTTGCTACCCATAGCCACACTTACCAAGGATATTGTATTGGAAGCAGAGGCATTTAGTGGAAAGCATTACAGGATCCTGCTGCCGGATGGCCGGAAAGCTTTTGCGGAAGCCAAAAATTTATCTGTTCGAAAAATAAAAAAGATCTAGTTTAACCTAATGACAATCCTATAGTTGGGCTGTAACAAAACTGCTATTGTCAAATAGTTTCCGGCAAAACATGTAAATCTTCCTCTTTATTTATATTATCTTTAAGAGAACAGATAACCCTTCCGGAATAGCCTGCCTCTCCATTAATTCCGCCTTCGTTAACTTTTCTTACCACTGACTCTCGCAATAATTCTGAATAATAATTCTGTCGACTTACAATCTAAAATTAAAAGTCATGAAAAATTTACAAAATTATTTTGTTAGCAGCCTTTTGATCTTTTCACTCATTTCATTAGTTCCTCAAAAATCTTTCGCAACCATTTCTACGATAGATATTTCGCTTACGGGAGGCCAGGAAGTGCCAGCAAATTCTTCAGCAGGACTGGGAAATTTAACCGGCACTTATGACGATGTGACCAACACTTTGACTTTCACCTTGCT
>JAYTBG010000287.1:0-8923 GCA_043737055.1 Chitinophagaceae bacterium | reverse complement strand
ATGCCCGGTTTTTATTTCCCAGAATAAAAAGAACAGCGGTTGGTGTCTGCACCTATTTATCGTTCATCTCATCCATCCGATTTACAAGAGTCAGGGGTTTTTAATTTAGACTTATTTCTTTTTGCAGCGGGATATACACAGACACTACTGTTCCATTCCCAAGGCTGCTATCCCAATCTACGGTGCCATTTAAAAAGGCTATGCGGCTTTTAATATTTTGCAGCCCAAGCCCGTCTGGTTGCCCGTTGTTGCTGATCTTTTCTGGGTCAAACCCTTTACCATTGTCTTCTATCAGCAAAGAAATGCCGTTGCTGTTGTTGTGTAAAGAAATATCCAGTTGGCTGGCGGCTGCATGGCGTATTGTATTGTTTACAGATTCCTGGATCACCCTGTACAAAATCGTTTCTACCATATTTTCCAGTGGCACATCCAATCCTTCTGTGTGCAGGTTGATTGCAATGATATTGCTGTCTATCTGTTGTGTAAAATTATTAAGTGCACCGGCAAGCCCTTTGTTCAGCAAAATATTGGGCATCATGGCATGACTCACTTCTCTAACTTCTTTGCATCCTTCACCCACCATCAAGGTTGCCTTAGACAAGAGTTGTTGCTGCTGCCCGGATAGGGAAGGCAATTGATTTTCCAGCACCTGCATGTTAAGCCATGCTGCTACCATTACCTGCCCCACACCATCATGTAATTCTGCAGCTATCCTTCTTCGTTCTTTGTCTTCGGCCTGCAGTATATCAAGAATGGCTTTCTCCCGCTGCAGCATGAGGGTTGCCTGAAGTTCTTTTTCCTTTTTTATGGTATATCGCCTGTAGGTTAACCAACCACACAACAAGATAAATGCCATCAGAATAATACTTCCTACTAATAAAAGTTGCTGTTTAGACAGCTGGCTTTGTTGAAGCGCAATAGTTTGTTCTTTCTTTTCAGTCTCATACAGTTCTTGTAGTTCGGCAATTTTATTTTCAGACTTTTCAGAAATGATCCGGTCTTTTACGACTGTTGCAGAATCTTTGGCTACAATTGCTTTAGCAAGTTCCTGGCGCTCGTTGTAGAGGCTCGCAAGTGCCTGCCATGCCTGGTACTTAAATTGGTTTGCATGCACACTGTCAGCTAGCGCAACGGTTTTTTGGAGGTACGTTTCTGCTTCGGTAAATAGTTTTTGCTGCAGCGCCAGTTTACCCAGCGTAAGATAATTGTCCACCATCAAATTTAGGTTGCCATTAGCTGAATCTATTTTCACACACTCTGTAAAAAAATAAAAAGCACTGTCGGGCCTGTTAGAATACATGTAGCAGTTGCCCATGTTGTTGTAAAAGCTCGATTTGAGAGTAGTTGATCCTAGAGAATCTGCAGCTTTGATGCCCATTTGATCAATGGCAAGGGCACTGTCAAAATGGTTGCTCATGCCATATATATTGGCAAGGGTTTGTGCGGCATTCAGGTAAGACAGCATATTGCTGCTGCTCTTGTTTATCTCCATGGCTCTTAGAATATATTTCTTGGCTGTGGGTAAATCTTCTTTTAATTGGTAAACTTCTCCAATATTAGCAAGCACAGCACCGGCACCTTTTACATCTTTGTTTTTCTCAAAAATTCGTAAGGCCTTAAAATAGTTTTCTAATGCATTAGAATAGTCAGACATTTTTATATAGCAAACTCCAAGGCCGTTGTAGGCCCGGCCCAGCAGGCTGTCTGCTTTAGAGTTTATGAGCATCGTAAGTGACTGTTCATAGAGCCTTGTAGATAGTTTCACTTTTGTGCCAATGTAATGTCGGGCTTTTCCTATCACTGCCATTGCCTGGTATTCTACAGGCAATTTTTTAGCAGCCGCTTCTATGAGGAGTGCAAAATGCAGTACAGAGTCTGGTTTTTTTTGTACATAATAATTCTGTTGGCTATACCAGAAGTTTACTTTTTTAATAGTGTCGCTTTCCTCTTGCCGGGCGGGGTTGCAGGAAGAAAGGCAATAAATAAATAGCATAACGAGGAAAGTGGATAGCAGTCTTTGCATGAAACAGTAGTTTATGGTAAGCAAGTTTTTGGTTAAGCATCATGGGCAAGTTGGGGCAGCCAATAAATTAAAGTTAATTTACAATTTTATCTTCAAGCCGGCTTAGAGCACACTGGCTTTTTTAAATTATTTTCTTTGGTATTTAAAAGACGCAGCACTGCCTGGTTGTGGGATTGGCTAAGGATGAATAAATTTGGACTTTAACCCAAACTCACTAAACTTTCTGCAAATGATAGACAACATAAAAATCCTTGAGAGCAAAATTCTTTCTGACAACTGGTATGTGCTGCGCAAGATCACTTACGAATACACAAAGAAAGATGGTGATACCCATACGCAAAGCAGAGAAGCGTATGACAGGGGGAATGGAGCAACCATTTTATTGTACAACAAAAAGCAGCACACCGTTATTCTTACCAGGCAGTTTCGCCTGCCCACTTTTATAAATGGCAATGAAACGGGGATGTTGATTGAAGCCTGTGCAGGTTTGTTAGACAAAGACAACGCCGAAGACTGTATAAGGCGAGAGACGGAAGAGGAAACGGGTTACAAAATCACAGACGTAAAAAAGATATTTGAGGCATACATGTCGCCCGGTTCAGTAACAGAAATATTGTATTTTTTTATTGCTGAGTATAGGAAAGACATGAAAGTAACTGATGGCGGAGGCGCAGAGCACGAAGAAGAAAATATTGAAGTACTCGAAATCGATTTCACGGAAGCCATAGAAATGATGCAAATCGGGGCGATCAAAGATGGCAAAACCATTATGCTACTCCAATACCTTGCACTACATCAAATTTTGTAAGGCGTCTTCGTTTTTTCTTTCCCATTCTGCGAATAGGCTAATCTTCTACTGGTATATTCTGGAACGAAATCGTTAAAGGAACCGGTACCTGGTTTACGTCCAACACAGTACCGCTGAAGGTTCCTGATACCCGGGTGGCAGCGGATTGTGAGATTTGCAGCGTCCCTGCATTGGAGTACAATGTTACACCGCCGGCATTTGTATAAGTCACCATGTTCGGCGTGTTAACTCCAAAGTTATAGGTGCCTGCTGCCAACGATTCTACCTTTATGGACAGTCCGGTTCCTGAAGTCTGGCCGCTGCTGCCCATGCCGCCGGCGATTACCGGCCCGCCACCCCGGCTGTAGAGGTTGGCCTTCGTGGTAGTAGCGGTAAAGCTGGTACCTCCATATTGCCATGTAAAAGTAGAGGCAACGGATGGGTCACCTGACTTTTTGCAAGCCGTAAAAAGGGCGCTAGCTCCTGCAAATAGAACAGCTAAAAAAAGAAAGTTTTTATTTATCATCTTGAGAGAAGGTTTGAGATTAAGCCTGCGTGCGTTGAGTTGTCCATTAAAGGACAACTACCAACATCGGTACAAAACACCTGCCAACTCAAATGCAGAAAAAACTTTTATCAAAGAATTTTAATGATGGCAGTTTCGTAAAAAAAGTGATGAGCCCATGGGTAGAGACTGCAAAGCGAGAGAGTACCTTGGCTTTCAAGCCTTGAACAAACTATTGCAATAAGTGAATAACAAAAAGAATGTAGTAGCAGATGTCCTTTTGAGTCTTTTTGTCACAGGTTTCAGCAAAAAAAGCCTGGGCTTTACCGCCAATCCTCTTCCCTGTTCACACATCTAATAGTTGCTGTTGTTGTTGCCAGGATGGCTATATTGAACATCCTTTTAAAACAACCAAACCTACTGCAACATGCTGTTAAAACATCGACTTTATTTTACTGCTCTAATAAGTATGGCAATCTGGTGCCTGCTCGCATGGAATCATTTTAATGGCGCTGTACCGGGCCATCATTTTCTCGCCCGGCCAGACATGCCTTTCATTTCCAACTGGTGGGGCGCCCTTGTTATTCCTGCGCTCACCTGGTTTTTATTGTTCCGGATAGATGCACGCATTACCGCAGGCAACCACGGGCAGAGGTCTGCTACATTGCCAACGAATGTTACTTACGCTTTTATAACCGCCCTCATTTTTGGTGCAACGCTGGCTAGCTTTTTCACTGTTGGGCTGGAGGATTTTTGCGCTTACATGATGTACCTGCTTTTTGTATTCGCTTTGTTCAGGCCGGTGCACAGGGCAGAGTGCTTGCTGGGTTTTGTACTTGGGATGACGTATACTTTTGGAGCGGTACTTCCACTCTTTGTAGGATGTGTGCTCACTCTTATTTGCATGCTGTTGCATCTTGGGGTACGCCCGGTGTTCCTGTTTCTAAAGTCCAGGTTATGGAAAAGCACAGCTACCAACGTGGCTAATTAAAAAATTGGATGCGTAGCAGGTAGACATGAGAGCGCTCTTCTTAAGTAAATTGCATTCTTCACATTCATTTGCGGCGGCCAGCATTAGGGATCCTGAGAAATAGATTGTAATGGCCTGTGGGCTGTTAACGGGTTGCAAAAGTGACACGTCTTTTCAAGAGAAGTTTGTACTTTGACCTCACAAACCTCTCAAGTAATGCGTATTTTATTTTTAATTTTCCAGATGCTTTTAGCTCAACAGGTCACAAGCCAGGTGGGCTATCCGAAGCCGGCACCCAATCCCCATCACCTTTTTTACATTCAACACAATGCCAATCACAACAGCTATGTTTATGACGCTAATTTTTTAAAGCCGGCGTTGTTGAATGATGATGAGCCAGTTAAAATTTACAGCGTCGTATACACCGAGGGTGGCGTTAAGAAAGAATTAACCATGGTTCAGCGATCATTCGCATATGGTTTAAAAACAAAAAAATTGGGTAAGAATCATTTTGAATTCAGCCTTGTTTCTTACCCACAACACAAGATGTATTTAAAAGTAAGCCGTTCTGGTTTGGCTTATGTAGAAACCACGGTGAATGGGAAAAAAATGTTTCTGCATAGAATGTTCCTGCAGGCCAAAGCGGGTGGGAGTGGGCTGAGCATTCAACCAGAATATATTATTTTTTACGGTAAAAATGCTGCACGCAAAGACGTTGTAGAAAAATTTATTCCGAAGTAATAACAAAAGGGAAAACCAGGATAGCTATGCTGGTATTGGATCAACAACCGTCACGTTGTAAACTCCTTCATCGGCGGGTTTATGTTGCAAGGCAATTGCTTTTTTCTTTTAATGTTTTTAGTCCGACATAAACTATTTATGAGTTTCACGCAGGTAAAGGATAAAATTTAGTAGCTCTCCTTATTTGGTTTCTGCTTCCAATCTTTAAAAACCTGCAGGGCCTCGGTTCGACCAAGAGACTTGATAGGAATTTTTCTATCGTTCATGTGTGCCGCCATTTCTTCATAAATCATGGAGTCATCAAAACCAATGTCGGCAGCATCTCCTCTATTGTTTGCAAAATAAATGATGGCTGGCCTTGCCCAGTAAATGGCGCCAAGGCACATGGGGCAGGGCTCGCAACTGGTATATACCTCACAACCTTCTAGTTGAAAACTACCGAGGTTTGTACAGGCGTCTCGAATGGCTACAACCTCAGCATGAGCGGTAGGGTCGTTTGTGCAAGTCACCATATTATTACCACGGCCCACTATCACATCGTCTTTAACAATCACGCAGCCAAATGGTCCGCCTTCATTGTGTGCAAGTCCTCTTTTTGATAAGTTGATAGCTTCCTGCATAAATTTTTCTTCCCGGGTCATGGTTAATTATTTGTAGCTGTAAATATAGATCAATAGCAAACTAAGGCAAGACTCTTTACCATTGCGGTAGCTGAATTGTTAATTGAACAATGGAGACACTAAGTTGTTAGAGAAGTAACTTTGGCTTAATAAAATATACATAATCATGGGTATACTAAGGCAAATAGCCGAATACTTATACATACGCAAGAAGGACCCGAATGCACCAGATACCCAATGGGTAAAATATATGCATGGCATCAATAGATTATCTATTTTCTTATTTCTATTGGCGATGATCATTCTCATCGTAAAATTAATATTAAGGTAATCTGTCACCCATCATCTGGTAAATACTTTTAGCTGCGTTTGCAGAGGCGTGCCCACCTGCACTTAACAGCTCCCTGAGCAACGCATATTCTCTTTGCAGTTCTGCTTTTTTATTTTCATCAGATAATAATAAGGTCAGTTCCCTTACCAGGTTTTCTACGGTGAGTTCATCCTGTATTAATTCTTTTACCACCTCTTTGTCCATGATGAGGTTTACCAGGCAGATGTATTTTATTTTGATGAGCCGGCGGGCTATGTGATACGATATTTTATTGCCCATGTAACAAACCACCTCGGGCACAGCAAAGAGTGCTGTTTCTAATGTAGCTGTTCCACTAGTTACGAGTGCTGCTTCAGACTGCGACAACAATTCGTAGGTCCTATTGCTTACAGAGGTTACGTTTTTAAAAGGCGAAAGCAGGTCGTCATAAAAAGCTGCGGGGAGGCCGGGGGCTTTGGCCACAACAAATTGGTAGGCTGGGAAATGGGTAGCCACCTGCAACATTATCGGCAGCTTTTTCAATATTTCCTGTTGCCTGCTACCGGGCAGCAGGGCAATAATCCCCACGCTATCATTTGAGCCGCTGGCCGATTGGTCATCGAATATTGGGCTGATTGTGCTTTTACTGCTCATCCGACTCTCGACTATTGACTTTTGACCAGCTTTCTGCGACCTTTGAAACGCATCAACCACTTCAATAAGTGGGTGCCCCACATACTCTGCTTCAAAATTCCAGCGGGCATAAAAGTCTTTTTCAAAAGGAAGTATCACCAGCATTTTATCTACATTTTTCTTAATGCTGTGAATGCGGCTTTCCTTCCATGCCCATATTTGCGGAGAAATGTAATAAACAATTTTTAACCCCTGTTGCCTTGCCCATTTTGCAATGCGCAGATTAAACCCTGGGTAATCTACTAGTATCAAAACATCTGGCTTATAGGCAGCAATGTCTTGTTTGCAGAAACTGATATTCTTAAATATGGTACCAATGTTTTGTATCACTTCGGCAAAACCCATAAAGGCAAGGTCTCTGTAATGTTTTACAAGCGTGCCACCGGCTGCCTGCATCAGGTCTCCGCCCCAGCAGCGAAAATCGACATTAGCATCAAGCTTGCGAAGCTCCTTCATAAGATTGCTGGCGTGGAGGTCACCACTTGCTTCGCCAGAAATAATGTAATACTTCATGTAAAAAAATGCTGCTAAAAATTAATTGCAAATAGAACGCAGTTGCAAATTTAGTTGGATGAGTGCTTGTTTATCCTTTTTAATTGTTTAAAAGTAAGATCGAGTATGTCGTAACTCTTTGCATTGGGCAGCGAGAAATGCCACCACTCTGTATCAAGTACCTTAAAGCCATTGGCCTCCATCAACGACTGCAAGAGTTTTCGATTGGCTAGCACTGCTGGCGGCAAGCCCGTAAAATTTACATGCGCTGTATCGCTAAAATGATCAAAGCCTGTTCCCATATCCAGCTCAGCTTTGGTTGTAATATTGATGAGTGTAAGATCTACCGCCGCCCCCCGGTTATGGCCGCTTCCGTACTTTGGGTTGGCGGCATACCGCTCGTCTTTTACCGGTTCCCACATTTTTTTTGTGACCTGGTAAGGCCGGTAGGCGTCCCAAATTTTTAAGCCCAGCCCTTTTTGTGACAACGCTTTTTGCACTTCTGCAAGAGCAAGCACAGCTTCTTTTCTTAAAAAGGTAGTTTCAGTTTTTTTGTACAGTTGTTCTTTCATGAAATTATCCGTGCCGGCATATTTCAACTCTATGTAAACCTGCGGTACCAATTGCTGTAATGGCCACATGGCGTTAGCAGGGTTTTCCCTCACGGTCTTCGTAAATTCACGACTATTGTTTATCACTTTCAGGCCATACTCATTGAGGTTCGGTGATTGTGCTGCAGCATCTTCTACAATGCTTAAAAATACTGGTGCAATACAAACTAAACGTACAATGCGTTTCGTTATCTTGTATATAACTGTTCGGGCGCTTTTCATGATTTTTTGTTCAAATTACCAAATTAACTGCTTACATGAAGCGTAGCTCCATTTATCTAATTTCGATTGTGTTGGTTATTAGTTGCTGCCTGTTTGCTTGCAAAAACAAGCCTGGCAAAGATAAAAAGCTGGCAATGCCTCCGGCAGATGCACCTGTTCCCATTGCCATCCAGACACTGCTCTCACAAACAGATAAGATCAGCAATAATCTAGACGATAGCACCAGGCTTTATGCCTTGCCCGTAATTGAGCATTACTACAATAGCAAAAACTTTGAGCCACTCTGGAGCCGCAATAAGCGATGGTTGCCTTGCGCCGACTCCATGTTAGCCTACCTCGATACTTGCCAAAATGATGGACTATTTGCTAACGATTATCGGCTTGAGGTTTTAAGAACTTACCGGTACCCGGCTACAAAAGATTCTTTAAAAAGCAGGACCATTTTGCATTGGGCAAAAGCAGATATTCTATTTACCGATGCCTTTGCCAGGGTTGCCCAGGATCTAAGGCAAGGCCGGCTGCAGGCGGACAGTCTCTCATGGAAATACAAGCCCGGAAAGCAAGCAGACTTTTTTGGAAAATTTTTAAACGAGGTAGACTCGGGCATTTCATTCGCATCTATTATTGAGCAGTTGCAGCCTTCGCTCAGAGATTACCGGGCGCTCAAAAAGTCTATCCCGGCCTTTGTAAAATCGATGGATAATAAACGGTATACCTATTTGCAATTTCCTGCAAAAGATTCTCTGTCTTTTTTAAATAGGCTCCTGCTGAGATTAGAAGAGTCTGGTGTTAAAACAGGAACAGCCGCAAGCTATGACTCTACCAAACTAAAAGCGTTGATAAGTGGATTTCAGAAAACAAATGGCCTCAAACCAACCGGTAAAATTTCAGCGGGCTTTGTTATTTTTTTAAATAATACAGACCAGGAAAAATTTAAACGCATTGCCAT
>JAYTBG010000286.1:0-3697 GCA_043737055.1 Chitinophagaceae bacterium | reverse complement strand
GCGATGTTAAACCATGGATCACAGGCAAAATGAGCAATATCAACAGTCCGGCGGTACAGCCAAGTTATGATGGAGAAGACAACACCATGCAAGCTGGTATTAACATTGTTAACATCAACAACATGGGTATATCGATGAATGCTGCCACCGAAGCCTTCGACGAAGGTTTGTCAAAGGACCAGGTGCTGGCCATTGTAATGCCGTTTTTTGTTAAGTAATCTTTAGGCATATTTGAGTAATTGACTAAAATCTCCGGAATTCCGGGGATTTTTTTTTGCCAGCATCTTACCATCAGAGCGATCAAAACCTTGTCACGAAAGGATTTTGCGCATTATCGCCATCGCAGGGAGACCCTGTTCAAACTATAAGGTTGATCACTTTTGCGCATCAAAATCGCAAACCCTATAAGTTTGGTAGGCCTTATCGTTTAAGAACAGGCTCTGCGACCGTTTAGATACAAAGGAGTACACCTACGAAATCACAAAACTCATCACAAGATCACCGAATATTTTAGAGGTAGCAGTCAGCAGTATTCGCTGATCTTTACTGAAATTGTAAGTAGCATGGATAAAATCCCCATCACCAAAATCAAGCTGCGAATGTAGCTGCATGTGGTCTTTGAAATCTACCCCACCGTTCCCATACCATTTAAACATAGCTTCTTTTGCTCCCCAACATAATGTCAGGAGCTCAATACCTGGCTCATTGCCTTCCACGCGCAGCAACTGCATTTCATGGTCACCCATGAACTTGCGTGTTATTTTTTTGATCTTCGGGGTTACCAGTTCAATGTCAATCCCTACCCTGTTCTCGCGACTTACAACAGCGGCTGCAAAATCACCACAGTGTGAAATGGAAAAATGAAATGCCTCATCACTCAAAAAGGGCTTACGGGTATCTGCCACCCTGATCATTCGGGATGGAAAATCCGGAAATAAAAATTGAAGCAGGAACCTGCCCGCGAGGTGTTGCAGTCTTTTGTGCGGATGAGATATCTCACGCTGGATACTAACCTTGTCCAGAAAAAAGTTTTCTTCTTCTTCTATTTTCCAGATACCCAGCTTTGAAAATTGGTTGATATTATGTTGATAAAATAGCGGCACCTATACAAATTAAGCTTTTAGATTGCAGACCGTAAAGTAAAGGATCTGAAAGTCACAGATCTTTACGAATATACTTTAATAAAGGAAAATATGATATTGTCGGATAAACGCATTCTTGAGGAAATTGAAAACGCCACCATTAAAATTGAACCTTTCAGCCGGGAAAGCCTGGGCACCAATTCGTATGATGTTCACTTGTCTAAACACCTGGCGGTATACAATGATACTGAGCTTGACGCGAAAAGGCACAACACCATCAAACATTTCGAAATCCCCGAGGAAGGTTTTGTACTGTTACCTGGCATTTTGTACCTCGGCGTAACGCAGGAATATACGGAAACGCATGTACATGTGCCCTTCCTGGAGGGCAAATCATCCACTGGCCGACTGGGCATAGATATTCATGCTACCGCAGGCAAAGGAGATGTTGGCTTTTGCGGCAACTGGACACTTGAGATCTCCTGCAAGCTACCTGTACGGGTTTACGAAGGCATGCCTGTCGGCCAGCTTATCTATTTCCCGGTAGAAGGAGAGATTGAAGTTAAATATAATAATAAGAAGGATGCAAAATACAGCGGTCAGCCAAATAGGCCGGTGGAAAGTATGATGTGGAAGAACAAGTTTTGAGGAAGCTGTCAGCTATTAGCTGTCAGCAATCAGCTATCAGCTATCAGCTGTTGAGTAGTGAGCATCTGTAAGCATTTGCAGCACCAAATACAAAATGACCAATGAAAAAACAATTGAATCGCCACCATATCCGGGGGTGACTAAAAAGGCGCTATGACCGAAATTATCAAATCGGGTCAACTGTGAGGCTTTGATAAAGCCTCACAGGTTGACCCAGTTCTGTTGGGCTTTAGAATGCGAAATATTTTTAACATAGAAGCTTTTTAGTCAGCCCCGGACGGGGGTGACCAAAAAGCCGGTCAACAAATTAAGAGGATTGTACAGGGTTCCTCCCTTTTGAAGGAGGGGACAATTTGCCCATGGGGCAAATTGGGGGTGGTTACTCACTGTGAACAGTTTGCAACTTACCCCCAAACGCTATCCTGGCCTGCATTATAGAGTCGATAGACTATCACCCCACCCCATTAAGCAACCCCGTTTTCGCCCTACGGGCAAAACTTCCCCTGCTTCAAAAGGAGGGGAACCAAAAATAATTATTCCGACTGGTTATTAACCTTTTGGGTCACCCCCGGAGGTAGTTCAACCGGGCGGGGTGCTATGTGGTATGCGTTGTGCTTGGCTGTTGCCCCGCCATTATGATCAAAGTGTCGCCGCAGGCAAAAGAGCGGCTTTGAAAAGTTTGATTGTTGGCGGTCAGGGTTCGTTAAACTATCTTCAATTTTTTATTTTTTACGGGGAACAATGAGCCGGTTCAAAAGGCTTTGTTCAGCAAGGGTGACAAATGAAATTCGAAAACTTGCTTTGATGAAAGTCTCAGAAATTTACCGACCGTCATGACCTTTTATTTAAAGCTTGTTGCAAATTTAACTGACCACCCACTCCGATACATTGGCTTTACAATCAACAGTAGTTGGGCGGCTTGAGCAGTTGTTCCTCATTGAGCATGCCTTTAGATTCCAGGCAGGTCGTGCTGACTCAAAGTCGAAGTCCAACCCGCCTCAAGGGAACAGTTTGGTAATTAGCGATCAGTGGCGTAAACTGGTTGGCGATCATTTGTTAATTTAGTCAAATGGTGCAAAGCTGGTGAACTTCACATAACAGGCGGGCAACAGTGCAATTACCGCCAGCAGTGCAGGACAATAAACGGTGAGCTTCGGTTCAACATCAGCAGTTGTTCCAGCAGGACATTATAAATTCCCTGCCAGCGCCAATACTTCAACGTTAGCGGTCATTGTAACGCAGTACGCATAATCACGACGTCTTATAAAATAATTCGTGGACAGAAAATAACCACCTCCGACCCGACTTTATTTTAAAAACAAATTTTGACAGTAGACAATTCATACACAATTTTATAAAACAACCAACAGATGTCCAAAACAAATAATTGTAGCGTAATAACATCCATAGGTACCGTTGTACAAACGAAACTAACTACAGGTATTCTTTGGGACGCTTGCTGATACATAATATTGCCTTAATTTATCCAGTACATTAACGGCAAGTAACGTGTACCGGTCTTTGGCGCCCTTGCCCTGTACTACTTTTATTCGTTTGGAAGCACTCTCGATATCCTCTATGCGCTAGGTGCGTTACTTCGCTTATTCGAAGCCCGCTGCCATAAAGCAAGCCTATTACACAGTATTCTTTCAGGTTAAGACCAGATGCAAACAAAATGGTTACTTCCTGCTGGCTCATGATATTTGGGCAGGATAAACGTCTTTTGCGGGTACAATGCACTGGGCAAAACATAAGGCGTTTTTATTATCTGCTTATAAAAATAGGAGCAGGCACTGGCCACACTACGACATTTGGCGCGGCCTGCCTGGTGCACAGTTTTACATACACTATGTATTGTTCTATTTCTAACCCTGTAATGGTCTCTACTGTTTTGCCGTTGTAATATTTAAACAGCAATATCATTTCGGCAGTATAACTCTTTACGGTCCCTTTTCCTTTATCCTGTA
>JAYTBG010000285.1:0-19764 GCA_043737055.1 Chitinophagaceae bacterium | reverse complement strand
AAATTTATTGCACCATACCAAACGGAGAAATTAATCGGCTAAGAGGCTGACGAATGGTTCTGTACAATCCCGATAGCTCCAGTGTTTACAAAGCAGGTCAAAGATCTTTGAGGTTAATGTTTAAAGCCAATAGATTTGACTTTAAAAAGTGAAAAGGGATAAGAGTACACTCGATAGCATACAGCAAATAATGCATATAGTCCGATGGAAACCACCATATCCTTTTATCTCTTCGAGTTAGAACTGAATGTAAGGAATAGAGCATGCTCTTACGGGTGCTGGGCATTGATGTTGCCCAGAAGGAATTGGTAACCTGCTTAGGGAAACTGGATGAAGATCTGAAAGTAAGCCTTTATGCACACAAAACATTTTCAAACACAGCAAAAGGTTTTGAATTGTTAGTGCAATGGGTTAGACGGAGCTAATTGTGACTATAAGTTATGTAATGGAAGCTAGAGGATAGAGGAGTCTGCCACGACTCCCTGGCTTATTTCCGAAGGATAAGGGCTTGGAAGTATCAATAAGTACTGCTTGATAAAATCAGTAATATGCACGCAGCCTTACCATAAAAACAGTAACAGACAAAACTGCTTCAGAAGCCATTGCCCAATTTGGTTTAGAATGTAAGTTGGATCGTTGGGAAAAGCCATCGCCGACTTTTAAAAAGATCAAGCAATTAACACGGGAACGAGAGCAGCTTATTAAAGAGAGAACGATAGGAAAAAATCAGCTTCACGATGAGCAGGCAGAGGCAGAACCCAATAAGACATCGGTAGGCAGAATCAAGGGACATAATGAGTTGCAGAGCATTTATTCGTTCAATGTTGCTGAATTAGCACAAGTGAGTGACCCCGAGTTCCGCTTCGTTCTTCGGGCCTGCACAACCATGTTCATTTGGACAACAAATGTTTGTAACCAAATATTTTTAAAGTAAAGAAATCAGTAAACATTATGTGCGGCATTCTCTATCGTAAAACAGCTGTTCAGCTGGCTAAACACGAATAGGTTAATATACACACAGAAAAATCCCTTCAAAAAACTGAAGGGACTTTTCTGTGTGTATATCGTAAAGAAAATTAATAATCTCTATTACCACCACCACTGCCGTAACCGCCACCGCCGCTACGATTACCGCCGCCGCCGCCGTAACCACCGCCGCCACTGCGGTTTCCGCCACCACTACCGCCACCATAACCACCACGACTTCCGCCGCCGCTACCGCCACGACTTCCACCAGCACCACCAAATCCGCCGGTACTGCGTTTCTTAAAGCCACCTTCACCTTCAGGACGAGGTTGTGATTCGTTAACGATTAGTTTACGACCCTGGACGTCAGTTTCATTAAGGTTAGCGATTGCTGTTTTTGCAGCCTCATCGTCTTCCATTTCTACAAAACCGAAACCTTTACTGCGGCCGTTCATTTTGTCTTTCAAAATTTTCGCACTTGTAACGCTACCATACTGTGAGAAAAGACTGTTTAAATCCTCATCAGTCATGGACCAACTTAGATTTCCTACATAGATGTTCATTGTAAAAACTTTTAAAAAATTAAATAAAAACCATAATGTCTAGTTGGTACAATGAACTGAAAACGACATTTTGAACATAATCAAATCAGCCAACAGTGAAAACTAAGACCATTAAAGAACTACAAATGTAATATATTATTTTAAAAAAACTATTTTTAGTTACTGCGGGCAGGGCTCAAGTTTTTACATCTAAGATCAACGGCTAGAAGGCATCTTTCGCTGTTTTTGGAAGGTTTAATGCATTATCCATCCAGTGATCTATAGCATAAAAAAAACCGCTCATGAAGAGCGGTTTTAAAATAAGTAACCATGATCTATTCAGCAGTAACTTCAAATTCAACCTCAGTTTCATTACCATTTCCAAAATCGATCTTCGCTTTATAGGATCCCAATTCTTTTACATCATCAATGATATGAATTCTACGGCGATCGATCTCATAACCTTTTTGTTCTTTAATTGCCCTCGCAATCTGAACAGATGTTACGCTACCAAATATCTTACCGCTTGTTCCGGTTTTAGCACCGATTTTTAAAGCACCATCATTCAAAACTTTTATTACGCTGTTCAATTCAGCCAATAATTTAGCTTCTTTCTTGTTTTGTTGCTTTAGCTTTTCCTCCATTTGCTTTAAGTTGCTGGGACTGGCTTCTACGGCAAATTTTTGGGGAATCAGGTAGTTACGACCATAACCGTTCTTTACAGTTACAAGTTCATTTACACCGCCTAAGTTATTTACATCTTGTATTAATATTACCTGCATGATAATTGCATTTTTACCCAAACACGCCAGCTGGCGGTCTTTCTCTATTTAAAGGTTAGGGTGGTGAAAAACTCTATTTCATCAAATCTGTAACGTAAGGAAGGATTGCCATTTGACGAGCCTTCTTTACTGCTTCACTCACTTTACGTTGAAACTTCAGAGAGTTTCCGGTAATGCGGCGTGGCAATAATTTCCCTTGTTCATTCAGGAATTTTTTTAGAAAATCTCCGTCTTTATAATCGATGTAGCGAATGCCCATCTTTTTAAAACGACAATATTTCTTCGGACGCTTTTCAGCTTTGATTGCTGTCAGATACTTAATTTCATTTGCTTTTGCCATGATTATGCCTCCGTTTTTTCTGCTCCTGAATACTGTACACCACTTCTCTTTTTAACATTATACTCGACGGCGTATTTATCGAGTACAGTGAACATGTGACGCATTACTGATTCGTCACGCAAAAGTTGAATTTTCAACTTTTCATTGAAGCTGGTTGGCGCTGAATATTCCATAACCCAATAAAGACCGGTGGTCTTTTTGGCTACGGGATACGCCAGTGATTTTAGGCCCCATGGTTTTGTGTGCGGTACTTCGCCGCCGTTTTCTGTAACGAGAGCTTCGTATTTTTTCTGAGCGGCATTATATTCCTCTTCAGAAAGCACAGGAGTAAAAATCACCATCAATTCATAGTTGCTCATTTTACCTGTTTTTTGTTATAAAAAATTATTAAATCCGCTCATTTTGAACGGGTGGCGAAGGTAGTAAAAATGTAGAGTAAAATTGCCAGGAGTTAAAACTTAATTTAATGTGGTCTAATATTACCTAATAGGTTAATAATCAATTCTATAAACTGGATACCGGTTGTGTGCAGGTTCGAAATACTTAGAATTTTTAAAGATAAATTCCAGAATAGCCCCGGAGTCCTCAGAAAATTTTAAGTCTGCACTTTTTTTCGCTTCAATCCTTGCTTTCAATTGTGGATCTTTTCTTAGAACTTCTGCTGCTACATCTTCCCATCTATAATCGCTATAACCTTCCTTTTGTTGCAATATCCCATCGAAGAAATTCCATGCAAAAAAACTGTCGTCACCGGTTGGCTCCAGCATTTCTACCAGGTACCGCTTAGCTGGTTGGTCTAGGTAAACAATGTAATCACTCTTCAGAAAACTCATGACTTCGCTGCTTTGTGAAACTTTTATTGAATGATTTTTGTGATGTTTTTCATAGGCCTGAGGATAAGATTTGTAATCGGCTATATGGTAGGTATTGACCGTTAAACTGGTATCTTTTTTTAGCCGTGATAAAATCACTTTGTTTAGCAGGAGTAGATCAATTACTTCTGTCCAGCCCTGCGGAATGATATAAGCTTTTGGTGCACCGACTTTTACCGAAGGGTTAAAACGGTGGTAGAATTTGATTTTTTTTGTAAATGGTTTTTGATGATCAAAATACATTTTTTGAAGCCCTGTAGCCTCGCTCTCACCAAAGCTTTGTTTGTAGCCGCTGAAAGTGATTTCACTAAAAACAGTTGTATCCTGTACCCAACGCAACGCAAACTCTTGCTGTTTTTGGATTTCAGTGAACGCCATTGCCCGCTGTGTTTTAATGTTTTTGGAATTGCCTGCAGCAGTTTTGATAAATGTTTTCATTAGCTCGTATGTGGCCTGTACCCGGTCTTTGTAGGGCTTTAACATATGGGTCTCCGGCATGAACGAAAGCGTGTTGAAAAGTGCGGCGTAGCCCGAGGAATATCTGGGAGGATCCGTAAACATTTTCATCCCTTTGTCAAAATCAGTATTTCCGAAGTCTACATAAGGAATCATCTTCCAGCCTTTTTGTGACATATCCTGGTAGAGTAGTGGCTCAAAAAACTCACGCAGCCACTTACCTTGCACGGCCCCTAGCTTATTATACTGTGTAGAAATAAGCGTCATGGTATGCTGAAAATTTGCTCCATCGCTCACATGGTTATCTACCAGTATGTCTGGGTTTAGGTAATGAAAAATTTCTGTAAATGATTTAGCTTCCTTAGAATCACACTTCGTGAAATCTCTATTTAAATCAAGATTTTGAGAGTTGCCCCGAAAGCCATATGCTAACGGACCATTTTGGTTTACCCTACTGTACGAGCTTCTATTTAAACAGCCCCCAATGTTGTATACTGGTATGATGCCGACTGCCACATTAGCTGGCAGAATTATTTTTTGATTGATTATATCTCGTACCAACATCATGCTGGCATCTATTCCATCGGGTTCTCCAGGATGAATTCCATTGTTTATTAGCAAGATGACCTTGCCTTGTTGATGCCATTTCACCGGATCAAATTTTTGATCGCTGCTCAGCATCACAAGGTGAAGGGGGTACCCGGCATCAGTAGGGCCTTTTTCTAAAACCTGAATCAGTCCGGATTCTTTATCCAAAGTTTTGTACCACTCAATTACCTCAAAATAATTGGCACTTTTTGTTCCACCCGACATTTCGAAAACGGATTGTTGGGCGTATGAAAAGGAAGATAAAAGAAGCAAGACAGAAAGAATTTTTTTCACACTTTAAGATTTGGGGCAAATATATTCCTATATGCGTTCTCTATCCCCGGCAGGATTTTGGGTAACATAAAAAACCGTGCATTTGCATGCACGGCTTCCTACATAAACACGTTATTTTATCTGGCAATAATAAAAGTTTCTCTTATTATCTGCCTACTGTTGGCAATTTTGATAAAATACTTTCCGGCTGGAAAAGCAGATACATTTACAGTGTGCTGTGTATTTCCTAAACTGAGTGCCTGTGTGAGTATAACACTACCAACGGAATTAGTAATTTGTAAAGTGCTGTGACTAAACAGTGGCTCATAAAAATTCATTTGAAGTTTTTGTGACACCGGGTTTGGGTAGATAAGCGCTCTGGAAAAATCAACACGCAGCTTCACATTAATAATTTTGCTGTACTTAAAACTTCCATCATTATCCACAAGCTTAAGTCTGTAGTAGGCATTTGTTGACAGTGGAAGAAAATCATCTGCAAAATTATAGACAGTAGTATTTGATGGTGCTAACTGTCCGATGGAAATAAAAGTCAAACCGTCAGTGCTCCGTTCAACAAGGAAGTGGCTAAATCCTTGCGGATTTTCAGCCCTCCAGTTTAAAACCACTTTCTTAGATACGAGTTGTGCACCAAAACTTGTAAACGTAATTGGCAATGCCAAGCCGCATGAGGTAGACCAAATCTGTCCTACATATTCAGGGTGATCCACAAACGGATTTCTGTTGTTCTGGTATCCAAACACCTCATTGTTACGTTCCAACTCTTTGGTGCTAACAGGATCATCATTATGCCATTGAATGAGCATTCTTAAATAATCAATTTCTATTGATGGCCAGATAGTGCCATCCATCACAACATCTCCTGTAGGCTGTAAATTTTCCCAGCTTGGTTGTTCTGATTGATAACGGGTGACCATGTAGAGAGTTGCTCTGGCAAAGTCGCCTTTGTAAGCATCAATAGGCTCAAATACAGGGCCCGAGTAGCCAGCGAAAGTGATGGCCGAGGAGCCTAGCTTTCCACCATTTGCGGTGGTAGTGGTGGCGGTCGCAACTTTACCAAAAGGAAAATTGCCTCTCAGACTATTTACATCCATGTCTGTAGGAAAAAGATGGTATAAATCTGCGCCAGGAAAATTGTTAGTACTGCTGCTTGCAGAAAACCAACTGTTAGGAAAACTGTGTTCTTTGTTCCAACCATTTCCTTCCCCATCGGTGCCCGTTCCAATATTAAATTGGCTAAAGGTGTATGTATAAGGGTCGACTCCTGTGGGATTATCAGAGTACATGTCATACACAATAGTAGCAGTACCTGCATCGTTTAGGCGATCGTCTGTAGTCACCATTTGAACGTCATCCAGGCCGCCATAATTGTTCTGAGTATGGCCATTGGTGATGATGCTACTAAGTGCTGTTTTTAAGGGTGCGCAACTTAATCCCTGAGCTGCATTGTAATAGCCAACTGGAATATTATTCGTGGTGGTTGTTGCGCTCCCGGGTAATGAAGTAGCACTGTAAAAGGGTTCTCCTACGCAGGCATCATTGGCAGAAAACACGAAAAAGTAATACGTGGTATTTGCAACAAGCCCGGTGGCTGTGAAGGTATTGGTGCTGTTATAACTTACCACTTTACCATCTCCGATGTTGCTGTTTACAGGATAAATGGTGCCATTGTTAATGGTGCCGGTAAATGGGGTTGAAGATGCTTGAACTACAAGATATTTATTGGCTCCTGAGGCCGTGAAGTTACCCGTTATAGAAGTCACGGCAGGTGTAAGAATTAAAGTCGTTGGCACATTTGGAGTAGTGCAGGCCGCAGGTACTGCCGTTGCCTGACTGCCAAGGAGAGGGCTTGTTGTGAGATAATTTGCACCGCCCGAACAGGCCAGATCATTGTAGGAAAATACATAAAAATAAAAAGTAGTTCCTTGAGTAAGACCGCTGGTGGTAAAGCTCGTACTTGCATTTGCAGAAACCACCGTTCCACCTCCTAAAGAGGAGCCGACTGTATAAGAACTGCCATTCACAGGTGTTGCAGAAAGTGTGGTGCTCGTTGATCGTAATACTAGGTACTTATCAGCTCCGGTTGCTGCAGTAAATGACCCCGAAATGGAAGTTGTTGTTACAGTAGAAAACCCAAGATTAGTAGCTTGGGCTAATGGAGTGGCACACGGCGATACCGGAGTGCCATTAGCAGTAATAGAAAAGTCATCAATGGCTAAACCGTCGTCTGCTCCAGAAGCATTTATGTCATTCCAGCGAATCCAGAAAGTACTTCCAGCGTTAATATTCAAACCTGTAATAGTAAATGATACGGAGGTTCTATTTGCAGCGGCGTTACCATCTAAGGCTCCCAGTGGTAAAACAGTTGTTGGCGATGTAAAATCCAGGTTATCTACATCTGTGTAGGTACCGGTGTTAAGAGCTGTAGCATCTAAACTGTATTGAAAGTCAATTCTATCTGCCCGGCTAGCTGTGCCAAGGCGCCATTGTTCACCGGTAAATGATATGAGCAGAGAAGTAATAATTGCACCTGAGCTGTTGGTAAATGACGCACCAAATGTAGAGGTCAGACTCCCGGACAATAATACCCCTAAAGCCCGGTCTGGAGCACCTGTGGATCCATAGCTAAACGTATTGCCTGAGTTAGAGCCCCCATTATCTACCAGGTAGGTGCTGTTTGCATTTGTTCCTGTTTCCAAAAAGCTCCATCCGGCAGGCATGGTACTAGAGGTAGTTGCCGACGCCGAGGCGAGGATACTAAAGTCTTCTGTAAAGGCCGTACCCGTGGCTGTGATAGACACCTGCGCACTAGATATAGCGCAAAGTAAAAGCAGGTTTAATAAAATGGAAGTAAATCTAAATTTCATAAATTTTGAATTGGCGATTACTGGTCAAAGATGTGTAATATTAGAAAGCCCGTCAATTATAAATTGACAGGCTTTCTATATAAATAGTCTATGTTAATAAGCTTTGGTTGCTAAAGCGTTTACTCTCCTGGCTAATTTGCTTTTTAAATTAGACGCTTTGTTCCTGTGGATGGTACCACGTTTGGCCAATTTGTCTATCATTGAAGCTACCAATGGTAATTTTTCTGAAGCAGGTCCGGGTTCGTTTATCGCCTTAATGTCACGGATGGCGTTACGGGTAGTTTTACCGTAATAGCGGTTACGCTCATTGCGTTTTGCACTCTGACGCACATCTTTTTTTGTTGCTGCATGATTTGCCATTTCTTCTTAATTTTTGGGCTGCAAAGATAGGGAACTACATTTAAAAAGTTGGCATTAAAACTATTTATTTTGGCTGCATAGTCTGCCAAGACACAATCGTATCAATTTTTTATGGCAAATTATGGCTCAAACTCCCCTTATTTCTTTAGCAGAAAAACCGATATTTGCAGACTCATTTAAGATACATCTTCCAAATATATAGACCGAATGAAGGACTTTCAATACATCACCAGTGCGCACCCATCATATGTAGAAAATTTATACAAAGATTACATAAATGATCCGGCGAGTGTTGATGGCGACCTTAAAAAATTTTTTGAAGGTTTCGATTTTGCCATGGCAAATAGCCCACAAACTGGGACTATACCTGCCACAAACGGTGCGGTACCGTCCAACGTACACCTAGACAAAGAATTTGCGGTTTACCAACTCATTCAGGCGTATCGAAAAAAAGGGCATTTAATTGCCGATACGAACCCAATACGCAAAAGAAAAGATCGACAGGCTAACCTGGAACTTTCCTTTTTTGGCTTAGCCGATGCAGATCTTGCAACAGAATTTGAGGCGGGCAAATTTGTGAACCTGGGCAAAACGAGTTTGAAAAACATACTTGGATTATTGCAAAAATCTTACACGGCACATGTAGGGGTAGAGTATAGTGCCTTAAATGATATAAAAAAAATAGAATGGCTGGCAAAGACCATGGAAGCAAGCTTTCACGAACCACTGCCCCTTCAACAAAAAAAGCGTATTCTTCAAAAGCTGAACGAGGGTGTGATGTTCGAAAAATTTCTTCATACAAAATACATTGGCCAAAAAAGATTTAGCCTGGAAGGTGGAGAAACGACCATAGCAGCACTTGACGCCATCCTAAATACATCGTCGGACAATGATGTGCAGGAAGTGGTGATAGGCATGGCTCATCGTGGTAGGTTGAATGTGCTTGCCAATATCATGGGCAAAACCTACGAGCAAATTTTTACAGAGTTTGAGGGTACAGCAGTACCAGACACCACGATGGGTAGTGGTGACGTAAAGTATCATCTTGGTTTTAGCAGCGAGGTAGAAGCTGCCAATGGAAAGAAAATCTATCTAAAGCTTTGCCCCAATCCATCTCACCTTGAAACTGTAGGCCCTGTGGTAATTGGATTTGCACGTAGCAAGGCAGACGTTTTATACGACAGTGAATACGACAAAATCTTGCCCATACTTATACATGGCGATGCCTCCGTGGCAGGTCAAGGTGTAGTTTATGAATTGTTGCAAATGAGCAACCTCAAGGGCTATTACACTGGCGGCACTATTCACTATGTAATTAACAACCAGATAGGATTTACCACTGATTTTGACGACGCCCGGAGCGCTGATTATTCCACATCAGTTGCAGGCCTTGTGCAGGCTCCAGTGTTGCACGTTAATGGAGATGATGCAGAAGCGGTGGTGAAAGTTTCACAAATTGCGACACTATACCGCCAGGAGTTTAATAGCGATATTTTTATTGATATGGTGTGCTACCGCAAACACGGGCACAACGAGGGCGATGAACCAAAATTTACCCAGCCTCAACTGTATTCATTAATAGATAAGCATTTAAACCCAAGAGAAGTATACACACAATACCTTATTGAAAACGGTGAGCCAGATGCAAAACAAATGGCAAAGGAAATGGAGCAAAGATTCTTATCTGACCTCCAGGAAAGATTAGACGACGTAAAACAAAATCCGCTGCCATATAGTTTTCAAACTCCTGAACTGTGGTGGCGGAATCTCAGAAGAGCCACTGAGCAAGACTTTAATTCATCGCCGGTTACCGCTCTGCCCGAATCTATAATCAAAGAGCTTTTTGAAGGTTTGATGAGTGTGCCTTCGGAATTTAAACCGCTGCGCAAAGTGGATAAACTGTTGCAGGATAAACGAAAAGCCTTTACAGACGATTCGAAAATAGATTGGGCAACAGGTGAGTTGTTGGCATATGCAAGTTTGGTAAAAGAAGGTAAAGATGTGCGCATGAGTGGCCAGGATGTAAAACGGGGTACGTTCAGCAGCAGGCATGCTGTGCTTTATGATGAAAACACCAATGAAGAATACAACAGGCTCAGCAGTTTTGCAGAAGGTGCTGCAAGGTTCAGAATATATAACTCCTTGCTGAGTGAATATGCGGTGCTGGGTTTTGAATACGGCTACTCAATGGCTAACCCAAATGCTTTAGTACTCTGGGAGGCTCAGTTTGGCGATTTTGTAAATGGCGCTCAAATTATTGTAGACCAGTACATAGGATCGGCGGAAACCAAATGGCAGCGTATGAATGGCCTGGTGCTTTTGCTGCCACACGGCTACGAAGGCCAGGGACCGGAACACAGCAGTGCAAGAATTGAAAGATTTTTACAACAATGTGCGGAGCAAAATATGGTGATGACAAACATCACGACAGCAGCCAATTTTTTTCATGCATTGCGAAGGCAACAAACATGGGCTTTCAGAAAACCCCTGGTAGTTTTTACACCGAAAGCCAATTTGCGTCACCCGGGCAGCAGCAGTAAAGTAAATGAGTTTACTGCTGGTGGCTTTAAAGAAGTATATGATGATGAAAGCATCACAGACCCATCAGCAGTGAAAAAAGTATTGCTTTGCTCGGGCAAAATTTATTTTGACCTTGAAGAAAAGCGACAGAAGGAAAAACACAGTGATGTGGCAATAGTAAGATTGGAGCAAATGTATCCCTTACCTCAAAACCAGTTAGATCAATTGTATAACAAATACAACAAAGCAATTTGGCATTGGGTGCAAGAAGAGCCATTGAATATGGGTGCGGCCTCCTTCTTAAGAATGAATATCAAAAATATTAATCTTCATATCATCAGCAGAATGCCAAGTGCAGCCACTGCAACCGGTTATGCCAAATTGCATGCAAAAGAACAAGCCGAAATTTTAGAAACAGCATTCACGATCTAAGGATCGCTGCTTAAAGGGATTTTCTGGATTTCGCTGACTGGATCGCTGGTTAAATGGATTTTTTGGATTTCGCTGATTGATATTTTAATTGAAGAGATGGAGAAAAATATTCAACAGTTAAAATATGCTGAGGTAACAGAGAAAGTAATAAAGGCGTCATTTAAAGTTCATTCATTCATTGGTCCCGGGTTTCCCGAGGTCATTTATCAGCGCTCTTTATTAATCGATCTGAACGAGATGGGATTGCAATGTGAAAGCGAAATGGTAAAAGATATTTTTTATTATTCTCAAAAGGTAGGAAGCAGGAGATTGGATTCACTTGTAGAAGTAAAAATATTGCCCGAACTAAAAGCCATTAATGAGATGGATAACTATCAGGTAAATTAAATTATTAATTATTTAAAAATATTTAAGCTGGAAGTAGGACTACTCCTGAATTTTGGAAAATCAAGTCTTGAAATAAAAAGGTTTGTCAATTCCTAAATGCTTTGATAGCAAAATCAGGTCAATCAAAATAATCAGCGTTAATGAATATTTACAGTTAACAGATTATCTCCATGTTTTTAAAATTGAGGTAGGATTGTTGCTCAATTTCGGACGACAAAGCCTGGAGTATAAAAGATTTGTGAACTTAAAAATATAAATCAGCGGAATCCGCAAAATCATATAAATCGGCGATCCGAAATCGTACTCATAAAAATAATCAGCGATCAGATGTTTAACTCTCTCAGTGAAAAATTAGAATCAGCCTTTAAAAATATAAAAGGTGAAGGGCGAATCAGTGAACTCAACATTGCCAATACGGTTAAAGAAATACGTCGTGCATTGGTGGATGCAGATGTGAATTACAAAATAGCCAAAGAATTTACAGACAAAGTGCGGGACACTGCCTTGGGGTCTAAAGTGCTTTTATCTGTAAACCCCGGCCAGCAAATGGTGAAGATTGTTCAGGACGAGTTGACTGAGTTGATGGGTGGTAAGGAGAGCGAATTTAATACCACTGGTAACCCCGCAATCATTCTTATTGCCGGTTTGCAGGGAAGTGGTAAAACCACTTTCAGCGGAAAGCTGGCCAATTATTTAAAAACAAAGAAAGGCAAGTCACCACTCCTTGTTGCCGCAGATATTTACCGGCCTGCCGCCATCGACCAGTTAGAAGTACTGGGCGGGCAAATTGGTATTGACGTTTACAGTGAGAGAGAAAATAAAGACGCTGTTTCCATTGTACAAAACGCAATTAAGGAAGCCCGTTCTAAAAATAAAAATGTCATCATTATAGATACTGCCGGTCGCCTTGCAGTAGACGAAGTAATGATGACCGAGGTAGCCAATATCAAGGCTGCCATTCAGCCCCAGGAAATATTATTTGTAGTAGATAGTATGACCGGCCAGGATGCAGTAAACACCGCCGCCGCATTTAACGAGCGCCTCGATTTTAGTGGGGTAGTACTAACCAAGCTCGATGGTGATACACGTGGTGGTGCAGCACTATCCATTAAGTACACCGTAAACAAACCAATAAAGTTTACCAGCAGCGGCGAAAAGATGGACACGCTGGATGTGTTCTACCCTGAAAGGATGGCCCAGCGTATACTCGGTATGGGTGATATTGTGAGCCTTGTAGAAAAAGCGCAGGAACAGTTTGACGAGGAACAGGCAAGAAAATTAGAAAAGAAGATTCGCAAAAACCAGTTTGACTTTGAGGATTTCAAGACCCAATTACAGCAGATCAAAAAGATGGGAAACCTCAAAGACCTTATGGGAATGATACCCGGCGTAGGCAAGCAAATAAAAGACATAGACATCAACGACGACTCTTTTAAAGGCATTGAGGCCATGATCAACAGCATGACACTTGTAGAAAGAAGGAACCCGGATATAATCAGCCCCAGTAGGAAAACAAGGATAGCCAAAGGGTCAGGAAAAGACATTGCAGAGGTAAACGCCTTTTTGAAACAATTCGAGCAAATGAAGGGCATGATGAAGATGATGAACAAAATGCCTACGGGGAAAATGCCTGGTTTGCCAAAGATATAGTGCTTAAAGTTTCCCCGTATTTGACCTCAGCGGGTGGCAGAGCGGTCACGTTTGTTATCAAATTCTAAAGGCTTCCTATTTATTTGGATTATCCCAAGTAGCTGCTTATCTTCGTTCTCCTTTTTTAAGGAGATTAGAAACCCTATTTATTCACAACCAAGAAAATTTCTATTTTTTATGGCTGTCAAAATGAGATTACAACGTCATGGCTCCAAGAAGAGGCCATTCTACTTCATCGTTATTGCGGATGCCCGCAGTCCCCGTGATGGAAAATTTATTCAAAAACTAGGTTCTTACAATCCCCTGACCGTTCCGGCTACCATTCAGATCGACCGTCAGAAAGCATTGGATTGGTTACAGAAAGGTGCTCAACCCACTGACACTGTTCGCCGTATTCTTTCTTTCAAAGGTGTGTTGTTCCTTAAGCATTTACTTCGTGGTGTAGGCCTTGGCTTATTTGATGAAGCAACTGCAATGGAGAAATTTACCGCATGGAGTACTGATCACGAAGCACATGTTTCACGCCGTCAGGGTGCGCACAAGAAAGGTCGCATGGACAAACGCACAGTGCCTGTAGTACGTAAAGTTGAAGAAAAAATTGAAGAAACTTCCGTTGCTGAAGAAGCCCCGGTAACTTCAGAAGAAACAAAGACAGAAGAGTAATTGTATCTGCCTCCAAATTCTTAGTCCTGCTTTTTTAGTGGGACTTTTTTTTAGTGCTGATTAAGAAGATTTTCACAGATTTCGCTGAATTAGATTGGTAGCAAGAGCTTGTGGATTTAATTATTTTTTTTGAGCCGGGCATTTGTTTTTCATAGCATCATCGTTGCGTCGCACACTTATACGGTATACCTTTGGGCAACAGTGCAACCAACACAAACAGACCCTAAAGTTCATGAGTAGTTGAAATGAGTCAATATTTTAAAATAGGAAAATTTGCAGCCAGCCATGGCCTTACCGGCGAGTTGATATTGGCGCATAGCCTCGGTAAAAAAACTGCACTGCAAGGTCTTGAAGCCTTGTTTTTAGAAACATCCAAAGACAACTTTATGCCTTACTTTGTTGAGGCGGCTTCTATAAAAAACGATACAGAAACATTTGTAAAAGTTGAAGGAATAGACAGCAAAGAGGCTGCAAGAAAATTTACTCCAAAAGAGGTTTGGATGGCCGCTGCAGACTTTGAAAAATTTGCTGCCAAATCATCACCGATCTCAATGCTGGGTTACGACTTGATAGATGGAGAAATCAACCTCGGCGAAATAATAGAAGTGATAGAACAACCCCACCAAATACTTTGTGCTATTTTGTATAATGGAAACGAGGCGTTGATTCCTGTTCACGAAAACAACCTGGTAAAAATGGACCAAAAGAATAAAAAAGTATATGTAGAAGTACCAGACGGTCTTTTAGAAATTTATGGGTAGGCCCGATTCGCCCAATTAGTGCATTCATTTTCGCAACATCTATGACATTTCATACAAAAGACATTTCCAACAATAATTTTCTCATCACTGGTGGTGCGGGTTTTATAGGCAGCCACATTGCGGAGTACCTTCTTAAAAATGGCGCAGCAACGGTGAGGGTGTTAGATAACCTGGCTAATGGTTTTCAAAAAAACCTTGATGTGCTCCGTGCCTATCCAGGGTTCGAATTTCTGGAAGGAGACATACAAAATGCGGAAATTTGCCAACAAGCCTGCGCCAGTATTCACTTTGTGAGCCACCAGGCAGCCTTGGGTTCAGTGCCGAGAAGCATCAAAGAACCCGTTTATTTTAATGAAGTAAATGTTGGTGGTTTTATAAATATGCTCAAGGCTGCCACTGACAATAACGTGCAACAATTCGTGTATGCATCTTCTTCGTCAGTGTATGGCGATGAGCCAACATTACCAAAGCAAGAAGACAGAGTTGGCAATTGTTTATCGCCATACGCAGCTACAAAAAAAACAAATGAGTTGTATGCGCAGATATTTGCAGATGTGTATGGCCTCAATGTTATGGGCTTCCGGTACTTTAATATTTTTGGTCCAAGGCAAGATCCGGATGGCGCTTATGCAGCCGTGATACCCTTGTTTGTAAAAGGCATACTAAAACGCACACCGGTTTACATTAATGGTGACGGCGAACAAACACGGGATTTCACATTCGTAGATAACGCCGTGCAGGTAAATGTAAAGGGGATGCTTACAGATAATAAGGAGGCCTTGAAAAAAGTATACAACGTAGCTGTTGGAGCAAATTTTTCAGTGAATGATTTATTCAATACATGTAAACAACAATTGGGCAGCGATTGGAATGCCACTTACCGGGAAGCAAGAGCAGGCGACATTCGCAATTCACTTGCTGACATTTCTCTTGCACAAAAATTGTTAGACTATCGACCAACCAAAAACTTTAAAGACGGACTTTCTGAAACAATAGAATTTTTTAAACATCTTTACAGCAACTGATAACAGTTTCATGCTTGAACGCTTGTTAAATTATCAATTATCAATTCCAACTATTAATTAATCAACCATAGTTCCGTTTATGCCTTTTATAGAAACAGGATTTCCTGATCTGCTGATTTTTGAGCCACTTGTATTTGAGGATAACCGGGGTTATTTTTTTGAAAGTTACAATGCAAGTATTTGCACGGCAGGCGGAGTTAATATTCATTTTGTGCAAGACAACCAGGCGCAGTCATCTTATGGAGTTATAAGAGGGCTGCATTATCAACTGGCTCCTTATGCACAAACCAAATTCATCCGGGTGCTTAGCGGTGCTATCTTAGACGTGGTAGTAGATCTCAGAATTGGATCTCCCACTTTTGGTAAAAGTTTCTCATTAGAATTATCAGCTAAGAATAAATTGCAATTATTAGTGCCAAAAGGCTTTGCGCATGGCTACTCAGTGCTATCTGACACAGCGGAAGTTTTTTACAAATGTGATACCTTTTACAATAAGTCTGCCGAAGGAGGGATTATGTACAACGACCCGGCCTTGAAAATCGATTGGCAAATTCCCACGGATAAACAGATCATTTCCCATAAAGACACATTGCATCCGAGCTTATCAAACTGTAATAACAATTTTACGTTTTCTGTATAGTGCATGAGTAAACTAGTAAAAAATATCCTGGTTACAGGCGCAGGTGGGCAGCTTGGTAGTGAGTTCAACGCTTTGCAGGCAAGCTTTCCCGGCTACAATTTTTTATTTGCCACCAGGGAGCAGCTAGCAATTGAAAGCGATGAAAGCATAGCAAATTATTTTTCCGATTATAACATTGACTGTTGCATAAATTGCGCAGCCTATACTGCTGTAGACAAAGCTGAAACCGAGAAGGATAAGGCAATTGCCGTGAATGCCACAGCAGTGGGCAACCTGGCTGCTATTTGTAAACAACAGCAAGCACTCTTCATTCATTTTTCTACAGATTATGTATTCAATGGAAAGGCCGAAAAGCCTTACACAGAATCAGACGCAACGGACCCCGTTAATTTTTATGGGCAAACCAAATTGCTCGGAGAGCAGGCTGCTATTACAACTAACAGCGATGCAATTATCATTCGCACCTCTTGGGTATACGGCCGTTTTGGAAAAAACTTTGTAAAGACCATGCTGCGCCTCATGAGCGAAAGAGAAAGCATTGGGGTAGTGGCGGATCAGTATGGGTGCCCAACCTATGCAAGCGACCTGGCAGCAGCAGTAATGCAAATTATTGCTGAAGGCAACTACAGCCCTGGCATCTATCATTATTGCAACGAAGGCATTATAAGCTGGCACGAATTTGCAGTAGCCATTAAGGAATTAAGTGGAAGCAATTGCAACGTAAACCCCATTGAAACAGCTGCCTATCCGACACCTGCAGCAAGGCCTCATTATTCTGCGCTGGCAACCACCAAAATTTTAAGTGAGCTTGAAGTAGCACCGGTACACTGGAAGCAGAGTTTACAAAAGTGCATTGCCTTATTGAACGAAACCAATTAACCGGTTAGGTCTTCGTCTGAATTTTGATTAGGTAATCAAAAAGGCTCGTTTCCGAAGACAGTTGCAGTTTTTTCCTGAGACGGTAGCGGCCTATCTCCCCGCCCCTTACAGAGATATTTAGCAGTTGTGCAATTTCTTTCGTAGATAAATTCATGCGCAGGTAGGCACACAACTTTAATTCGTTCCCGGTAATTGTGGGATGCGTTTGTTTCAACTCTACTAAAAAATCACTCTGCACTTTATCAAAGTGTTTGGTAAAGTTTTCCCACTCTCTGTCCATGTTATCATCATCACTCAGCGCCTTTATTACTCTTTTCAATTCTGAAGTCGCCTGTGGATTTTCAAGGCCCTTCATAACCTGGGTTATTTCTCCTTTGATTTTAGAAATGAGTTCTCCTTTTTTTACAAGATGCATTGCCGAGGACGCCAGCTCTGAGTTTTTGAAATTTATGTCAGCTTCTAGTTTTTCGTTACCCAAAGCTATCAACTCATTTTCCGCTTTATTGCGTTCTAGCTCATGAATGTATAAAAGCCGCTTTTGCTCTTCTTCATACCGCAACCTTTGCAGGCGAAATTTTTTCTTTAACCATAAATAAATACCGTACAGCACAAGGCACATTACAAAAAGGTAAAAAATTGCCGCCCACACCGTTTGATACCAGGGTGCCAGTATTTTAAATGTGTAGGAAGCTACTGGCGATTCTTTCCCAAGGTTATTCCTGGCCTTCACTTCAAACACATATTTTCCTACTGGCAAATTGGTATACTCTTTTTCAGTTCTTTTTGTCCATTCGCTCCATGTTTGGTCAAACCCTTTTAATCGGAAACTGTAACTGCGGTTAGATTGGTACCCAAAAAGTGTAGAGGAAAAGTCAAAATGAATGGTCTTCCACTTGTGACTCAGTTCAGGTACTGCGCCTGCCGCTTGCAACTGGGGTTCATTTACTGCTTTAAAAAAACCGCCAAACAAAATGCTATCGTTGGTAGCAGTAATTTTTACCCCTCTTACCTGCACCCGTAAGTCAGTAATTGTTTGCTTGTATTTTTCGTAGTTGATATGAAAAAAGCCTTTTTCGGCACCCAGGAAAATATTTTGCCCGTCCACCGGGTAAATGAATTCAAATCCACTCAGCATTTTGTTATTTAGCTCGGGCAGATAGAAAACGGTGGGCTTGCTACCCGAGGCATCTATTACACCCAACGATTTATCGTGAATAAACCAGATGTTACCCAAACTATCTTCCTTTAGATAGCGAATACTTTGAGTACCAAGCAAGCCTCCATAGAATGTTGAAGGCATAAACCTACCAGCGGCAGCATCGTATTGATAAATCCCTTTTTCTGTTGCAATCACCACCTCATTTTTTATTTTATAAACGTGGTTGTTTAAAGTTGATGGAAGTCCGGCTTTATCGGAATAGGTCTGCACGGCATAGGAACCATCCGGTTTTCTCCCAAGTTTATACAGCCCATGATAAGGGTGCGAAACCCAGATATTGCGGTCTTTGTCTATGGCCACAAACCTGCAAGACTCATCGAAACCGGGGATCCCATTGTTGGGCACAAATGTTTCACTTTTAGTGTCAAAAAAACGAAGTCCTTTATAATGTCCTGCAAGCATTTTATTAGTGGCACCATAGTTCAATTCCAGGAAATTCCAGAAACCCGGCGTTGCAGACAGAAGTTGAGCAATATTATTTTTTATGATAAATGCTCCCTCGTGATGCCCAAGAAGCAATTGTTTGTTTATCTCAGCAAGTCCCCATGTTTGCCCTTTTGTATTAATAACAGGCAGAAACTCTCCCTTACTAAAGCTTAGATCTTGCGAGCGTTGCAAGGGTACACTGAATAAGCCATTAGACGTGCCCATAAAAAGTTTGATATCACTAATCAAGGCTGTGTAGCCCGATCCGTTCTTGGGACTGGGGCTTATTTGCTTGATGGCAGTATTATAAGTCACCAGGTCTACACCATTATCCAACCCTAGCCATAGGTTACTCTGCTTATCTAGCAAAATGCTCAGTACATTGTTGTTTTGCAACCCTTCCTTTACCGAGAAACTTTGAATGATGTTTCCATTGAGATCGGTAATATAAATCCCGCTGTTGCTGGTAGCAAGCGCTATCCAGTCCTTGTTTACCGTGGTGGCGGCATAAATTCTCTCAGCTTCAAAGAAAAAACTATTGCTCTTTGGCAATTTTTTTACACCGAGGTTTCCCAGGCGATATAGTCCGTGCTTCAAGGTAGTGATGATGACGCTGTCAGGTCCTACCCCCAACATCCCGGTTATTGTACTGCTACTGGGCAGGTCACCAGGGGCCATTGCAAGCCAGCTATTATTATCGTAAACATGCAATCCAAGATGATTATCCTGTGCATAGAGCTTTCCGTTGCAGGCAGCCATAAAAAACCATTCTGCAGCGGGGTTAAAAGTCATGACGGCGTTGTTGCGCAGTTTAAATATTTTATTTGTAGAGCGAAAAAACAGCTCCTTGTTAAAAGAGATGATATCCCACACATCTCCAAAACTCTTGTCCCGGGCAGGGATTAGTGGTACAAGGGAGTGAAAAGATAATACTCCGTTGCTCCACATGCAGGTATCCAGGTACGATTGAAAGTAGAAGATAAAAATGATGGTACCCGTTCTGTAGAAACAGAAGCCACGGTTACTACTGCTAGCGGCTGGCAAACTCTCGAATTTAATTTTGCCAGCCAGGCAGCGGGCACTGCAGCATTGAACCTT
>JAYTBG010000284.1:0-43679 GCA_043737055.1 Chitinophagaceae bacterium | reverse complement strand
AAAAAAGAGGTTGCATTGCAATGTATGTTATGCCGTGCAACCTCTCAATATGAAATGACCTTTTAGCAATTGTTTATCTGCCCTGGCGCTCTAAAACCTGTATAGCGCTGATCTCAATTTCAGAAAGTGCCTTATTGTAAATTCTGAATTCATCCATCAGGCCGGTGTAATTCAGCATCCAGGGTTCCGGGCTGTTAAAAGGGGCGCCTGCATTATTTTGAAAGCCTCCAATGATGAATTTGGTTGCATTTTTAAAGTTCAAGGCACCTAATGGCGTACCGGTACCATCAGCCACACGTGTGTCAGATCCGGGCGGAAGGGCTTTTTTCTGACCGTTTATGAACCAGCCAACTTTGGAAGTAGCTGCATCGTAGGTCCACGCAATGTGTCTCCATGCTCCGTACATGTCTTTTGCTCTGAAATCGCCATTTGGTTCTATCCAATGTTCTACAAAGGGAGCGTTGTTTTTTTCAAAGTGCAGTTTCATGAACATCTCCTGCGGAGTAGCAGGGTTTTGCCCTTCGATAAATAAAAAGAAGTTGCCCCAAAAAGATCCATCCTGTTTTGCCAATGCAAAAAGCCCCATAGCACCACCGTCATGGCGGTTCGTGTTTACCCACATGGTTATGGTAAAGCTGGTTAAGCCTGCTACCGGGCCTGGGTTGGCATAATTAATAAAAGCGTTGGATGAGCCTTTGTAAGCCATCCCTTTTCTGCCGGTAACGAAACTGCTGGTACCGTTGGCAACACCACCTGTAACGCCATTCTTTGCGTCTGTTATGTTACCGTCAAAAGGAAAATGGGCCACCAAATTCGTAGGCGCTATTTCAGAAGAATTAGTAAAACCGCCCGCAACCGGGGGAGCATCACCCTTTGTAAAATTATCGTCTTTTTCCACTTTTGTGCAGCCCGATATCGCAAGGCCGACTGCCAGGGATGCCACAATAAATGATCTGTTTTTGAGAAAATTGTTCATGATATTATTTTTTAAGTTGATTATTGATAGCCATTATTTTGTGTAAGCCTCCCGCCGCTAAGGTCCCTTTGGGCCTGGGGTATTGGAAATAGTTCATGCTTGCCATCTACAAATGGTTTGCCATGTGCTCTTAAGACGGTGCCCGCCCTGCCCTGGCGAACCAGGTCAAAAAATCTGTCGTGTTCCATCGCCAGCTCCGACCTTCTTTCTTTCCAAACATTCTGCTGAGATAAAGTGGTGGGCAATAGATTAGACCTGCTTCTCACCTGGTTCAATTTATTTACACCATCAGCATTACCAAGCATTGTTGCAGCTTCTGCATACATCAATAACACTTCGGCATACCGCATCAGGCGAAGGTTTTTTGGTTTGGTATCCTTATTATTGGTAACCTGTGGAGACTCTGCAATAGCACTGTGGTAAGGTTTGTAACTGTACCTGGTATTTTCCACCGAATCTTGTGTTGGAATTCGAAAGCCATCCCACAAAATTGTACCGGTATTACTACCACCACCTACGGTTGGGTTAATAAAAATGATCGTAGCATTTCTCCTTGTGTCGCCGGCTTCGTACGAGCCTGCCAAATCTGTGGTAGGGCTGTTAAAGCCAAAACCTAAATCGTTCCATCCGCCTTTAGATCTTGCACCTTGCCCATTGCTATACAAAGGGCTTACTGCATTTTCGCCTGCATTTACGCCGGTCTGTACCTCAAACACAGACTCACTGCTGTTATTTCCTCCCTGGCCGCCTACAGCTCTTTCTCTAAAAATGAAGTTGTAATCGCTAACCAAAGAATACCTGCCAGAAGTAATCACAGCATTGGTTAATTCCAACACCTTGGCCCAGTTTTTTTGATAGAGGTACACTTTAGCAAGAAAAGACTGCGCAGCAGCTTTATTGGCCCGGCCTACCTGGGTAGTTGCATCACCCTTGAGTGGAAGATTGTCTACTGCAAACTGGAGGTCTTCTATAATAACCGTATAAATTTCTGCGGCAGTAACCCTGGTGTTTAAAGCATCGCTGTTCCCTTCGCTAGGCAATGGCACAATAGTTATTTTGGGAACACCGCCAAAAAAGCGAACGAGGTTAAAATAATAGAGACCACGTAAGAATCTTGCTTCACCTATCAGGCGATTTTTTGCGCCTGTTTCAATGGTGCTCTTATTGAGAACATTGATGGCTTTGTTGGCACTTACAATACCACTAAAATGTCCACTCCATATATTATCAAATATAAAGTTGCCGGCAGTATGGGTATAGTTGTCTATTTCGCCCAGTGGGGAAAAATCTCCGGGAGAACTTCCTTTGTCAGCATCATCACTGGCTACATCGTTGGTAACAGCCCATAAAAACCCCACTGTTGTTCTTCCGAAGCCTCCAAAATAAAGGGTGTTGTACACGCCACCGACCAATTTGCCGGCCGCTTCAGGATCTGTGAGGGCAAGCACTTCGGTAATTTGGCCCTGTGGGTCTACATCCAGAAAATCTTTTTTACAACCAGTGCCCAGCATCGCAATGGCCAGGGTAGAAGCAATGATTATATGTTTATTTTTCATTTTTAGTAATTAAAGGTTAACAATTTAAAAACCCACATTAACACCAAAGGCAAAAGTGCGGGTAGTAGGGTAAATAGAGGACTCAATGCCACCGGCCAATGTAGAACCACTGCTAATTTCTGGTGTGAAGCCAGAGTAGTTGGTAAAAGTGGCAAGGTTCTGAACCGTTGCATATACCCTAACGCTCTGCATTTTGAGTGTGCTAAGGCTACCTGTTGGTAACGTATAACCAAGGGTAAGGTTGTTGATTCTAAAGAAGTCACCTTTTTCTAAAAAGTATGTAGAAGCAGGCAACTCATTCAAATTGGCCCTCGGTATTGAAGTGTTGGTATTGTTGGGAGTCCAGCGATTGTTAGCAACTTTGGTTTCAATATTATCTCTGAAATCGCCACGGGCAGCTTTTTTGCCATTGTAGATTTTGCCTCCTCCTGTGCCATATCCACCTATAGAAAGGTCGAAAGTTTTATAATTAAGTCCTCCATTAATACCGTAGGTAACTTTAGGTTGGTACGATCCCTGGAAAACCCTGTCCTGTGCATTTATGGCCTTATCACCATTTACATCCCTATACCTTAGGTCACCAGGTTTTGCCCCGGGTTGGGCTGAGGAAGCAATTTCTGCATCGTTTTGAAAAATGCCATCAACTTCCAGTAAATAAAAACTTCCAATTGGCTGCCCATTGTCAGACAAGGTAGTAGTACCCTGGCCTCCTACGTTTCCGTCTGGTATTGCCTGGCCGCCGTTAAGGTTCTCTACTCTGTTTTTATTGTATGCTATGTTACCGCCAATGTTGTACTTCCAATCTGTACTAATATTATCCTGCCAGTTCAAACCGAGTTCTACTCCTTTGTTGGTAAAAGTAGCAGCATTGGTTATGTATTCGTCGTCACCCAAAATAGAAGGTGTTTTAATTCTAACCAAAGCGTCCGAAGTTTTTCTGTCATACACATCAATTGTACCTGATAACTTGTTTTTTAACAAGCTGAAGTCCAGACCAAGATTAACTTCCCTTGTTACCTCCCAAACGATTTGTGCGTCAGATAACTGCTCCAACCTGAAATTTAAAACCTCTGCGCCGTTAAAGAAATAGGGTAGGTTGGTAGTAGCTAATGCGATAAATGCATTGCTCGGTATACCATCGTTTCCTACTTTACCATAACTCACCCGCAGTTTAAGATTATCGAAAGTTTTTTGTGCATCCATAAATTTTTCACTGGTAATAGCCCAGCCCGCTCCTACTGATGGGAAGAAACCCCACCTGTTGTCTTCTGGTAAACGAGATGTACCATCATACCTTCCGGTTGCGGTTAAAAAATATTTGTCCTGGTAATTATAGTTCAGCCTTGAGAGATAGGAGTTACGTGTTGACTTATCTCCTTCGCTAAAATTGGTAGCGCCAAGGGTAGAGCCAGCATTCAGATACCATTGGTCCTCATCTTCAGGAACATCAAGTCTCCGGCCACCTAAGCCGTTCACCTTTATTTCTTCGGCAGTGGTACCTACCAGTAAATTAAAATTGTGCTCCCCAAACTTTTTGACGATGGTTGCGGTGTTGTCCCAAACCCAACGGTTGCCCTGGCTCTCGCCAATAGATAAGCTACTGTTGTTCCTTACCTGGTTGCTGCCGGAGGTTAAGAATACATTATCGGGGCCTGAGTTTGCATATTTAAAACCATAAATCAAGCTTCTGAAATTGTTTTTGTCTACGCCAAAACTAGATCGTAACGTCAGCCAGGTTACTGGTTTAAACTCGCCCACTATATTTCCCTGGAAACGATCTCCATTTCCATTGTTAACGTTTTTATCCTGATCAAGAATGGGGTTGCCCACATTGTTAGACAATGAAGTATTGCCGTATTTGCCGTCCCGCTTAGCAATTACATAGGGTGCAGCACGATAGGCAACGTTAAAGGCACCAAGGTCTACGTCTCTTACATCTGACCTACTGTAAGAAATAAGTGTAGATAATTTTAATTTGTTGGAGATTTTATAGTCGTTGTTATTTCTGAGTGTGAAACGATTGAAGCTGTTGGTACGTATAATGCCTTCATCGTTTAGGTATCCTGCGCTAAAGAAATAGTTGATTTTATCACTACCTCCCGATAAAGAAAGATTATGGTTTTGGAAAAAGCCGGTCTTTAAAATTTCATCATACCAATCTGTGTTGCCGCCATTTTGCAATGTTGCCTGCGTTACAAGGCTATCTCCGGTGCCATAAAATACGCTCGCTTCATTTACATAGCCGGCATATTGATTGGCGCCCGCCATGTTCACTAAACGGGAGGCTTCTTTTACCCCTAGTGTGCCATCATAGTTGATGAGCATTTTACCCGGGCGGCCTTTTTTTGTGGTGATGAGGATGACTCCATTAGCAGCCCTCATCCCATAAATGGCGGTGGCTGATGCATCTTTTAATACATCAAGGCTTACAATATCTGCAGAGTTAATATTTCTGATATCGTCGTTAATTACACCATCAACAACATACAATGGATTAGCTCCACCTAGCATAGTGCCAGTACCCCGAATGCGGATGATTGGCAGTGCATTTGGATCTCCGCTTGAAATTACCTGCACACCTGCAACCTTACCTTGTACCGCCTGTGTTGCTGTAAGTACAGGTTGCTTGGCAAGTTCTGCACCGGTTACAGATGCTACGGAGCCAGTTAAATCTTTGCGCCTCGCAGTTCCATATCCTACCACTACAACCTGGTCTATCAGTTGCACAGAACTTTTAAGAACAAGGTCGATGGTGGTTCTGCCATTTACCTGTAGCTCGGCATCTTCATATCCTACTGAAGAAAACACGAGGGTAGCATCCTCTGCAACAGTTAATGCATAGGAGCCGTCTGCACCGGTAGATGTTCCCCCGGTAGAACCTTTTATGCGGACCGTCACGCCGGGAACTCCCTCCCCGTTGCTGTTGGTTATCTTCCCGGTCACCCGGATGTCGGCTTCATTCTCGCTCGAGGAACGGATAGCCACCAGGTTATTTTCTAGTTGCACATAGGTAAGGCTTGTATTTTCAAAAAGCTTTTGCAAAACATCTTGTATGGCAGCATTGGTAAAGGCCACAGATACCTTTTGTTTAAGATCCTTTAAACGGCTATTGTATACAAACCTAAAGTTTCCTTGTTTTTCAATAGCGGTAAGCACTTTAGCTATTTCTTTACCGTCAGCCTTAAGGGTAACTGTTTGGCCATTCACTCCGGCAAAGCCGTGAAATGAGCAAATCAAAATAAGAAGCAGCGTTAGTTTCATAATTTTTAGAGGCTTTTTGAGGGCTGTAAAGCCCCAGGCAGTCGAAAAATCTTTTTTCATATGTTTATATTTTGGTAGTTTATGGGAGCCGATAATGTTTCCAGAAAATTGCACATCGGCACCAAAAAAATTTGCCAACGTAACGGGGGTGGCCGTTAAATCGAAGTTTGTCAGGGTTTAACCAGACTCCGCTTTAGTGATGAGCATGTGTCGTTTAATTTAAAGGGTTAAAAAATGAATATTGTTTTTCCTTCTATTTTATAGTTAAACCCCGTGGAGTATTGCAAGGCTTTCAAAGCCTGCTCAAGGCTTTCCTTTTCAAACGAGCCGTTTAAAAACTGTTGTTCCCATGTTTTGTTTTTAAACACAAAACTCACGTCGTACCATCTTTCCAACTTCTTTGCAACTTCAATGAAAGCTTCATCTTCAAAGGAAAGCAGATTTTTGGTCCAGCTAGATTCCACATCCGTTTCGCTGCCACCCAGGTAGGTGAGCGGTTTGATTTCTACAGGGTTGGCAGTGCCCACTTGTAAGGCAACAGGTGCAGCCGCTTTAGCTGCCTGGGCAGATAAATTATTTGATAGAACGAGTTTTTGATTAGGCTTTAAAAGATATTTACGACCCGGGTCGTTTTTAAGATATACTTCCACACTCCCCTTTATAAGACTTGTCTCTGAAGTTTTGTCTTCTGCGTATGCCTTTACATTAAAACGAGTACCCAACACTTTTACATCCATATTGGCGGTATGAATAATAAAAGGACGTTTTGGATTTTTTACAACGTCGAAAAAAGCTTCTCCGGTAAGGTATACTTCCCGTACAACGTTTGTATCAATGTCTTTGTTATAGGTTATTTTGCTTCCAGAATTGAGCCACACATTGGTGCCGTCTGGCAATAGTATTTTAGAACGGGTTCCATTTCTGGTAGATACCTCAGCCGGCTTGGAGCTGGCAGCCACAACAGTTGGGTTTTTTTCTGGCTTCAAAAAAAACCAGGATAACGCCAGGGTAGCCACTACAATTGCTGATACAACAATCCTTTTTACTTTAAAGTTGTTCCTAAAATCATTTGCTGAGAGAGGGTTGTCCTCCGCTGGAATTTCCTGTTCCAGCTTTGTTTCACCTTCATTCAAATAAAAACCTTTGTCTTTCATTCGTTCCAGGTGAGCCAGGTAGGTTGCTTCTAAAAATTCAGTGTCGGGAACCTCGTTGTGTGACCACCAGTCCCCCACTTCCTCCACACTTTTCTGTGTGTTTGGAGAGGAGTTTTTTAGCTGCTCTAATTCCTCCAGCTCGGTAAGAGATGCCTCACCGGAAAGTTGCCGGGCAAGTAATATCCAAATGCGGTCGTTGATCATTCGTAAACCAAGGAGTGCATTGGATTAAAATTCCCCTAACTCAGCAATCATTTTTTTTTGGATTGGGGTAGTGAAGTGCTGAGGAGATTTTTTTAAGGGCGATGGAAAGCTGGTGGTCAATTGTTTTTACGCTCAAATCAAGGAGTTGGGCTATTTCTTTGTATTTCAAACGGTCTTCTTTGGCCAGTTTATAAATTAGCTGGCAGGAAGGGGGAAGTTGTTTTACAGCCTTCGCTATTTTCTCCTGCAACTCATGAAGTTCTGCAGAAACATCCGGATTAATATATTCTGAAATAAACTCGACTTCTACATCATCCAGAGAAAAACGGGAGTACCTGTTTTCTTGTTTCAATTTACGGAGGGCAGCATGTTTAGCGCCTACAAAGAGATATAGTTTAAGGTTTTCGATTTCTAGTAATTTTTTACGGCGGGTCCATACATCCAGCAAAAGGTCAGAGGCAATTTCTTCTGATAACACTCTGGACCGGGAAATTGAAAAGGCAAAATTTTGAAGAGATGGAAAGAGACAGAAAAATAAAGATTTATAGGCAGTCTCATCCTCGTATACAGCAACCTGGTACTGTAACTCACTTATTTTAATATCGGAGTTATTTTTTTGGAAAATAGACATGGCAATCAATCAGCACTGAAAGTAACCAATTTTACGCTCATTGATAAGACAAGGCCAAATCTAATTTTGCAACAAAATAAAGATCGTCTGCCAATCGTCAGCGCATGCTAATTATCTTTTGCGTCTTTAGGCAACTGCATAATGAAACCGCTGTTGCCTCCTGCAACAGTAGTAGGCACCTGACCGCTCCATTTTTGCACTTTTATATAATCGATGTATAAGGGGGTTAAAGAAGTTTGTTCTTTTTTAATGGCTTCAGCACGGCCAGCAGCCTGTATTACGGCTTGTGCCGAATCGCCCCTTGCTTCAGCAATTTTTCTCTCTGCATCTGCAACTGCCACCTGGCGACGGTTTTCGGCTACCTGCACTTCTTGAATAGCACGGGTCTTGGCTACAATCGATTCTGAAATTTCCTGTGGCGGAATAATGTTGGTTCTAAGCTGAGACACATTAAACCATTTAGACACTCTTTTATTACATTCCTTTACAATGTCCGATTCAAACTCTTCTCTGTGATTAAAAATAGAATCTACCGTATACCGGTTGGCCACATCGTTTACAGAACCTACGATGGCGTTTTTTAGCCAGCCCTGCTCCATATCTTTTACACCTACCCGTAAATTCTGAAACATATCTGCCACATTGCCTGCATTGATAGAATAGTTAAACGAAGGCTTGATGGTTGCCCTAAAACCACCTCTTGTAACAATATCAGCAGCTTCATAATCTATGTGTTGTTGGTGAATAGGAAATTCGTAAATGCGGGATATCCATGAATTGTAAAATACCCACCCGGTTACATACTCCGTTCTGCCTACACCCCGGTTGTCTCCTACGTTGCTTACTTTAATCCCCACGTGCCCTGCATCAATACGCTCCACATTTACCGGGTTTACTGCCACCAGTATGATGGCAATTATTACAGCGCCAAGGATGCGGAGGACGCCTGAAAACCTGAAGCTATTGTTGGCACTACTATAATTGATTTTCCTAAATACACCCAAGAAAGTAGCAGCAATTAGAAACGCAAGCAGGAAAATTAAAAGAGAAATCATGTGGAAGTAGATTTAATAAAACGAATGAATGTGAATAAATGAAACACAAATAGTGCGAACAGTGTAAAACACAATAAGATAAATAAAAAGAAGCTTACCCAGCGGGCGCTAATATCATAATTAAGTACAGCAGAAACGACAATGAAGTTGAGCAACGCATGTACCAATAGGGCAACAATCCGGATAAAAGAATTAGTTGTGGGCAGGTGCATGATTATACTCCGGAGATTTTGCAGAAATTGTTAATGGTTTTGCTAAGGTATATATTTATAAAAACAAACGGTGTTACTAATTGTAGCTACCAAGAATTACCAATGTACACTACAGCGGAAGGTAAACCCCCTTCATGCGTTTCGACGCTCATAATTATCCCTGCCGCAGGCAAGCATGGTTTTTGGTGGGATGCAGCAGAGTTATGACACAAGGCTTGACTACTCGGATGCTAAGTCACTTGTTTGCAAATGAACAATGATTAGGCAGTTCACATTATTCTCTTTTATCAGCCATAAAATAATTGGTATGTTTTCAATTTCAAAATACGTGCAACAAGAGATAGAGTTACTGCTACTAACGGACGAAACCAACAATACACAGGTAGCTGTGGCGCCGGCCTGCGGTGCAATTTTGCATGGTTTTGCCGTGCAAACCCCCGATGGTATGCTCAACTGCATAGACAGTTTTGGCAGCCAGGAAAATTTCGGTATCGCATTCGAGACGGGAGGATTCAAAGGTGCAAAGCTTGCCCCTTTTGTGTGCAGGCTAAATGAGGGCCGATATCATTATGGCAAAAACGATTACCATGTAAAAAAATTTTACCTGGGCCGGCACGCTATTCATGGGTTGATATATGACGCCAATTTTGAAGTAACCAATGAACAGGCAGGAGAAGAAATGGCCATGGTTGAAATGATTCATTACTACAGAGGCTCCGATGCCGGCTACCCCTTTTCGTTCGACTGTAAAGTAAGGTACGAGCTGCGACCCAACAATAGCCTCAGCATTCTCACAAGCATCATTAATACAGATGCAGGGCTAATTCCGGTAGCAGATGGCTGGCACCCGTATTTTACTTTCGGCAAACCGATTGATGACTGCCAGCTTGAATTTCAAAGCAAAGAAATGTTGGAGTTTGATGAGGAACTTATACCAACAGGCAAGCTGCTGCCCTACCAGGACTTTGGCTCTTTAAAAGTAATTGGTAATCAATTTTTTGATAATTGTTTCACGGTAAATTTTGCAGAGTGCCAACCGATGGTTGTGTTTAGAGACCTTACTGCAAAACTGCAGGTAGAAATAAGACCGGATGCAAGCTATCCTTACCTGCAAATTTATACTCCTTTGCATCGCCAGAGTATTGCCATAGAAAATTTGAGTGCTGCGCCCGATGCTTTCAATAATGAAATGGGTCTTTTGTCTCTTACCCCGGGCGAAGAAAAGAATTTTACCACGAATTACACGATTAGCCACGTAAACCCAGTTACACTTTGATGTAAATTTTTTTGCGATGGAGTAGCCATGCAAAAAACCACATCATGGCAATAAAACAGAGCGCATACAAAAGGGAACCAATGCGGAGGTCAGCCGGCAATACCGGCTTACACACATTTTCATAAAACCATGCGAAAGGCGTGAGATACTTTGCCTTGTTATCAGCGGTAAACCCATTGGGTATGCGGATGAGGGCAAGGGCTCTTGGTAGCAGCGCACTCAAAGCAAAAATAAACAAGGCATTTTTGCCAAACACATCAAAGAACCTACTCCAGCCGCCGGTAGATTTTTTAAATTCTATTAAATAAATCAGCACCGACAAAACGACAAGGGCTAGTCCTGTTGTATAGATCGTATAACTGCTGGTCCATATTTTTTTGTTGATGGGAAATACCATATCCCACATAAAGCCGGTAAAAATCAACACCGCTCCTGCCACAAATAATCCATTGAGCATCTCGGCAGTTTTGCCTTTAGTGAGAATGTAGTGCCCAACAAAATAACCAAACATCACTTGCACAATAGCGCCTATGCTACTCATGATGCCTTCGGGATCGAACGGTCGCCCTTCGCCCTGGTATATATGTTTAGCGCCGAGGAGCTTAATATCTATGCTGGTTCCAAACCAGCCGGAGAGGCTGAAAGGGGCTGAGGGGTTGAGTGCCACGCAAAAAAACCAATATAATAAAAGCAGGAATGAAGCGGCTACAAAGGCCCCTTTAAGTTTAAAAATATGGATGAGGATGGCAGCAAAAAGATAGCTCACCGCTATACGCTGTAACACGCCAAATATTCGTAATGTTTCAAAGGGTTTCGCTACTAAATGTCCATCAGCATCATATTTAATAAAAGGAAACCAGTTGAGAAACATGCCTATTAAAAAAATGAGCAGACTGCGTTTCAGTACCTTTTTCCAAAAAATATTTTTGGCTTCCAGCCTTGGTAACACAAAGGCCATGGCATTGCCAACAGCAAATAGAAAGAAAGGAAAAACCAAATCGGTGGGTGTGCAACCATGCCAGCTCGCATGTGCCAGCGGCGGAAATATATGGCCCCAGCTACCGGGGTTGTTTACCAAAATCATAAGAGCTACTGTGGCTCCTCTAAAAACATCCAGGGAATAAAAGCGTTGGTTCATGCGGACAAGTTGGCTTACAAGGTATATTTGAGGCTTTGAAGTTAGATAGAATTTGTTATTTGCCATTTCATGCAGTTTCTTGCAAGGCCGCTGCTGAACTGTAATAATTTATACCTGCAATGGCCTATGAATATTTGCTTAGCAGTCGTTATAAATAGTTAGTGATAAAATTGATTACAAATTTTGGTAGCATGTGCAAGGATATTGGGCAAGCAATTTTGTTGAAAAAAAATAAAGCAGATATGAAACCGTGGAAGTTTATTTTATACGTTTTAATGTTTACTGGCCTGGTGTTGGGTATTCGCTATGCATGGTTTTCTTTTCCTATCATGAGTGGGTTTACGGCCAAAAACATGTGCTCTTGCGTTTTTGTAGCTGGCAGGCCAGACTCGTCCGTTGCCGCAGAGGAACTAGGCGACTTTCCTTTATCACTTGCAGACTACGAGGTAGACGTGGACAAAAAATCTGTAACAGCAACTGTTTTTGGAATGGCAAAAAAGAAAGCTTTTTATCGGGAAGGGTTGGGTTGCACATTGGTAATTGAACTTTCAGAAGATGCTATCAGAAAGCAGGTAGCACCAGCAGTTGTAGTAACGCAGACAGACACTGCTATTCAAAATTTTACCATAGCAGATTCTAATCTTGATGTTGCTAACTTGAGCGAGGTCATAAAAGCGCATGTGAATGCAGTGAATGAAGAAGGTCAGCATGAAGCAAGGGCAGTAGTGGTGTTGTACGATGGCAAATTGCTGGCAGAGCAATATGCACCCGGCTTTGATAGAAACTCCCGCATGCTCGGTTGGTCTATGGCTAAAAGTGTAACCAGTGCGCTCATAGGTTTATTGGTAAAGCAAGGCAAATTGGATTTAAACAAGCCAGCGCCTGTGCCAGAGTGGGGCAATGAAAAAGATAAGAGACATGGCATTACCCTGCGGCACTTATTGCAACAAACCAGCGGACTCGACTTTGAAGAGAACTATGCTAAATACAGCGATGCAACGAGAATGCTTTTTAATAAAGCTGATATGGCGGCTTACGCCGCTAGTCGACCCATAAAAGTTGCTCCGGGAAGTGAATTCTATTACAGCAGTGGCAATGCGAATATTCTAAGCAGGATCGTAAGGCAGATGGTTGGCGACCAAAACTATTATTCATTTATTTATGACTCCCTGTTTCGTAAGATTGGAATGCACACTGCGGTGATGGAGCAAGATGCAAGCGGCACCACGGTCGGATCTTCGTATGTGTTTGCCACAGCCCGGGATTGGGCAAAGTTTGGTTTACTGTACTACAACAATGGGATGGTAAATGGCCAACAGTTGTTCAGCAATGATTGGGTAAAACAAACCGTAGCACCGTTTGCAGCAGACAGACTGCAACAATACGGTTACCAGTTTTGGCTGAATGGATTCAATAAAGAAGATCCTTCACAAAGAAAATTTCCTGCAGCCCCGGCAGATATGTTTTACGCAGGTGGTTATGCCGGTCAAAATGTTTTTGTCATCCCTTCAAAAAAATTAGTCATCGTTCGTCTTGGATTTAAAAAGTGCGATGAGAATGAATTGCTGAGAAAAATTTTGGAATGTGTGAGGTAATCAATGGACTTGGCAGCTATCATGAAGCAACCATGGGAACACAAACAACAAATTCATGTTGCATTAGTCTATTTGTTTTTTGTAAATGGGTTGTTTTGTGGGTTTCGCCTTGTGTCGATCATGTTTAAGACAACAATCTTATCTTTATCAACCCTGTAATATAACTTGTTGTGTTTGGTAATTAATATACCTCTTGTGTTGTAAAGTTTGGTTTTAATACCAATATGTGGGTTGATTTTTATAGCATTAATAGTATTGTCTAAATTGTCTAGAAAATGGCTGGCTGTTTTTGCAGGCCATTCTTTTTCCAGATATTCCAAAAGTTTATCTAATTTATTTACAAATCTTTTTTTGTAGATAACCTGATTCGCCATTTGGCTATATGTTTTTGAAAAGTTTCTTCGCTTATGGTATTTTTTTCAGGGTCCTCGCTAGATAATTGCACCAATTCAGCTCGATCTTCTTCACTTAAATCCAACAAATCATCAACTTCCTTACGATTTTTGCCATAGGCCAGTAAGTCTTCCCTAAGTATGTTTAAAAGGTTTTCATCTTCTGTACTATCAATGAGTTTATGCAGCTCATCTTTCAAGTCTTGCTTGCTCATAAAAATTCTATTTTCCCAAATTTACAACATCATCAATAATAAATATATCTCAGGAAAGACAGACTTTAAAAGTCATTGTTCACAAAAGAGGCTAATTAACGATGAAGAACTATTAATTAGTTTCTCTCACTCAATTCCAACCACCTCATTTCCTTTTCATCTAATGCTGCAATTATTGCGCTGACACGGTCCGAAGCTTTTTGTAACTCATCATAAGGCAGGTTGCCGTTCATTTTCTCTTCCAGCTTTTTCTTCTCTTCCTGGAGTGAAGGCATATCTTTTTCTAAAGTTTCTAGTTCAAACTTTTCTTTGAACGACAATTTTTTTTGAGGTTCTGCCCCTTGCTTGCTGCCACCTGCCAACTGCGAACCGTCGACTGATTTCTTCCCTTCCTCCGGCATAGACTTCATAATCTGCTGATCGTTTTCTTGCAATGTACCCTTTGTTACAGCCTCCCGGTACTGTGTGTAGTTGCCAGGGTAATCTCTTATCACACCATTGCCTTCAAAAGCAAAAAGGTGGTCTACCATGCGATCCATAAAATAACGATCATGGCTAACGATAAGAATACAACCCGGGTAGTCTAATAAAAATTCTTCCAGTGTGCGGAGCGTTTGCAGGTCAAGATCATTGGTAGGCTCATCCAACACTAAAAAGTTAGGATTGAGGAAAAGCACACTCATAAGATGCAGCCTGCGCTTTTCGCCACCACTAAGTTTGCTAAGAGGAGTGTATTGCTGCTCAGAGGTGAAGCCAAATTTTTCCATAAACAGGCTGGCAGAAAGCTTGGTGCCATCAGCCAGTGGAAAATATTCAGCCATGTCTTTTACATATTCAATGGCACGTTTGTCTTCTTTATATATCAATCCATCCTGGCTAAAGTTGCCGAACACAACGGTATCTCCATGGTTTATCTTACCACTATCCGGTAGCTCCTGCTGCAAAGCGATTTTTAAAAAAGTTGATTTTCCTACACCATTCTTACCAACCACGCCAATTCGTTCTCCTCTTTTAAAAGTGTAGTCAAACCCTTTCATGATCACAAGGTCGCCCCAGGCTTTGTTTACTTTCTTCAATTCTAAGATCTTTCCACCAAGCCTTGTCATCTTCATTTGAAGGCTCACTTCCGCTACATCCTTTTGTTGTTTTACCCGGTCTTCTACTTCCGTAAAAGCATCCTGGCGGCTCTTGCTTTTGGTAGTCCGGGCTTTTGGCTGCTTGCGCATCCACTCCAGTTCTTTGCGAAAAATATTTTTATCTTTTTGCAATTCACTCTGCTGCACTTCCTGTCTCAAAGCTTTTTGTTCCAGGAAATAATCGTAATCACCTTTGTAAACAAATACTTTTTCATCGTCTATTTCGATGATCTCATTGCTCACCGCATCGAGAAAATAGCGATCATGCGTTACCAACAGCAGCGTAACTTTTGCCGCACTTAGGTATTCTTCCAGCCACTCAATCATGCTTACATCTAAATGGTTGGTCGGCTCATCCATTATCAACAGGCATCGACCTTCGTAGAGATAGGCCTCAATAAGCGCCTGCGCCAGCGCCACTCTTTTCTTTTGTCCACCACTCAGGTTGCCCACTTTTTCGTTCAGGTGATGAATGTTGAGTTTTCCAAGGATCTGTTTCAGATCGCTCTCAAAACTCCAGGCATTTAGATCGTCAAGGCGGCTCATTAATTCACCCAGGTGATCATGATCTTCCGAACCTTCTTCTAAAAATTGTTCATATTCCTTCACCACTTTCACTACGGGATTATCCAGCCGGAGAATATTATCCCATATGGTTTTGTTGCCATCAAAATCATTGTCCTGCTGCAGCATCACCGTATTCACATCTTTGTGTACCCAGGTGGTTCCACTGTCGGCAGTGTCCATACCGGCAATTATTTTCATGAGGGTACTTTTGCCGCTGCCATTGCGGGCAACCAGGGCAATTTTGTCTCCTTCCTCAATATTGATGGTAATGTTTTTGAAAAGTGTTCTTATTCCAAATGACTTTGTAAGGTTTTCTACCGAAGCGTAATGCATAGCCGGCAAAGATAAGATTTGCTGTTAGAGTAAGAGGCTCAGCATGCAAAATGCACAGGTTAAGCTGAGAAATTCCCACTGTAGGCTTATTGACCGGGCAGGTAACCGTGCCCGGTCAACGTTGCTTTTTTTGCCAAAAGGCGAGCCGTGCCCAATCGATACCACAAACCATTGGCACCAGTACAAAGATCCAGATCAGGCCGCGGTATCGCACAATGGCCCCCACGTTTGGAATCGTATAACCAATGATGAGCACCATTGTGGCAAAGAAAGCCAATGCATATAGGTTGTAGTTGCTCAGCACAGGATACTGCCTTCGCCTGAAAAAAATAAAAAGCAACGTTATGCTCTGGTAACAGGCTAACTCCAATGCCGCCAGTAAAACGCCTAGCCCGGAAAATTCCCATAAGTAGGGTCTAAAAAGTACATGATTTACTGCATGCGGTGTATTCACCAAAAAGCTGCTGGCAGTGGGGTACAATGCCTGCATGCCAAGATCTGTGCTGCCTGGCCCGGCAGCCGCAAATTCGCCCCGTCTTTTAACAACGGCATCGGCAAAGTGGAGCGACGGGTAGACATGCTGTGCCAGGAAAAAAATAACAGCATAAGCAATATAGCTTACACCGGTAATCAACCAGCGACTAAACGAGCGTTTAGAGCAAAGCCAGGCCGTAAACATGGCGGGTAGCAGCGCTAGCAGTACGTAATTTCTGAATACAAAAATGCCGAGCATACTACAGATAAAGACGAGTGATATCGTAAACGAAAACCTTTTTTTGTGCTGGAGGTATGAGTAAAAAATAAAACTAATAAGCCCTATAAAAAAAAACACAAGCCCATCTTTGTGTACGCAGGCGGTATACGTTAAAACAGAGGGCAGTAAAAAACACAACATTACAACGATGATCTTATTGCCGGGATACAAGTCGTTGTAAATTCTATAGAATGCGATGTGGCCAAAAAAAAGCAGGGAAGAAAAAACGAGGGAGTTTAGGTAAAAGTGGCCGGCCGTAATTAAATTAAAAAGGGCAATTATTTTATATAACATCGTAAACCGGAGGTCGGCCCAAAAACTATTGGAGGCATCAAATACACCACCCAACCCATATGTTGCGCTGCCGGCACCTGAATTGGTAAAAAACAAACCAGGATTGTTGAGCAGTAATTGATACTGTTCAAGGCCACCCATGTTGTACGTTTTGCTATCTGAATATGGCAACACTTCCGCAAAATAAAAACTACAGATTATCGCCACAATGAGCTTGAATGCCAGTAAAAGCCTCACTTCTGTTGGAGTTAAGCCCGCCCGTTTAATAAAACCTACCCGAGGGAAAACATAGAAGCATCCCAGTATGTATATCACAAAAAAGATGTATTCGAGGTGCATATAGTTGTCGTAACAAGTGGCATTTCCAGCTAGCAAATCAAATGTAACAACTAAGCATTAGGGCATTGCAAAACGAAAGGAAATATTTTAGACGGCCCCGGCCCTACCTTCAGATTCTATACCCCTTTGTATCCAAAGAGAATTGATGCAGGCATACCATAAATATTAGGAGGCTAATGGCCTTTTTTTGTAGCTTTGCCCACTTTTAAACAAGCCGTTAGCGAAAAAATCCCGTTCAAAGGTAGAGAAGTGTTCATAGCGAAGCGTGGTATCTGAATTCATACTACCTAAAGCCAACCTTCCGCTTTATAACAGCCAGAAGAGATTACACAAATATTCATATGAAAAAAGCACTTATTACAGGCATTACCGGGCAGGATGGGGCTTACCTGGCAGATCTGTTGCTGAACAAGGGATATGAAGTGCATGGTATTAAGAGAAGGTCATCACAAATTAACACACAACGCATTGATCATATTTACCAGGATCCGCACGAGAAGAACTTGCGGTTTAAACTTCATTACGGCGATCTGACGGATTCCACAAATCTTATCAGGATTATACAGGAAGTACAGCCAGATGAGGTTTACAACCTGGGCGCCATGAGCCACGTGCATGTAAGTTTTGAAACCCCGGAGTACGTTGCCAATACAGATGGTATAGGCACGCTGCGTTTGTTAGAAGCCATCAGGATCCTAAAGCTAGAAAGCAAGACTCGAATTTACCAGGCGTCCACCTCGGAATTGTACGGCCTTGTGCAGGAAGTACCTCAAACTGAAAAAACGCCATTTTATCCCCGCTCGCCTTATGCTGTAGCTAAGATGTATGCCTACTGGATAACCGTAAATTATAGAGAGGCCTATAAAATGTTTGCCTGCAATGGTATTTTGTTTAACCATGAGAGTCCCTTAAGGGGCGAAACTTTTGTAACCCGCAAAATAACAAGGGGCGTTGCGGAAATTGCCTTGGGTTTGAAAGATAAACTTTGGCTCGGAAACCTCAATGCGCAAAGAGACTGGGGGCATGCAAAAGATTATGTAGAAGCTATGTGGCGGATATTGCAGCAAGACATACCCGAAGATTTTGTTATTGCCACCGGTATAACTACCACTGTGCGTGACTTTGTGCGAATGGCCTTTGCAGAAGTAGGTATTACAGTAGAGTTTACCGGAGAGGGTAAGGCCGAAACGGCCATAATAACAGCCTGCTCGCAGGACGCTTACCAGGTGCCTGTTGGCAAAGTGGTGGTTGCAGTAGACGAGCATTATTATCGCCCAACAGAAGTAGATCTTTTGATTGGCGATCCTACTAAAGCCCATACAAAATTAGGCTGGAAGCCATCATACACATTGCCGATGCTGGTGCAGGAAATGGTGGCCTCAGATATTCATTTAATGAAAATGCAATTGCTTTTAAAAGAGCATGGCTACCATAAAACAATTGCCTGAGCCATGAATCCGACAGCTAAAATTTACATTGCGGGGCATAAGGGCATGGTAGGTTCCGCTATTTACCGGGCATTGCTGGCAAAAGGGTTCAGTACTTTTGTATTAAGAACATCTGCAGAGCTAGACCTGCGAAACCAACAAGCGGTAAACGATTTCTTTGAAAAGGAAAAACCTGACTATGTTTTTTTGGCTGCGGCTAAAGTGGGAGGTATACAAGCTAACAATACCTACAGGGCTGAGTTTATTTATGACAACCTGATGATAGAAGCCAATATTATTCATGCGGCATATTTGCATTCGGTAGAAAAAATGTTGTTTTTAGGAAGCAGTTGCATTTATCCTAAAAATGCACCACAGCCTCTAAAGGAGCAGTATATATTAACAGGAACTTTAGAAGAAACCAATGAGCCTTATGCCATTGCTAAAATTGCGGGTATCAAGTTGTGCGATGCTTACCGGGCACAATACGGCTGCAATTTTATAAGCGCCATGCCTACCAATTTGTATGGTCCTAATGATAATTATGATCTCAGCAACTCTCATGTACTGCCAGCTTTGCTGCGCAAGTTTCACGAAGCAAAGGAAAGAAATGCTCCCACCGTAACTGTATGGGGAAGCGGCAAACCGCAGAGAGAATTTTTGCATGTGGATGATATGGCTGATGCGTGTATCTTTTTAATGGAGCATTATAGTGATAAGGGCTGCGTAAATGTGGGTTGCGGAATAGATATAAACATCGAAAACCTCGCCTTGATGATAAAAGCAATTATAGGTTATGAGGGAAAGATTTTATTTGATGTAGAAAAGCCTGATGGAACAATGCGTAAGCTGATGGATGTAGCCAAAATAAATCAATTAGGATGGAAATACTCCATTGGCCTTCAGGAAGGAATTGAGAAAGTATATCACCAATATAAATTAACCGCCGGAACGTTTGAACATGTCGTTGTGAACTAACCAAATGAAATAAAAATATACATGAGTTACTTTGTGCATTCCAGTGCTATTGTTGATGAAAATTGCCAAATAGGTGAGGGAACTAAAATCTGGCATTTTTCTCACGTAATGAGTGGCGCTGTGTTGGGTGACAATTGTAACCTGGGCCAAAACGTAGTTGTTTCACCAAAAGTTGTACTGGGAAATAATGTGAGAGTGCAAAACAATGTAAGCATTTACGAAGGCGTGATTTGTGAAGATGATGTATTTCTTGGACCTAGTATGGTTCTTACCAACGTAATTAACCCACGCAGTGCAGTAAGTCGGAAAAATGAATATAAAACAACCTTGATAAAACGTGGCGCAAGTATCGGTGCCAATGCCACCATTGTATGCGGTAACACAATAGGAGAATATGCTTTTATTGGTGCCGGCGCAGTGGTTACAAAAGATGTTCCAGCTTTTGCTTTAATTGTTGGCAATCCAGGCAGGCAAACAGGCTGGATGAGTGAGTTTGGGCACAAGCTGAAGTTTGACGAAAATAAATTAGCTGTATGTGAAGAAAGTGGTCAGCAATATTTGCTGGAAAGTTCCGGCGTAAAAAGAATTAAATAAAATGATGAAAAATTTTGCACTGATAGGGGCAGGCGGATATATAGCCCCCCGCCACATGAAAGCAATAAAAGACACAGGAAATAATTTACTTGCCGCATTAGATAAACACGATTCAGTAGGTATATTGGACAGCTATTTTCCCGATGCAGATTTTTTTACTGAGTATGAGCGGTTCGATCGTCATTTAGAAAAACAGAAGCGCCTGGGGCAACAGGTAGATTTTGTAAGTGTATGTAGCCCTAACTATTTGCATGATGCCCATATTCGGTTTGGATTGAGAATAGGGGCAGATGTGATATGTGAAAAGCCGATTGTACTCAACCCCTGGAACATTGAAGCGCTGATGGAAATTGAAAAGGAATCAGGTAAAAATATTTACACCATTTTGCAATTGAGGTTACACCCCGCCATCATTGCGTTAAAAGAAAAAATTGCTGCAGCACCTGCTGGTAACAAACATGTAGTGAGTTTACAATACATCACTTCAAGGGGTCATTGGTACCACAACAGTTGGAAAGGAGACATTCAAAAAAGTGGGGGTATAGCCACCAATATTGGGGTGCATTTTTTTGATATGCTTGTGTGGGTTTTTGGAGATGTTGTAAAAAGCAGCGTTTTAGAACATACGGCACAAACGGCAGCCGGAAAGCTGGAGCTGGCAACTGCCTCGGTAGAATGGATGCTTAGCATTGATGCAAATAATTTACCACCAGAGGCAAAAGAGAGTGGGAAGCGAACTTTTAGGGCACTTACCATAGATGGCGAAGGCTTTGAGTTTAGTGAAGGGTTTACCGAACTGCATACCAAAAGCTATGAAGAAATTCTTAACGGCAATGGCTTTAGAATTGGCGAAACCCTTAAAGCAATACAGTTAGTTCACCAAATAAGAGAAAATAAATAATATGAGTTTATCTAATTCAAAATGTCTTGTAATAGGCGGTGCAGGATTTATCGGAAGTTATGTTGTGGCAGAGCTGTTAAAGCATGATGTGGCGGAAGTAATCGTGTACGACAACCTTGCAAGGGGAAGAAAAGAATACCTCACAGAATCTTTACAAGACCCACGCTGCAGCTTCTTTCCGGTTGGTGGCGATATCAGGGAAATGGATATTTTGAGCGATGCCATAAAAGGTAAGGATTATGTTTTTTGCCTTGCAGCCATGTGGTTGTTGCATTGCAAAGATTATCCCCGCACGGCCTTTGATGTTAATATTGCCGGTACATTTAATGTGCTGGAGGCTTGTGTGAAACACAATGTAAAAAAACTGGTATGGTCATCCTCTGCATCTGTGTATGGCGATGCAGTAGAATTGCCAATGACAGAGAACCATCCTTACAACAACAAAAACTTTTACGGAGCTACCAAAATTGCAGGCGAAGCAATGGCTACTGCTTTCAACGACAGGTACGGGTTGCAGGTAATTGGGTTGCGATACATGAATGTATATGGTCCCAACCAGGATCAAACTGCGGCTTACACAGGTGTGGTGCCCATTATGCTAAATAAGATAGAAGCCAATGAAGCGCCGGTTATAAACGGAGATGGAAGCCAGGCTTATGATTTTATTTATGTAGAAGATGTGGCCAAATGTAATATTATGGCTGCTGTATCGGATACTGCCTTTGGTTTTTATAATGTAGGCACAGAAGTTCAAACATCTATCAAAGAACTATGTGATACTATCTTAAAACTTAAAGACTCAAGTTTACAGGTAACCTACAAGCCATACACGGCCGATGATGCAAGGGCCCTGGTGCAAAACCGCATTGGCAGCAAAGAAAAGGCAGAGAAGGATTTAGGCTTTGTGTACAGCTATAACCTTGAGCAGGGCCTGCAAAAATTAATTGACTGGCGTATTGCCACCGGATTGGATAAAAAGAAATAATCATATGGAAAAGAGAAATATACCAATAGGATTGCCCAGTATGGGTGTAGAAGAATGGGAAGCCTGTAAAGGACCCATAGAAAGCGGCTGGATAACACAAGGCCCCAAAGTAAAAGAATTTGAAACGCTGTTTGCACAAAGGCACGGGGTAAAGCACGCATTTGCTGTAAGCAATTGCACTACCGCTTTGCATTTAGGTTTACTTGCATGTGGTGTTCTACCCGGCGATGAAGTTTTAGTACCTGCGTTTACCTGGGTTTCTACAGCCAATGCAGTAAAGTATTGCCACGCTACCCCTGTATTTGTAGATATCGACATCAATACATTTAATATTGATATCAATAAAATTGCAGAAAAAATCACCTCCAAAACAAAAGCGATTATACCGGTACATTTGTTCGGATTGTGTGCTGATATCGATCTGATCAAAGAGAAATTTCCTCAATTAAAGATCGTGGAAGATGGGGCTTGTGCTGCCGGAAGTGCCTTGAAAGGCAAGCCTGCAGGTGGATTGGGTGATGTGGGATGTTTTAGTTTTCATCCTCGTAAGAGTGTTACTACCGGTGAAGGTGGCATGTGCACCACCAACGACGATGAGATGGCTGTTACAATAGACAGGTTGAGAAACCATGGAGCCTCCATTTCCGAAGAGCAAAGGCACCACGGCCCCAAGCCCTACATTTTATCTGCATTCGAAATGGTTGGCTACAATTACAGGATGACAGATATACAGGGTGCAATTGGAGTTGTGCAACTAAAAAAACTTGACTTTTTTATAGACGAAAGACAAAGGTGGGCCGACTATTATGCAGAGCAACTTAAAGATATTCCCTGGCTTACTACGCCCAAGGTGCCGCAGGATTATAAGCATGGGTGGCAGAGTTATGTAACTTTTGTAGATGAAAGCAAAGCACCCATGAAGCGCAATGAGATCATGGAATATTTGCAACAGAACGGTATTTCTACAAGGCCGGGCACCCATGCTGTGCATATGCTGGATGTGTATGCCAATATGTATGACATCAAGCCACAAGATTATCCCGGCGCTTTTGCAGCCGATCAGTTTAGCATGAGCATCCCTATGCATAATAAAATGGTTAAAGAAGATTTTGACTACATTATCCATTTTCTTAAGACTATAAGCTAATAAATTTATGTGTGGTATAGCCGGCGTTTTTAATTTTAATAAGCAACCAGTTTCGCATCAAACCATAAAGGGCATGGTGGATTCTATGGCGCACAGGGGCCCTGACGGAGAAGGAATTTACATTGATGATAATTTGGCTTTGGGACACCGGCGCTTATCTATTTTAGATATTACGCCTAAAGGAGCTCAGCCCATGGGCAGCCATAACAGTGAATGGGTAATTGTGTTTAATGGCTGCATTTACAATTACCTGGAGCTGAGGCTTGACCTGAAATCTAAAGGCCACGATTTTGTTTCAACCGGCGATACAGAAGTTATTTGCGAAGGATTGGCAGAATACGGCACTTCCTTTTTCGAGAAATTAGATGGGATGTTTGCCATAGCAGCGTGGCACAAACCCACAAAAACCCTGTGGCTAAGCAGAGATCGGTTTGGCGTAAAACCCTTGTACTATTATCAACAGAACGGCGTACTGTTATTTGCGTCTGAAATAAAGGCATTTTTAAAACATCCTGCTTTTAAAGTGGAGGTAAATCTCTCTGCACTTAATGAATATTTCACGTTTCAAAATGTATTTACTTACAATACTTTGTTTGCCGGGGTAACCATGTTGCCACCCGCAAATACGGTTAAAGTAAATTTAGATACTCCTCTCCTGCATCACAGTTGGTGGGATTACGATTTTACCGAACCGGATACCAATATCAGCTTTGAGGAAGCAACAGAAGAAACAGAGCGACTCCTTACAAAAGCTGTGGCTAAACAAATGGTGGCCGATGTGCCTGTGGGAAGCTATCTAAGCGGAGGTATGGATAGCGGATCGCTGAGTGTGCTTGCCAGCAAACATGTAGATAGGTTGTACACTTTTACGGCAGGCTTTGAAATGAGCGAAGTGCATGGTGTAGAAGCTGGATACGACGAAAGAATAGATGCTGAGCTTACCGCCAACTACATTAAAAGTGAACACTACGAGCAGGTACTAAATGCTGGGGATATAAAATTTGCCTTGCCCAAATTAGTCTGGCATTTGGAAGATCTGAGAGTAGGGATGAGCTACCCTAGTTATTACATCAGCAGGCTTGCAAGTAAGTTTGTAAAAGTATGCTTGCAGGGTACCGGCGGCGACGAACTTTACGGTGGTTATCCCTGGCGTTACTACCGGGTATTTCAATCACTCAATCAAAAAGAATTTTTCAATAACTACTATGGTTTTTGGCAACGCTTAACCACCGATGATGATAAAAAGGACCTATTTCAACCTGCCGTTTTTACACAAATAAAAGTTGAGGAACCTCGGGATATTTTTGAAAGGGTTTTTACATTTAATCCAAAGCTGAAATACAGCACTGCCGAAGAACAAATTCAGAACAGTTTATATTTTGAAATAAAAACCTTTTTGCCTGGACTGTTATTGGTAGGCGATAAACTAGCCATGGCAAATGGTTTAGAAGAGCGCTTTCCTTTTTTGGATAATGACCTCGTAAACTTCGCTCAAAAAATTCCGGTTAAATACAAGTTAGGCAACTTAGAAACGATGAAGAAAATTGATGAAAATCAATTTGGTAAAAAGCAACAAGCCTACAGTAATTTTGACGATGGCAAAAATGTACTCCGCAAAGCTATGAAGGACATCTTGCCAGAAAAAATTGTGAACAGAAAGAAGCAAGGCTTTAGTGCACCAGACGAAAGCTGGTACCGGGGGGAAAATGCGGCATATGTAAAAAATTTATTGTTGGGTAAAAATATCGCCTGTCATGAGTACATCCAACCTGCTTTTATAGAAAAAACTATTTATGAGCATTGCGAAAAAAGGATAAACCACAGGTTGTTGATATGGAGTTTGATGAATTTTGAGTGGTGGTGCCGGCTGTTTTTACACAATGAAAAATTAGATTAAAGTGACCAGTCAAGAAATGTTAGCGGGGGACAAAGAAGCACTTAAATTATTTACAGAAATAAATAATTTAAGAATTAAATTATCTGTTTTGTTTAACGAGAAGTATAACCGTACTCTCCCTTTTAATGAATTGCTATTTGACAGGTGGCAAAAGGCTGCTGACTTAGGCTTTGGTGAGGGCACTTCTGTTTATGATTCTGCTATTGTAATTGGAAGTGTAAGCGTTGGGAAGAATACATGGATAGGGCCAAATACCTTATTGGATGGATCAGGTAAACTTACTATTGGCAACAACTGCAGCATTTCTGCTAATGTGCAATTATACTCACACGACACAGTACAATGGGCAATAAGTGGGGGCACCAATCCTTATGAGTATGCTGAAACAACAATTGGAAATAACTGTTATATAGGGCCCAATACCGTTGTTGCAAAAGGGGTAGTAATAGGGGATGGAACGGTAGTTGGGGCAAACAGTTTTGTAAATAAAAGTTACGGTGCAAACAGTAAAATAGGGGGAAACCCGGCAAAAAATTTATAGATGACAGAGAAATTACAACAACTATTTACAAAAGCAATAGAAGTTAATGGTAATTATATTTCGTTTCAGAAGAATGATGTAGACACAGCAAATAACCAGGCACAAACGTCAGATATATTTTCTGACAAATGGGTAGAAGCTGCCGAATATGAAAGCATTGATAAAATGTATGAGTTTCAGCTAGATTGGTTTTTAAAATTGTATGGCTTTGAAAACAAAGAGAATTTAGTTGAGTTTTTAAAAAATAAGCACACTATCATAGATACAGGTTGCGGTTTAGGATATAAAGCAGCATGGTTTGCCCAACTTGCTCCCCATGCAATTGTGTTAGGAACAGATATTTCTGATGCCATTGATGTGGCAGCAAAAAACTATGCACACCTGCCTAACCTGTTTTTTTTTAGAGGAGATATTGCAGATACCGGAATAAGAGACGGTGTGATAGATTTTACGGTGTGCGACCAGGTAATTATGCACACAGAAAATCCTGAAAATACATTTAAACACCTTAGCGCAATTACCTCAGCAAAAGGAGAGTTCGCTTGTTATGTATACTCTAAAAAAGCTTTACCAAGGGAACTTGTGGATGATTATTTCAGAAAAGCAACCCATGAAATACCTAACGATAAGATGTGGGAGTTTTCCAGCCAACTAACGGAATTGGGTAAGCGGCTCTCGGACCTGAATGTTTCCTTCGACTGTCCGGATATTCCTTTGCTCGGAATAAAAGGCGGTACATATGATGTACAAAGATTTATATACTGGAATTTTTTGAAATGTTTTTGGAAAGAAGATTGGGGTTTTGACCTCAGCAAAAGCACCAATTACGATTGGTACGCACCCAGCAATGCAAAAAGATTCAACAAAGAAGAATTTCTTCAAATGGCGGGAGACAATCATCTTAAAGCCAGCTTTTTTCACCAGGAAGAGGCATGCTATTCCGCAAGGTTTTTAAAACCTGCAGCTCTACTATAAGCATGAAAGCAAACTTGCTAAAAGGGAGTATAACTTACGGTGCAGTTACAATTTTTTCAAGAGTTGCAGCTATCATTTTAATACCTATACTCACAAGGCTTTTATCTCCGGATGAGTATGGGGCGTTAAGCATCATAATTACTGTCGTGCAGCTTGCCAATTTTATCGTAACCCTTGAAGTAGCACAGGCAGTTACTTACTTTTTCACGGACAGAGAAAGAGCAGACCGTAATTGGTATCCAGCTACAGGGTTCTGGTTTTCTCTTGGCTTATACATAATATTCATTTTACTTTTCTTGCTTTTTGGATCTCTCATTTCAGATCATATCGCAGAGATGCATATCGGAAAACCTATGCTGGTTAGTGGAACCCTTCTGCTGGCTGCTAATGGTGTTTTCCTTTTTGTGCAAAACCAATTGCGGCTCGAATTTAAAAGTAAACAGTACGCTGCTGTAAGTATCGGTTATGTGATTTTAATAAGCGTGGGCGCTATATTTGGGGCACTTTATTTTGAGCAACGCTCTACAGGAGTAATACTGGGGCAAGCAATTGGTGCAGGCATAATAGATATCATTGGAGTTGTCTTGCTGTGGCACCGTCTGAAAATAGGGGTCAACGTTCAGAAGCTGAAACAGATGCTGAAGTTCTCGTTACCCCTTGTTCCGGCTGGGTTGCTACTGTTAGGGGGGCAGCAAGTGCCTAAACTCATATTGAGTATCTATGGCAATTTGGAGGATGTAGGGATCTATGGACTGGCCAGCCAAATTGCAGGTTTTGCCGGGCTGGCTATTCTTGGAGTACAAACTGCGATTACGCCTTCCATACTTGCCAATCATCATCTTGAAGACACCCCTAAAGCATTAGGAAAACTCTTTGAAGATTTCGCCATAGTGTCCCTGCTTTTTTGCGGCTTCCTCAGTATTTATGCACACGAACTGGTATTAGTTTTTAGTACCTCCAGCTATGCAAGTGCCGCATCTTACATACCCTTTATATCTTTTTCCATTGCATTAAATAGCCTTTATATTTTTTTCCCGGGTAAAATAATTCGTGGCAAATCTGCGGCTCAACTTTATGCTAGTGGGGGCGGCTTTACAGTTGCTGTGATATCCGGTTTTGTGTTAACAAGTTTGTATGGCATCTGGGGTGCTGCTGTCTCAACGGTATTATCTGCCTTAACCTTCATAAGCATATGGTACTACATCAGTCAAAAATTATATGCATTGCCTATCCACTGGTTTGTAATTTTGAAGGCTATTGTGATAACCCTGGTCGTTTGTATAGTTGCTGCTTTTCTTTTACCTTCGGGCTTTTTGTGGTATAGTCTTTTACTAAAAGCTGGGCTGCTAGCCTTGTTCGTTTATCTGATTGCCAAGGAAAAGATTCTATTGCTCTGGAGAAGATATTTGGGCCCGAAGAGTGCTAATGGAAGTTAAAATTTTTTAATGTGATTTGAAATGTTGAACAGCACTATCCTTAATAATACACCACGCATACTGTACATTGATATGGCTTACACCATCAATATGATACAGGAGCGTGGCCTGGATCAGGAACTGGTTGCCAGGGAATGTGGGGGTTATTTTGATCATGTATGGGGCGTGCATCCCATTGCCGATATTCCGGAAAATAAGCCATTGAAATATGATGGATTTAGAGTGAATACTATGGAATTTTCTCCCAGTCAAACTTTGATTGAGGGATCTTCGGAATATTATTCTTTGTTTAAAAAAATATTTCCATTAAACTTTTTAATATCTCAGATTCGGTTTGTTACTTACCTGGTTAAGTTGATCAAACGGGAGCGAATTGATATTGTTATGACAACAGACCCCCATTTTTCAGGCTTGATGGGGTTGTTGCTTAAATGGTTTACGAAAGCAAAGTTTGCTATCTGGGTAGTAGCTAACAATGATGATATTTATAAGGCTACGGGTGTTTCAGCAATGCCACGTCTTTTTAAAAAGCGATGGGTGGAGAAAATAGTGGAGCGAATAACATTTAATATAGCCGATCTGGTAGCCGGTGGCAACCAGAATAATTTGGAATTTGCCCTGGGAAATGGAGCTAAAATTTCTAAATCAACTGTATTTCCTGTTGGCAAGCTGATTCACAGGCAACACCAGGTAGAAAAGCATCTTAGACAAAAAGATGAATTTTTTGAAAGTAGCAAGGCAAATTATCATTTTATTTATGTAGGTAGATTGGTGAATATTAAACATCCGGATGATGTGATTCGTGCTTTCGCAGAAATTAATGGGGTAATACCGAACTGTGCTTTGATAATGGCTGGTGATGGACCAATGATAGAGGAACTTGAAGCTATAGCAGAAAAGCTTGGAGTAAAACAGCAAGTCACATTTCTGGGAAACATTAGTCAAACGAGACTGGCTAAAGTATTTGCGGGATGTTTTACTGTACTCAGTCCGTTAACCGGTAGGTCATTGATAGAAAGTGCCCTGGCGGGTCTTCCAATTGTAGCATACGATAGGGATTGGCAGGCAGAGTTTGTAGGTAAACACGGGGCAGGTGTAATTGTACCATACAGAGATTGGGAGGAAATGGGCAGGGCTGCCTTAAAAATAGTTCAGGATCCTGAGGCGGCTAAGCAAATGGCAGATGCCTCAAGGCGGGCAGGTATGGAAGCCTGTGATATTGAAAAAATGTATGCGCATGAGAAGCGGGAGTTTGAAAAACTTTTGAGGTCATAGCATACAAAATTGTCTAGTTGCATAAAGGCTGCACTATGAGCTAGCTACATTAGAATATCGCACTGGTAGTACATATTTGCGATGCCTTTAACGTAACCAGGCAACACAAGCCGATTTTTAGTAAATGGATATTAACCCAAAGCAGACTAGAACAAGCAGTGAAAGTTTTACATATAATTTATACGCTAGGTATTTCAGGGGCCGAAAAATACCTGAAGCATTTGCTTCCTGGTCTTAAGCAGCATGGTATTGAAGTGCATCTCATCACGGTTTGTACCAAAGAAACGCATCATTTGTTAACCGAGTTTACGGCCGATTTGAACAGCCAGGGAGTACCGGCGAGTTTAATAGACTCCAGTAAAATGAAATTTATTTTTGCCGCAAGCGAAATAAGTAAATACTGCAAAAAAAATAACATAGGAGCCATTCACAGCCATTTAAGTAATTCAGATCTGATAGCAGTATTGGTAAAAAAACTGTTCAATAACAAGATGTTCCTCATCTCTACCAAGCATGGGTACGATGAAAGAGTACTTGAGGTTTACGAACCCGGAAAAACAGTGGCACCCAGGAATTTTTACTACAGGGTAACTAAATATCTTCAAGATAACATCGATAAAAATATTGCGGTATCAAAAGGAATTTCTGATTTGTATTATGATTTTGGACTAGCAGCTGAACGGTTTCCTGTAATACACCACGGCATAAGCATCCCCGAATTTAAGCCCGAAGACTATGCAGCAGCTTGCAGGAAAGCTGCCGTACAATTAATCATCGTGGGGCGTATAGAACAATTTAAGGGACATCAGTATTTGATAGAAGCAATGGCAGAAGTGGTGAAGGTTTTTCCCGATTGTAAGTTGCTAATATTAGGGGAAGGTAGCGCTAAAGCAAAGATTCAGGAGAAGGTGGATAGGTTTAGAATTTCGGCCAACGTAGATTTCTTAGGCTTTCAACCCCATCCTTATTCCTACATAAGCAATTCTGATGTTATTATCCTACCCTCATTATTTGAACCTTTTGGCCTCGTTTATATAGAAGCATTTGCTCTCGGTGTTCCCGTACTGGCATTTGATACTCCTGCCGGAAATGAAATCATAGAAAACAATGTTACTGGCATAATGGTTCCTAAGGGAAGCAGTGCACAGTTGGCCGAAAAAATGATTATACTCTTGCAACTTAAAGAAGAGCGGGCACGACTTTCCCAAAATGCATACAACACTTACCTTGAAAAATTTACAACTGCTACCATGATTGAGAATACGGCTCGCTGGTACAAAGAAAATGTTATGCCTAAACAGGCGTAGACCGAACGTATGTATACTAGGTCAAACCTTTTTCTTTTTCAAACAAGATGTAGACTCTTACCAGTAGAAAGTAGAAGAAAGGGAGAAAGCTAATTTTATACCTTATCATAGTTCCGAAATTGAATGTGGTAAAACCAATAATCAGGCTAAAGAGCATAGATAAAATAAGGCTGAAGAAAAGGTACTTATCGCTAAAAACAACTCTGAAAAAACTCACGACTCTTGTTTTCACCATAAGATAAAGAGAAAAATACAGCAACAAGGTAGATTCCAGTGCTGTAAATAATATCATTATTTTTCTGCTCTCCCATAAGAATGGCCGGTAAAGACAAGAAAATATCACATTCGGGCTTCTAAGCAGTATGCTTTGCAGATTTGGATCTATCTCCTTAATGCTAAAACCACCTTTGCTATCCTCAGCACCCTCGCTCGCACTTTGATAATTTTGCTGAAAGCTGCTGATTTGCAGTACAGCATCTTCTATAACCTCGCTCATCTGATCAGAAAAATCTATTTGAGATAAGGTGATAATGCCTGCCAAAAGCACAAAAATTGCCAGGCCAACCCGGGTAATTAAATTAGGAATGCTCTTGATAAAAACAACAACCAATGTAGCTCCCAGGGAAATTAATAATATGTTGGTGATGTAGGATTTAATAATTGCCACTGCATAAAACAGCATTAAAAATAATCCGACATTGACAGCAGATACTTTTTTCTTGACAATAAACACATATAAAAGATGGACCATTAAACCTAGCCCTCCAAGGCATAATGAATCTTTCAACAAACCGCTACCCCAAAACCAAATTGAAGGCGTATAAAGGGTTGCATAGGCAAGCAATTTTCGCCTTTGTTTTTTATTGATATCGTCAAATACCATAAACAATTTCCATTGACCCACAAAGGATATAAACCCGAAAAACAGCGAGATGATTAAAAAACGGTTAAAGGCGAGGTAGGATAAAACAGCACTTACTTTCATTACCAAATTACCAGAGGGATTGCCGAAATATCCCGAGAACATGGTATCGCCAGCAGGACTTGCACTATACCACTCAGCTATTTCTTTATTTGGTGCAAATAGGTAGCGAATGTTAGATGGATTCTCTTTAATCATATCGGTAAAAAAATTGCTGCCCTTATAAAATGTAAAGGGATCTCCATACCCATAATAGTATTGAATAACCATACTGAATAAAATGCATCCAAACATTCTTAACCAGAATGCCGAAAATAAATATTTTCTAAGAGCCGCGTCAGCATATTTCTTTGACATTCTAAATGCCAGGAAATAAAAGAATGCCAGATAAGGAATTAAAAGCAGATAATCGGTGATGGCAATGTACGTCATGGGGTAAGTAAACTCTTTTTAGAAATTATGAATTCCTATACCACAAACTTATGAATTGTTATGCCTAAACTTCTATCTTTATCAATATGCGTGCTGTGAAGGCAAATGTTTTTATACGCAACCAAATTACTGCCGCATCCATCTTTCCCTCATTTGATGATAAGGTTCTAGGTTATGAAAATTGATAATGGTTCGTTTGTAATATCCCTGGATTTTGAATTGATGTGGGGGGTAAGAGACGTAGTTACCAAAAAAACCTATGGGCAGCATATTTTAGGGGTTCATACCGCCCTGCCCAAAATACTCCAATGTTTTACCAGGTATAAAATAAATGCAACTTTTGGAGCGGTTGGCCTTCTATTTTGTAGAGATAAAAAGGAAATTTTAAAAGTTACCCCCTCCTTGCTACCGGGCTATGTAGACCAAAATCTATCGCCCTATGGTAAATATATGGAAGAGGTTGTAGGAGAAAATGTGGATGATGATCCTTACCATTATGGTTGGCCCCTTTTGCAGCAAATTCAGACCACCGCCGGTCAGGAAATAGCCACGCACACCTTCTCTCATTATTACTGCCTTGAAGAAGGGCAAACAGTTGAAGAATTTAGAAAGGACTTGCAGACTGCTGTCGAAATAGCTAAAATAAATGGCATCGATATCCGGAGTATTGTGTTTCCCAGAAACCAGGTAAACGAGCTTTATCTAAATGTATGTAAGAGCGAAGGTGTTTCTTCTTATAGAGGCACAGAGCTTTCATGGATATACAGAGCAAGGGATACAGAGAGCGAAAATTTATTTCGCAGGTTGATAAGGCTGGCAGATGCTTATGTAAATTTATCAGGTTATCATTGTTATACTTCCAACTACATGGCAGCATCATTTCCATTCAATATACCAAGTAGTCGTTTTCTACGGCCCTATTCTAAAAAACTAAAATGGCTGGAGTGGCTGCGCCTGCGGCGAATAATTAATGCAATGACGCATGCAGCTAAAAATGGCCTTACTTATCATCTTTGGTGGCACCCACATAATTTTGGAATTAACCAGGAGGCAAATATCCTTTTCCTCGAAAAAATATTGCTTCACTTCCAGGTATTGGAAAAAAAGTATTCCTTTACCAGCCTCACCATGCGGCAATTATCTGAAAAATTAGAACGGGAGCACAACCGTTAAAAATGCACTGTTCTAGGAATTCTGCTTTTTTCTGCCCACGGCATGGTAGAAAGGAGATAAAGGACTTACCACAATATTTTCTAACCCACTGTTTTCCATTAATGCTATCACCTGCTTTTTAGAAAAGCGATGTTCGAGTGTTGTCCCAAATCTATCTAAAGAATCGTTCCTGATTATAAAAAATGATTTGTCTCTATAATCGGAAAGGGGAAGCTTTTTGGCAAGCTTTTGCAAACCAAGCAGGTGAAAAATATTGCCCAGTATAACAAAAGGCATGTAAAATAACACTGCCAACACATCGCAGGTAAATCTTTTGAGTGCTGCAGGCAAACTGCTAACAATCTTTCTTACAAGATCGCTCAGGCCAAACAACATTCTATAAAAAACGTTTTTGTTGTCATGGCTGTAGTACAGGTAGCAAAAAAAGTATCCTCCTTTTTTTACTTTCTTTACACAGTCCTGCATGGCCTTTTGTGTGTCGGGAATATGATGGAGCACACCAATGCTCATGGCAAAATCAAAAGTCTCATCATCAAAAGGAATGGTTTCTACAGAGGCTTTTGAGATTCTCACATTGTCAATTCCTTTAAGTAAGTGATCCGCCGCTAAAACAGCATTGCTTGGATCTATAGCTTCTACAAATCCAATTCTATTGGCAAGATATTTAGTCCATCTTCCTGTTCCACACCCTATATCCAGCGCATAACTATTTTTATTAATGATCTGGTCATTTAAGATATCGAAATACATTATAGCGGATGTACGGATTTCCTCATCTGAATAATCCTTAAACTTGAGCCACTCTTCGCCAAAAGTTTTAACCACTTCCGCATCTATATTTTCCCCATCAGTAGAGAAAATATTTATGCTCCTGTTCTCCGTTTCAATAACCTGTATAGGGCTCGTATTAAAGGATTGTTTCATCGTAATTTTTTGGCTGGCAAAAATAAGTAAGATAATCTGGATAGCTTCAAAAATTGTATGTTTGCCTGCATACCTAAACACCTGGAGGGTATAAGCATTGGAAACACAAGCAAACTGAGTTTAATAATATGGATACCCACAGCAATAATTATACTATTATAAAAGGCATTGCAGACGATACCGAACTCGAGAGCTATCGTCAATGCTTTGAGAAAAATGGCACTGAAAGAGATATTAAAAATCTACAATGGCTGCACCAGCAAAATCTCACCGGAACACATACCATTTATTACGCAATGGAAGGCGAGCAGGTGGCTGCCATTTACACGGCGATGCCCGTTGTTTTAAAAATCAATAATACGAAAGTAAACGCACTGCAATCCATTGACACCATCACAGATGTAGCACATCGTGGTAAGGGGCTTTTTCCGAAACTGGCTAACAAGCTTTATGATGATGCAGCAAAAAATAATTACGAATTAGTTTATGGATTTCCTAATGAGAATTCGGCTCCTGGATTTTTTAAAAAACTACAATGGATATCTTTTGGCGAAGCGCCGTTTTTATTAAAGCCTCTGAGTTTAAAATATCTTATTGACAAAGTTTTGAAAAAGAAGCCCACAAGCGGGTTGGTGAATGAACATCATGCATATGAATTGCCAGCAACATTTGACATAGGTAAAAATTCCAGGATACAAGCTTTGGATACATTTGGAGAAGAATACGACCAATTGTGGGCCAAGGTATCGGCAGATATTGCTGTGGCGGTCGACAGGTCGGCCGCATATATGAACTGGCGTTACCTGGATAAGCCCGGAGAAGTATATTCTAAATGTGGCATTTTTATAGACGGCAAGCTGAAAGGCATTGTTGTTTTTACAATAAAAAACAAACACAATGGAAGAATCGGCTACCTCATGGAGCTGATTTTTGACAGCAGCTTACAAACCAATCCTGGCGTTACTTTGCTAAAATTTGCTACCCGCATTTTTAAGCAGGAAAAAACAGATGCCGTTCTTGCATGGAGCTTTTCACATTCTTTCAATTACAAATCATTTACTAGGTCGGGCTATTTTAATCTCCCTATTAAATTGAGGCCTCAACATCTTTTTTTAGGAGTAAGGGCTTTCAATGAAACCAACAGGAACCTGATAGAAGGCATAAAAAACTGGTATATAAGTTACTCCGATTCAGATACAGTGTAGGAGGTTTACATTTACTGCAATAATTACCACTATGCATACCATACTCATTACTGGCGGTGCCGGCTTTATAGGCTCTCATCTCACCCGCCTCTTTGTAACAAAATATCCTCAGTATAAAATTGTAAACTTAGATGCGCTCACTTATGCGGGCAACCTCAGCAATTTAAAAGACCTGGAAACAGCGCCCAACTATAGTTTTGTAAAAGGCGATATCACAGACATGGCGTTGATACAGCAGTTATTTGCCGAGCACCAGTTTACCGGGGTGTTGCATTGCGCCGCGGAAAGTCATGTAGACCGTTCCATCACCGACCCGCTGGCTTTTGTGAGAACCAATGTTTTGGGTACCTCTACGCTTCTGCTGGCCGCCAAGGAGCATTGGAAAGGTAATTACGACAATAAAATTTTTTACCATATCTCAACAGATGAAGTGTACGGCTCCCTGGGCGAAACAGGTTTCTTTTATGAAGACACTGCCTACGATCCCCGCAGCCCTTATTCGGCCTCTAAAGCGTCTAGCGACCATTTTGTGCGGGCATTTTATCACACGTACGGACTGCCGGTAAAAATCTCTAACTGTAGTAATAACTATGGCCCGTATCACTTTCCCGAAAAGCTAATTCCTCTCAGCATTAATAATATCATCAACAATAAACCGTTACCCATTTATGGTAAAGGAGAAAACGTACGTGATTGGTTGTACGTAGAAGATCATGCCCGGGCGATTGATGTTATTTTTCACCAGGGAAAAATCGGTGAGACTTATAATATTGGTGGGCACAATGAGTGGACAAACATACATCTGATAAAAGAACTGTGCAGGCAAATGGATGGCAAACTTAGCAAACCGCCAGGCACTTCTGAGCAATTAATTACCTATGTAAAAGACCGGGCTGGCCACGACTTACGGTACGCCATAGACGCCAGCAAGTTAAAGAACGACCTTGGCTGGCTACCATCTTTGCAATTTGAAGAGGGCTTGTCCAAGACTATAGACTGGTATTTGAATAATAAAGAATGGCTGAGCGATGTGGTAAACGGACACTATGCAGCCTATTACAACGAGCAATATGAGAAGAGGGTTTAGGGTTTAGAGGTTTAGGGGTTTAGGGTTTAGGGGTTTAGAAAGTTTAGCTGAGCCGAAAACCTGTGAACCCCTGAAGATTAGTTATCTTAAAAAATTATGAAAGTTTATTCGTGTGAAAAATTGGAATGTTGGCAACATGCCAGGCAACTGGCAGTATGGACTTATGTAGTTACAAAAGAATTTCCATCTGAAGAAAAATTCGGTTTAGTAAGCCAAATGCGGAGAGCGGCCATTTCAATAGCATCAAATATTGCAGAAGGAACTTCCCGCAAAACTTCTAAAGACCAGGCGCACTTTAGTACAATAGCTTATAGCAGTACCATTGAATTATTGAATGACCTGGTAATAACCCTGGATCTTAATTTTTTAACCATAGACCTTTATGAACAGGGAAGAGTATTGGTTGAAAAGCAAACCTTATTGATTGCAGGACTCAGAAAATCACAGCAAAGATTATGGTTGCTGTCTTTCCTAAACCTCTAAACCCCTAAACCCTAAACCCCCTAAACGCTTAAACAAACTAAATGAAAGGAATTATACTAGCAGGAGGCTCGGGCACACGGCTTTACCCCATCACCATGGGTATAAGCAAGCAGTTGATGCCTATCTATGATAAACCCATGATCTATTACCCTTTGAGCACCTTAATGCTTGCAGGCATAAAAGATATTTTAGTTATAACTACCCCAGACGATCAACCCCAGTTTACACGACTTTTAGGTAATGGAAGCAAGTGGGGTCTCAACATACAATATGCAAAACAGGAAGTGCCCAATGGTCTTGCCCAGGCATTTGTTATAGGTGCTGAATTTATTGGAGATAACAGCGTAGCGCTGGTTTTGGGGGATAATATTTTTTATGGTAGTGGCTTTAGTAAACTTTTGCAGGGTTCAGCAAACCCGGTTGGAGCTGTAATTTTTGCTTACCCGGTAAGTGATCCTGAACGATACGGTGTAGTAGATTTTGATGAAAATTTGAATGCACTGAGCCTGGAAGAAAAACCCACAAATCCCAGGAGCAATTACGCCGTGCCGGGCCTCTACTTTTACGACAACAGCGTTGTAAAAATTGCTAAAGAGCTGGCGCCAAGCCCCAGAGGCGAATACGAGATAACGGATGTAAACAAAGTATACCTTGAAAATAAAACGCTAAAGGTGGCTGTTCTGGATCGGGGCTTTGCATGGCTAGATACTGGCACCTTTGACTCCCTGAGTGATGCCAGTGAGTATGTGCGTGTGATTGAAAAAAGACAAGGACTTAAAATCGGCTGCCCGGAAGAAATAGCGTGGCGGATGGGATTTATTTCGAAGGAGCAACTTCAAAAGCTCGCCGAAGAGTTGAAGAAGAGTGGCTATGGTGAATATTTGAAAAAAATTATATAAGCGTTAATTCTTTATTTTGCAGAGATTACAAAACTAACTGCCTCAACACTATGTACAAACAACCATACCTGATCGATTTTTCAAGGATTGGCAATACGATGCAAGGCTATATTTCTGTTTCAGAAAATGATACACTTCCTTTTCAAGTAAACCGGGTTTACTGGACTTACTTTACACCAGAAAGTATTCATCGTGGCGGCCATGCGCATCACGAACTAGAGCAAATACTCGTAGCTGTTGCCGGAAAAATAATTGTAGAAACCGAGATGCCCGGTGGCGTAAAGGAACGATTTATCCTGGAGTCACCAAATGTTGGAATCTTGCTTCCCAAATATTGTTGGCATATTATGCAGTACACGCACAGCTCTGTGCAAATGTGTATTGCAAATATTGCCTACGATGAAAAGGATTACATCAGGGATTACGATGAATTTAAAAAGCTCAAATGATGATACACAGCGATGCCGATGTACAAACTACTGCCATTGGTGAAGGAACAAGAATATGGCAGTTTACTGTTGTTTTAGAAGGCGCTGTTATTGGAAAGGAATGTAATATAAACTGCCACACTTTTATTGAGAATGATGTTATCATCGGCGATAGGGTAACGGTAAAGAGCGGCGTATTCCTCTGGGATGGGCTTCGTGTAGCGGATGATGTATTCATTGGCCCCAACGTTGCATTCACCAACGATAAGTATCCAAGATCAAAACAATATCCCGGATCTTTCCAACTTACACAAATAAGTAAGTCTGTATCTATTGGTGCCAATGCCACTATACTGGGTGGCATTACCATTGGCGAGTATGCCATGATTGGTGCAGGTGCTGTAGTTACCAAAGATGTTCCGCCTTTTGCGCTTTTATATGGTAACCCCGCCCGCATGATGGGAACCGTAAACGAAAAAGGAGAAATTATACAAAAATATTAATCTGCAATGGTTCCGTTTTTAAATATTAAAGCAATTAACGACAGGCAAAAGCAAGAGCTGATGCAGGCTTTTGAAGCGGTACTCGATTCAGGCTGGCTGATCATGGGCAATGCCGTTAAAAGTTTTGAACAAGAGTTCGCAGCTTATTGCGAAACAAAACATTGTATCTCGGTAGCGAATGGATTGGATGCCCTGATTCTTATTTTAGAAGCTTATAAACAGATGGGCGTGATGAAGGACGGCGACGAGGTATTGGTGCCATGCAATACTTATATCGCCAGCATCCTTGCTATTTCAAGGGCTGATCTCACACCTGTATTGATAGAGCCCGATATTGAAACCTATCTTATTGACCCTTCATTATTGGAGGAAAAGATCAGTGTTAACACCAAAGCAATACTACCAGTACACCTGTATGGTCAATTGTGCGACATGGATGCAATTGCCATAATTGCCAAAAAGCACGGGCTCAAAATCATCGAAGACAGTGCTCAATCTCATGGGGCTATCTGGAACAAAAAAAGAAGTGGCAACCTTGGCGATGCGAGCGGTTTTAGTTTTTATCCTGGGAAAAATTTAGGAGCACTCGGTGATGCCGGCGCCATTACAACCAACGATGATCAGCTGGCAGAAGTTGTAAGAGCTTTAAGAAATTACGGCTCGCATGTAAAGTATGAAAATCTCTACCTGGGCATAAATAGCCGCTTAGATGAAGTGCAGGCAGCTGTTCTCTCGGTGAAACTAAAACTACTTGATGCTGACAATGCCTACAGGAGAAAAATAGCTCAGTACTATATTGATCATATTAGCAACGAAGACATTCACTTGCCTTTTGCAAAAGGAACGAACCTCATTGACTTGGAATCGCATGTGTGGCATTTATTTACAGTAAGAACAGCCCACAGGAGGAAATTGCAGGAATATTTGTTGGCAAATGGTATTCAAACCGTCATTCATTATCCTATCCCTCCACATAAACAAATTGCTTACAAGGCATGGAATGAGCGCAGTTTTCCTTTATCAGAAATGGTGCACGACCAAATAATTTCATTGCCTATTAGCCCCGTTATGACGGAAGAGGAGTATCATAAAGTTGCAGAAGTAGTTAATGATTACAGTGCTTCTATTAACAATAGCAAATCCTAAATTAAACATCTTGCTCAACAAACTTTTTTTCGGGTTCAACCAGTTTAAAAATTGGCACTGGTCCAATCGCTCAGCTACCCAAAATAAAAGAATTGTCTTAAAAGGAAATGTTCCAACCTGTAATCAGGTAACGATTGTTTCAGGCCAGGGAACTTTGACATTGGGAAACAAATGCACCTTCGGTTTTGAATTGGGAGGTCGCTTCAAAAATGGCTCCATAGAGATTCAACCGAGATATGAAAAAGCACGGGTCATTATATCAGACAACGTCTTCACCAATAATAATGTATTTATCTGCGCTGCCAATCTGATACAGATTGGGAGTGACACTTTGGTGGGCGAATCAGTCACCATCATGGATCATGAAGCACATGGTATTCAACCGCACCAGCGCCGCCAGTTAGGAGAGGTTGGCGAAGTGAAAATAGGAGATAATGTATGGATAGGAAATAATGTAATGATTCTTAAAAATTCTTTTATTGGCGATAATTGTATAGTAGCGGCCGGGTCGATTGTCACAGGAAATTTCCCGTCGAATGTCATTTTGGGGGGTGTACCTGCAAAAGTTATCAGGCAACTATGAAACTAATAAAGACAAGTTTTTATACCTCCATTTCAACTGCGGTTAGTTTTGTAAGCGGCTTTATTGTTACAAAAGTGGTTGCAGTAAAGATTGGCCCGGCAGGCATGAGCTCAGTCGGCCAGTATCAAAATACAATCGGCATCCTGGCAATGTTGTCTACTTTGGCAGTAACCGCTGGCGTAATCAAATACCTCGCTGAGCATCGGGAACAAGATCAAAAAAAGCAGCAAATAATCAGCACCGCCTTGATTATTATTTTAATCAGCTCTTTTACTATTTCACTTTTCGTTTTAAGTGCAAAAAATTTTTTATCAACGCAGGTTTTCAAAAACGACAGCTTCGCCGATGTTTTTTTTCTTTATGGTTTTTTTATTTGCATCATTGCAGTCAATACACTTGTTTCTGCGGTATATAACGGGTTAAAAGAAATAAGATATCTCACAATCGTTAACATCATTGCTTCTGTTTCTGGGATTGTATTCACCGTTTTTTTTGCATACAAGATGGGCGTTAAAGGGGTTCTGATCGCTTCCAACTTTACTGCTCTACTAGTCTTCGTAGCAAATTTCATTATACTCAAGAAGAAAAAGTGTTTTCAATTTAAACCCTCGATTGCTAACTGGAATACCGGTACTGCAAAACTCCTGCTTGGCTTTACCGTCATTGGGGTCGTATCTGGCCTTGTAATGCCAGCTTCCCAAATCCTTATCCGGAGTAGGATCATTACGAGTTTCTCGGCAACTGAAGCGGGTTGGTGGCAGGCTGTAACAAGAATATCTGATTATTACCTGGCATTCATTACAACCGTTTTAAGTATCTATTATTTACCGAGGCTATCCGAAATTGTAGATAAGGCGGAGTTGCGAATGGAACTAATAAAGGGATACAAGATTATTTTGCCGGTAGTCGGCATTTTAGCAGGCACAATTTGGGTGTGTAGGGTTTGGGTAGTGCACATACTTTTTTCAAAAGATTTTCTACCCATGATACCTTTATTTACTTTTCAATTACTGGGAGATTTTTTTAAAATCGGAAGCTGGCTCTTGGGATATGTGTTGATTGCGAAAGCAGATATAAAACTGGTAATCATAACTGAAGTTTTGTTTAGTTTTTCTTTGGTCTTATTGAGTTATTTACTGATTCGCAGGTATGGGGTTATTGGAACTACTTATGCATTTTGTATAAACTATGCGCTTCACTGGATAGCTATGATCTTTATCACAAGAAAATATTTTGTAGATGGAAAGTAAGCCTCTCGTAAGTATTTTATTGTTAAGTATGAATCATGAGATGTATATTGAACAATGCATTAATAGTCTGCGTAGCCAAACCTATAGTAACATCGAAATTATTTATATAGATAATGCATCTACGGATGGGACATTTGAAAAAGGTAGAAAGTTGCTGAACGAGTGCGGTATTCCGCATCAATGCTATGCAAACAAAGAGTCTAAAACCATATCTCACAATCTTAATTTTCTGTTTGATTATTCTTCTGGCGAATTTGTTTCGCCCCTCTCTACCGATGATTGGTTTGAACCAACCAATATTGAGAAGAAGGTAAATTACTTTTTGGGGAACGCAGGCGTAGGTGCTCTTTTTAGCAATGGATGGATATACCTGGAGGATTTGAAGGAAACAATACTGAATGATGCAAGCAAGTTTAGAAGGGGAAATATTTTTAAAGAAGTACTCACACAAGCTGATTGCATCTTTTACGTCGGTGTCATCTATCGCAGGGCTATCATTGAACAGGTGGGAAAATGGGATGAAAGCCTGTTGATAGAAGACACGGATATGTACATACGCATTGGTTCTGTGGCCAAAATAGATTACCTGGACGAATCACTTGTGTATTACAGGCGCACCAGCGGGTCGGCCTCCAAGAACAAGCGATTTATGTTGAAAGGGTTCAGGCAGTACTATGAAAAATATAAGCATGTACAGTGGATAAATATGAAGCAATGGCTTGCTGAGCGATACCGGACCATGGCGGCCAGTAGTATAGATCAGAAGAACAAAATGGATGCAAAAGAATTTTTGAAGGAGGCAATCAAACTGAATCCGTTCGGCCTTAAAAACTTGAAAACCTTACTATATCTTGTAAGAACTTCATTTTAATTGCGCCATTAAATTCGATTTTACAAACAACAATTGTTAGCGGAGTATGAATGTAAAAATCTTTGTTGTAAATCTGGAAACCTCAGTCGAAAGACGGCAGATTATGGAGCGGCAGCTCAAACAACAGCAGCTGCCTTACGAAGTGTTTAAAGCTGTGAGGGGCTCTGCCCTGGGTGAAGAGGAGCTGCTTTCATTTTATGACAAAGACTATCTTGAAAACAAACCCTCATGGTTTACGGCAGGAATGGCAGGCTGCACAATATCACACTATCTATTATACAAACAAATTGTTGATCAAAAAATTGACGTGGCGCTTGTTCTAGAGGATGATATGCACTTACCCGCTAACATGGAGATACTTCTGAGAAAATTGTCAGAGGAAATCAGGAACGATGAGGTTATCCTTCTTTTTTACCAATCGTATGCTGCCATTAATCTTTCTGACCAAACTGCAAGGCCCGTGGGCGGGGGTGCAAGCCTGTATCAAATTATTGATATCAACCGTTTGCGATCAACAGGAGCTTACATGATTAATTACAACGCTGCCAAACGGATGGTAGATTCTCTCTTGCCTTTTTCAGCTTTTCCAGATGATTGGAAAGGATTTTATGAGAGACGGATCTTAAATGGCATAAGGGTAGTGTATCCTCTGGTTTTCCAAAATACTTATGAGCCAACTACCATTAGCCCAAATACTAAAGGAGGGACGTTGATAAGGAAGGCAGTACAGGCGGTAGAAATGTACAAAGTATTTCCGTTTTATCAGATACTAAAGAACAGGAGGAAGAAGAATATCCTCGATTCTCAACGTTGTTTTATTCTGGATAAGGCAGCACAAGATTTCCGGGAGCCGTAAACAATATCTTGCACTGTTCTGCGGTTGTGTGTCAGGCTTCTATCAACCAAAAATAGTTTTTAGCAAGGTCAATAAAATACCTGTTTATGAAAAAAGCTTTATCGGAGTTATTCCGGTTCGCCCACAGCTTTGGCGCTGTAAAAGGACCACTACTCTACCTAAAAATCAAAACTGGCGGTTGGGGTGCTTTACAAGTGCCTGGTATTAGTTACCCCATCAGGCTTAGAAAGCAAACCTCAGATTATGATACATTTTACCAGGCTATTGTTCATCGGCAATACAAATTTAATTATGGGGTAGATCCTAAAATTATTATTGACGGGGGTGCAAATGTTGGGTTAGCCAGCATCGCATTCAAGAATATGT
>JAYTBG010000283.1:0-9020 GCA_043737055.1 Chitinophagaceae bacterium | reverse complement strand
ATTGCATGTTTGTTTCATCGGATGTTCATCATCGTCTTTATAAATTTTATTGCTTCCAGCTCTGTAGAAAACTGGTCCCCAGGGTGGCAGCGGAATTTCAGCAAAGCCTTTTCCGCATTCTCGTTTTATTTCAGGAAATTTGTTTCTTAGAATTATCGAGAACAAAGTCTAGTCGTCAACCATGCAGGATATAGAACCATTTTACAATTGGCGGCATATGTACACCGCCGAAGAAGACCAGCGGTCACCCTTCTTTGGGCGTACTTACAGTGAATTTGAATACTCCCAGACACTTTACAATTTTTACATACATCCTCAATGGGACGACTTTGGCAGTCGTACCCTCTACAGTAAAATTTTATTTGCAGATTATGACCAGCATTTTGCAATCATCGAGTTGTTGGGAGAATGGAATGACGCTATTGAAAATGACATCATGACCCTGAGACGGGATCTTACAGATCTTCTATATAAACAGGGAATTTATTATTTCATAATTGTTGCAGAGAATGTGTTGAATTTTCACAGCAGTGATGATAGCTATTATGAAGAATGGAGAGAGCAACTGGAAGATGAGCGGGGGTGGGTGGCCATAGTAAATATGCCGGAGCAAAGTAAATACGATTTTAAAAAGGCGAGACTCACCAATTATGTAGAGCTGATAGATCTTGACCAGTGGCGCACTTTAAAGCCGGAAATCATTTTCCAGGCCATAAACAAGGAGCTTTCAAAGAGGCTCGATTAGTACAACAAATAGTGCAGCCAGCACAGGATTACACAATAAATAAAGTTTAAATAAATATTATTTTACGGGCTACTAGCTTTAATTTTGCTCAACTTTCAAACTATCATATTTTTTAGCTTATGACCTGGAAACAAATCTTTACCTCTTCTATAGGAAAGAAAATTACAATGGCTTTTACGGGCCTTTTTTTAATTGTATTCTTAATAGTTCATGCCGGGGTAAACTCTAGTATCTTTTTAAATGACAACGGCAAAAGCTTTAACACTATCGCTCATTTTATGAGTCACAACTGGATCGTTCGTTTCCTGGAAATTGGTCTTTTCGCCGGCCTGATCCTACACATGGTGCAAGGCCTGTTACTGTGGAAACAAAATAAAGCCGCCCGGCCCGTTGCCTATCATACCAACAGACCACAGGCAAACAGCACCTGGTATAGCAGGAGCATGGGTATACTGGGAACGTTGCTGTTGCTCTTTTTGATCATGCACATCTCCCATTTTTTTGTGGGCACAAAGGCAGCCCTCTACAGTGGCGATCAACCACACAACCTTTATGAAGAAATGAAACTGGTTTTTGGGGAGTGGTACATCGTGTTGCTTTACATCGTTGGCTTGGTGGCGCTTTTCTGGCATTTATTGCATGGCTTCCAAAGTGCTTTCCAAACTTTTGGCCTCAACCATAAAAAGTACAGCCCTATGATAAAAGCAGCGGGCATCGGTTACACCGTAATCATCTGCGTGCTGTTTGGATTGATGCCCATAGCTTTTTATTTTCAATGGATTGTTTAGAACCAAATACCAGCCGCAGTTGTTATAAGTTCTTTACGCACAATATTATTACCAATAAACCAATCAAATTATATGGCTTTAGATTCAAAAATACCCGCCGGTAAGATGGATGAAAAATGGGCTGATTATAAAGGCCATGTGAAATTGGTAAATCCATCTAACAAACGAAAACTGGAAGTGATAGTGGTTGGTACCGGCCTTGCTGGCGCTTCTGCGGCAGCATCATTAGGTGAGATGGGGTATAAAGTAAAAGCTTTCTGTTTCCAGGATAGTCCACGCCGGGCACACAGTATTGCTGCGCAAGGGGGCATCAACGCTGCTAAGAATTATCAAAATGATGGTGACTCTGTGTTTCGGTTATTTTATGACACCGTAAAAGGTGGCGATTATCGCTCAAGGGAAGCCAATGTGCATCGCCTGGCAGAAGTGAGTAACGCTATCATCGATCAATGCGTGGCCCAGGGTGTTCCGTTTGCCAGGGAATATGGCGGTTTATTGAGCAACAGAAGCTTTGGTGGCACGCAGGTGCAGCGTACATTTTATGCAGCCGGCCAAACGGGTCAGCAGTTATTGTTGGGCGCTTACAGTGCGTTAGAAAGACAGGTGGCTTTAGGCAATGTAGAAATGCACACCCGCCACGAAATGCTCGATGTAGTGATGATTGACGGCAAAGCCCGGGGAATTATCGCAAGGGATTTAGTTCACGGAAAACTAGAACGCCACTTTGGCCATGCAGTATTATTATGTAGTGGTGGTTATGGAAATGTCTTTTACCTAAGTACAAATGCCATGGGCAGCAATGTAACCGCTGCGTGGAAGGCACATAAGAAAGGAGCCTACTTTGGCAACCCTTGCTTTACACAAATCCACCCTACATGCATACCCGTAAGTGGAGAGTACCAAAGTAAGCTGACTTTGATGAGCGAAAGCTTGCGCAACGATGGTCGTATATGGGTGCCAAAACAGCAAAACGACAACAGGAAGGCAGTAGATATAAAAGAGGAAGAAAGGGATTACTATTTGGAAAGAAGGTACCCTGCGTTTGGTAACCTGGTGCCACGGGATGTGGCATCCCGGGCAGCCAAAGAGCGGTGTGATTTAGGGTATGGAGTGGGTACCACCAAAATGGCGGTATACCTCGACTTTGCCGATGCCATCAAACGTTATGGTAAAATTGAAGCCGGGAAATCGGGCAACAGCTCTGCATCCGAGGCAGACATTATTGCCCTTGGAAAAAAGGTTGTGGAAGAGAAATATGGTAACCTGTTTGAGATGTATGAAAAAATTACGGGTGAAAGTCCTTATGAAATGCCTATGCGCATTTACCCTGCAGTGCATTACACCATGGGCGGGCTTTGGGTAGATTATGAATTGCAAACTACTGTGAAAGGACTGTATGCCTTGGGCGAAGCTAACTTTAGCGATCATGGCGCCAACAGACTTGGAGCGTCTGCATTAATGCAGGGACTGGCAGATGGTTATTTCGTAATTCCTTACACTTTGGGTAATTACCTTGCAGATGAAATTCGCACAGCCGCTATATCTACTGACCATGCTGCATTTGTAGAAACAGAAAAAGCAGTGAGTGATCGTATTTATACTTTGATGAATATTAAAGGCAAGCAAACCGTAGAAAGTTTTCACAAAAGACTGGGAAAAATTATGTGGGATAAGTGTGGAATGGCCAGGGATGAAAAAGGTTTGCAGGAAGCTATTGCACAAATCCAGGCACTTAAGAAAGAATTCTGGAGTGATGTTCGAATACCCGGCGAGATAAACAGCATGAACCCGGAATTAGACAAAGCGGGTAGGGTAGCAGACTTTATAGAACTAGGTGAATTGATGTGTAAGGATGCTCTTATGAGAAATGAAAGTTGCGGCGGTCATTTTAGAGAAGAGTCACAAACAGAGGAAGGAGAAGCACAACGGGATGATGAAAATTATAGCTACGTTTCTGCATGGGAATACAAGGGCGAAAGTAACTGGGAGTTGGTAAAAGAAGAATTGAATTTTGAAGTGGTGAAGCCCACACAGAGAAGCTACAAATAGTTTTTTTGTTAGAGGGTTACATTGTTTTTAGCGTTTTTTCATTTCGATATTATTGTTATGGAAATAAAAAAAGGTTTTGCCAACAATACATGCACTCAGTAATAGAACAAACTAACAATATATCCATTTAACTATATAACCATCCATTAATGGAACACTACAATATGAATCTGACGTTGAAGATCTGGCGTCAAAAGAATAACCAGTCGGCAGGTAAACTGGTAACCTACCAGGTGAAAGACATTTCTTCGGAAATGTCTTTCCTCGAAATGTTCGATGTTTTAAACGAGCAATTGATTGTGGCCGGGGATGATCCTATCGCTTTTGACCACGATTGCCGGGAAGGTATTTGTGGCCAGTGCAGCATGCACATAGATGGGCGGGCACACGGACCCTGGGCAAAAAACACCACTTGCCAGTTGCATATGCGAGCCTTTAAGGACGGCGATACAATCGTGGTAGAACCGTGGCGCAGCAAGGCGTTTCCGGTAATTAAAGATTTGGTGGTAGATAGAAGCTCGTTTGACAGGGTGGTGCAGGCAGGCGGTTTTATTTCTGTAAACACTGGTAATGCAGTGGATGCCAATGCACTTCCTATAGACAAAAAAAACGCAGACAACTCATTCATGGCGGCAGCTTGCATTGGCTGTGGTGCCTGTGTAGCCGCCTGCGTAAACAGCAGCGCCATGCTTTTTGTGGGCGCCAAAGTTTCCCAGTTAGCTCTTTTGCCGCAGGGCAACCCCGAAAGAGAATCAAGAGTGCTTAACATGGTAGCGCAAATGGATAAAGAAGGATTTGGAAACTGCACCAACACTTACGCATGCGAAGCAGAGTGTCCTAAAGGAATTTCCGTTGCCAACATTGCCAGAATGAACCGGGAGTATTTAGGTGCCGGCCTCAGCAACGAAGGCTAACATCTTATTTTAATAATATATAAAATACCTTCTGTTCATCAGGAGGTATTTTTTTGCAGCATATCGGCCACGGGCGAGGTCTTGAATAATAGTGCTAATTTTAATTCGTTATCATCCATAAAAACGCTTTTGAACCATAAAAGGATATATGCTGTGCTTGTTTGCTTGCTGCTTTTGCAGGTTGCGCAATCACAAAATAATCCGTTGTCACTCTCCAATCTTCGTCAAAAAATAATCTCAACCGGCACGGGCGAGGTTCAATTAGATACACTCAGTATTGCACCCAATACTTTTTCAATTGCAAATGTTCCGGCTTCATTCTACATATTAGATGAGATAAATGCGAGGCTCACCTGGTTACAAATGCCCACCCAATCTATCGTATGGGTTAGCTATCGTGTATTTCCCTTTAAGCTCAATGCAGTTTCCCGCAGGTTAAATTACGACAGCATCCGAAATAATTTTTTGGCAGAGAGGCCACTTGTTGTTAGAAACAGTAGCAAACAGGCTAACCCTTTCATCGATTTTACAGGCCTACAGTCGGAAGGTAGTTTTGGCCGGGCAATTTCGTTTGGCAATAACCAGGATGCAGTGGTAAACAGTAGTATGAATCTGCAATTAAATGGATTCATTGGAGATAGCCTCGAACTGACCGCTGCCATCACAGACAACAATCTCCCCATTCAACCAGATGGCAACACACAGGATCTTAGAGATTTTGATCGCATTTACCTCCAGATAAAAAAGAAGAACTGGCAGGTAAATTTTGGCGACATCGATATCCGGGAAAGTAAAAACTATTTTTTAAATTTTTATAAACGACTGCAGGGCGTGTCATTCATCACAGACCATAAAATAGGGAAGAACATTCAGAATTCAGTACTCGCCAGCGGTGCCATTGCAAAGGGGAAATTTACCCGGAATTTTTTGGTTGCACTGGAGGGAAACCAGGGTCCGTATAGGTTACAGGGCGCCAACAACGAACTATATTTTGTAATACTTGCCAATACCGAAAGGGTGTTTATTGATGGTGAGTTATTGAAAAGAGGCGAGGATCAGGACTATGTAATCAATTACAATACGGCGGAGATTACTTTTACGCCAAAGCGAATGATCACCAAAGACAGTCGCATACAAGTAGAATTTGAGTATTCTGATCGCAACTTTTTAAACTCGCAATTATATGTAAGCGACCAGTTGCAAGCCGGAAAACGACTCTCTGTAAACCTTGGAGCTTACTCCAGCCAGGATGCTAAAAACTCCGCTATAGACCAGGTATTGGATGTGGATCAAAAACAGTTCCTGGCAGATTTGGGCGATAGCATCTCCCTGGCTTATTACCAGAATGCCGGGCGGGATACTTTTTCGGTGGGTAAGATACTGTATCGAAAGATGGATACTGTCTACAACTTCGTGCAGCGGGATACTATTTTTGTACAATCGAACAATGCCGGTGTAATTCTATTCGATTTGGCTTTCTCTTACCTTGGACCCGGCCGGGGTAACTACCGGCAACTGCTAAACGCTGCAAACGGAAGGGTGTTTGAGTGGGTTCAACCGGATGCCAACAACAATCCGCAAGGCGATTGGGAGCCCGTTACACTTTTAATTACTCCAAAAAAATTACAGGTATTTACCCTTGGTGCACAATATGCAATTCGCCCGAAAACCAAACTGTCTTCTGAGATTGCCATGAGCAACTATGATGTGAACTTACTCTCGTCAAAAGACAAGGGAAACGACAATGGATTTGCTGCCAAATTTCGGTTGCAAAACGATGATATCAAATTGAAACTGGGGGCTAAGAATCTATTGCTACAAACAAACCTGGGCTACGAGTTTGTGCAACGCAGCTTTAAGCCATTGGAACGGTTGCGCAATGTTGAATTTCTGCGAGACTGGAGTTTACCTTACGAAACCACGCCTGCAGACGAGCACCTGAGCAATGTAGGTCTTAAGATGATGGATGTGCGTGGCAATAGCTTCAAATACGAAGTAGTGAACTACCAACGCAGTGATCGCTTCAACGGGTGGATGCATCGGTTGCAGCAATACAGTGTGTTCAAAGGTTGGCGACTCAACAATTACTTAAACCTGAGCATCATTAATAACGATTCCATCAGTGGAAATTTTTTCAGGCCCGGGATCGACATTAAAAAGGAGCTTACGAAATTTAGATTAATGGAAACCGGTTTTAAATACACCGGTGAGCATAACCGAATCAATAATAACATCGCAGACACGCTCAGCGGCCAAAGTTTTGCCTTTAATATTTACGAATTGTACCTGCGGTCAAATCAGCAAAAGCTAAACAAATGGGGTGTGTCATATTACAGGCGAAACGATTTACTGCCGCAGGGCAGTACGCTCAAAAAAGCAGATCGAAGTAACAATTACAATGTGTTTGCGGAGCTGATGAAAAATGAAAAACACCAGGTGAGGTTTACGGTCACGCTCAGAGATTTGCAGGTTGAGAATTCTTTCTTAAGCAAGCAAAAGGCAGATCAAAGTATCCTCAGCAGAACAGAATATTATATCAACGAATGGAAAGGGTTTCTTGTGGGCAATGTACTTTACGAACTGGGCAGCGGGCAGGAGCAACGGCGGGAGTTCTCGTATGTAGAAGTGCCGGCGGGACAGGGCTTTTATACCTGGATAGACTATAATGGCAATGCCATAGCAGAATTAAACGAATTTGAAGAAGCGCTTTTCCAGGATCAAAAAAAATACATCCGGGTCTTTTCACCCTCCAACCAATACGTAAAAGCAAGTTATTTGCAGTTTAACTACAGCTTCAGTCTCGATCCCCGGGTCTTGATACCCACAGCCTCAGCCAACACTGGCTGGCGAAAAATGTTGAGAAATACTTCTACGAGTTCCGCTTTGCAGATCAGCAAAAAAGCAGTGAGCGATGGCAACTTTCTTTTCAACCCCTTTGATAAAGAATTGGAAGATACTTCGCTCATTACCCTTAGCTCCTACATTTCAAACACGTTCTTTTACAACCGTACCAGCACCCGTTGGGGGATGGAGCTAACTCACAGCCAGTCTTCAGGAAAATCTTTATTGGCTTACGGTTTTGAAAGCAGAAAACTAGATAACCTGTCTGGTAAAATAAGACTTAATCTAAGGCGCAATGTGGTAGGAAGCTTAGCTGCACGCAAGGTGGCTACAGCGTTAAACACGAGCTCTGCAAAGTTTGACAACCGCAATTATAACATCATCAATTACTATGTAGAGCCCAATATTTCTTATATCTATCGATCTAACTTAAGAGCTACGTTAGGTTACACAAGGTCTTTCAGAAAGAATACGATCGACTCCATGGAGAGATCGAACAACAATGCTATCAAAGCTGAAGTGAAATACAATACACTTGCAAACAGCAGCATTGTTGCCAAATTTACCTACGATCAAATATCGTTTAAAGCATACCCGGGTGCAGCTAATACTACGGTTGGTTATATTTTGCTTGATGGCTTACTGCCGGGAAAGAACTTTTTATGGAACCTGGAGTTTACCAAACGCATAGCAGGAAACATAGAGATGAGCGTTAACTACGAAGGGCGCAAGCCGGGTGCAGCGAAAACTATTCACATTGGCAGGGCATCGGTGAGAGCGTTATTCTAAAAATCGCAATGTTTTTTATCACAGCTCGAAGACAAATATTTACAAGGTCTTTCTTATTCACACTTACAATTCTGTTTAATACAAACCAAAGAAAAGGGCTGAACATTTTGTTCAGCCCTTTAACATAGCATCTATTATTTAAAGCACCACAACTGTTGCTGTTGCTAGCTTCTTGTTGTTCTTATCGCTCAACACAACATTGTAAGATCCTTTACCGTGGTTTCTCACATCTACATTCATTCTTTGGTAAGCGCTGGAGATTCCAAACTTTTTAGTGATTATTCTTGCGCCCCTCGCATCAAAAACTGAAACGGTATTTTCGGTTGGGGTTGCATTGTAATAACTAACCTGGAACACTCCGTTGTTAGGATTAGGATAAATGAAGATCCTTGCAGTTACTGAATCAGAGATGATAATCGCAGAGGAAACATTGCTACAACCTGATGCATTGGTAACCTGTACAGAGTAAGAACCAACGTTATCGATGTTTACAGGGATAGAGGTGGCGTTAGCACCGGGTACAACAGTACCATTTTTAAGCCAGCTATAGGTTACCGGAACCGATGTTGTAGCAGTTATATTGGTCGTTATGCCCGGGAATAGTCTGGTGTAAGGGGCCGCTGCCAGGCTAACTGAAGGCTTGGGAGTTACTGTTACCGCAGTTGGGGTAGAGGCTGCGCTGCACCCATTGGCATTGGTTACTATTACCGAATAATTTCCTAAACCAGTTACATTAATGCTTTGTGTAGTTGCACCATTGCTCCATGCGTAGGATGTACCGGTTGATGCAGTTAACATCACTGCACCACCTTCGCAAAAGCTTGTTGCTCCTCCTGCTATAATGGTTGCTACAGGCAATGCATTTACCGTAACAACAGTTGCTGCAGATGTATT
>JAYTBG010000282.1:0-3725 GCA_043737055.1 Chitinophagaceae bacterium | reverse complement strand
CTGGCTCAGCTTCGAAATTTTGTATGCCTTCGATTTCTTTTCTACAGAATTTTTCTTTCGCTCCTTTCTTATCCTTGCGTTTGTACGACTTTCAGGAGTGCATGCCATTATACCTGCCGCTTGTTTTTATTGCTGCATACACCTGGACAAACCATTGGCGGAAGCCGTTAGCAGTTTTTTTGGTGGGTGGTTGCTGGGTATTATTAGCTACTACAGCAAAAGCATATGGGGCGGTCTTCTCATTCATGTGGGCATAGCCTGGTTCATGGAGCTCTTTGCATGGTTGCAACATCAATAATTTGTGGGGAGCCTGCGGAAATCAGTTAATTTTACAGATTCAATTGTTTTAAAAAATCTTCTATGTATCAAACGATTATTGCCGGAATAGGACACTATCTACCTAAACAAATTGTAGCCAACAATGACTTGCTGCAATACATGGATACTGCAGACGAATGGATTCAGGAACGAACCGGCATTAAAGAAAGGCGGTATGCTCACCGCACTGAAGAAACTACCACGACGATGGGCGTAGAAGCTGCCCGCATTGCTATTGAAAGAGCAGGCATTACTAAAGACGAAGTAGATTTTATCATATTTGCCACCATCAGCCCTGATTATTATTTTCCCGGTTGTGGCGTATTACTGCAGCGGGCTTTGCAAATGAAAGAAGTAGGTGCATTAGACATCCGCAATCAATGCAGTGGTTTCGTGTATGCCTTGTCGGTAGCAGACCAGTTTATCAAAACCGGCATGTATAAAAATATTTTGCTGGTGGCCAGCGAGAAACATTCTTTTGGTTTAGACTTCAGCACCCGGGGCCGAAACATATCAGTCATTTTTGGCGATGGTGCCGCCGCAGTAGTATTGCAACCGGCCAAAGAAGAGGGACGGGGCATACTCAGTACGCACCTGCACAGCGATGGAGAAAATGCGGAAATGCTGGCCATGTTTAACCCCGGTACCCACGCCAATCACTGGATGCAAGAGCCTGTAGCCAGTTTTGAAGAAGCCCCCATTGGCGAAATGTTTATGAGTCACGCCATGATAGACCAGGCACAGAATTACCCTACCATGAACGGCCCGGCCGTATTTAAAAAAGCCGTCGTAAAATTTCCTGAAGTGATACAAGAGGCCCTGGCCAAGAACAACTTTACGGCGGCGGACCTCAATCTATTGGTGCCACACCAGGCCAACCTACGCATCGCACAATTTGTGCAGCAAAAACTGCAGCTAAGAGATGACCAGGTTTTTAACAACATCGAAAAATATGGCAACACCACGGCGGCGTCAATTCCTATTGCGCTATCGGAAGCATGGGAAGCTGGCAAAATAAAAAATGGTGACCTTATTTGTGTAGCTGCATTTGGTAGCGGCTTTACCTGGGCCAGCGCACTCATGCGCTGGTAATAATTACAATCCCTGCCATAACTTGCGCCTCGAAAAAACATCTAACATCTAACATCTAACATCTAACATCTAACATCTAACATCTAACATCTAACATCTAACATCTAACATCTAACATCTAACATCTAACATCTTACATCTAACATCTTACATCTGACATGCCCCGCAAATTCATCTATTTCATTAATCCAATTTCCGGCACCAGGGGCAAGAGTAAGCTGGTGGATGAGATTCAAAGGCTGACTTCAGCAAAAAATATTTTGTATGAAATAGCATATACCGATGCTGCAGGGAATTACTCTTACCTGGTTGATAAAATAAAATCTGAAAACATAACAGATATTATTATTTGTGGCGGAGACGGCACCGTAAACAAAATTGCAGATGCTTTGCAAAATGTAGAAGTGAACATTGGCATTATACCGATGGGGTCTGGCAATGGTCTTGCGCTGGCCGCCGGCATTCCTACAGATGTGGAGAAAGCCCTCGATATTATTTTTGAGGGAAAATCATTTTACATCGATGGCTTTTACATCAACAAGCAATTTAGTTGTATGCTATGCGGCCTTGGTTTTGATGCACAGGTAGCCCACGATTTTGCCAAACAAAAAGAAAGAGGACTCATCACTTACGTAAAGCAGACCTTGAAAAATTTCTTCTCGGCCAAGCCTTATCCTTTTGTGATACGCTTGCAGGATTTGGAACTGAAAAGAGAGGCTTTTTTTATCAGTATTGCCAACAGCAACCAGTTTGGCAACAACGTTACAATTGCTCCCAAAGCCAGTATTTGCGACGGCTTGCTGGATGTTGTAATCGTTAATAAAATGAGTAAGCTCAAATTGTTGTATGCTCTTGGCAAACAAATAAGCCTTGGAGAAATTACCAATACCAGCAAGAAATTTCGCACAAAAGATATTTTTTATTTTCAGACCAAAAAACTACAGATAGATAATTTGAACTATGCACCACTTCACATTGATGGAGACCCGGCAAATACTGCTGCCCGGTTCGACATCGAAGTTGTAGAAAATGCTTTTAAGCTTTTACAACCGGGGTAAAGTAATTGAGTGCCGAACACTTATTTCAAAAGCGCCCGCATGGTTCTGACAGCCTCCGCATTTACGTCACTATGAAAGGATAACATGATATCCCTTTTCTCCCTCGCAGATAAATGAAAGTTAAGAGCCGCACCCTTATCTATCCTTGCAGGCTTGTATACAATATTTACTTTTTGTAAAAGACTATCCTGGTTGTTGTTGAAATAACTGTATTGATCGGCCTGGAAATAATTTTGTAGTGCAAACCAATTGTGTTGTAGCATAGTGGCCGGGGTTACAATCATGTCTGTTACTGAAGCTGCCTCGGGCTTCACTTGCCAATCATCGTTTATCCTATCCCTCATTTGCAGCAACACTACGCCACCGGTGTTTTCCTTGATCCATTCTCTGAAATTATCAATAAACCGCAGGCTGGTTTCGGCGCCAAGATTATCCCGCAGGCCGGCATCCATTACGTCTATCACAGGCTTGCTGGGGAGCCAAACATTTGGCAATACATACGGAAAGGTAGCATTCATTCGCATCGCAGTAAGTATGCGCAGATTCATAGGATCCTGCTCCTTAAACATAGCGGCGAAGTCTACAGCATCGGCGCTCATAGAAGTATCTGCCTGAAAGAAGCGGGGCTTCATCATAAAACTCAGGGGTTGTGTGCCAATAAGGAGTTTACGGCCATCGCTCTTGATAACAGAATTAAAGATAATCATTGGGACCCTTGCGTTTCGTTCGTCTTCGGCTATATCTCTCAACTGTACATTGAGCAGCCCCCGGGTATTGTCGCTCAACTTTTTTTCGAAAGCATAGCCCCGATCTTTCACATAGCGGTTATTACCCACAGAAAATTTCTGCATAGGGGCAAAAATATCCCTTGCTATCATAGAGGTGAAGACAGGGTTCAGCAGGTCGCCGGATATGTTGTCGTTTAAATCTTTGTGGTAAAGATTGAAGCTACTGTCTTTAAGCCTAAAACGGTATAACTCACGGTAATAGGTAGCCGCTAACATACCCCCACTTGCTCCACTGATCAGGAAGGTATGCTGCATTAGTTTACCGTTGGTACTACTGTCCAATTGCTGCAAAGTGTTCATTACAAATGCTGCACTACGCAGACCACCACCACTTACATTGATGAAAATCATTAGAGGCTTTTCCTGCTGTTGTTTTGCTTTCCATTTCTCCAGCACCTCTATCATGGCAGCTTTGTCTGCAGCCACCTGTACAGTATCGCATAAGGCTTGCAGGCTTTGCTTGTTGTAG
>JAYTBG010000281.1:0-3734 GCA_043737055.1 Chitinophagaceae bacterium | reverse complement strand
GGATAGAGGAGGGGAGACAGTGTTTTATTTCCGCCTGCAGTAGCTCAATCAATTTTCGTTTTACAAAACTTTTAAGCGTCACCATACTAATCTCTCTTGTAGGTGCAGGGTCTTTAAAATAACGTAGCATTTGTTTTTTTGCCGCACCCAAATCCAGCGTAGCAAGTTCAGGCAACAAAGTGATGCCTTGGTTTTGTTCTACAAAACGCTTAAGGGTTTCTATGCTCCCGGTTTCATATTCAAAGTGCTGATCAAAGGCGGCGTTCTTTTGCAACTCACAAAGATTCAATACCTGGCTGCGCAGGCAATGGCCTTCTTCCAGCAGCCAGAGTTTTTGCACATCAATGTCAGCAGGTAGTAAATATTTTTTGGCATAGAGTTTTTCCTTTTTAGAAACGTAGGCAATAAATTCTTCGTAAAACAACACTTCTTCCAGCAAGCCTTTTTCGTTTAGTGGGGTAGCCATGATGCCTGCATCAAGGGTGCCATTCTTTAGCCGGCCGATGATCTTTTCTGTAGTAAGCTCACTGATAGACACTTTAACTCCAGGGTATTTTTTAATAAAGCTGTTAAGAAAGATCGGCAACAGGTAGGGCGCCAGCGTGGGAATAATTCCAATCTTTACATGGCCACCCACATCCTCTTTTTGATGTTGAATGAGTTCCTTAATGCTCCCCGCTTCCGACAATACTTTGCGTGCCTGTTCTATTACCAGTGCGCCCACTTCCGTAGGCACAATTGGATAACTGTTGCGGGAAAAGATGCTGATCTTAAGTTCGCTCTCCAGTTTTTGCACCTGCATGCTTAGCGAAGGTTGCGTAATAAAGCAATGAGCAGCGGCTTTGCCAAAGTGGCGATAGCTATCTACTGCAACGATATACTCCAATTGTTGTAAAGTCATGGTATAGTTTTAAACTATGATGAGGCTGCGTCTATCTTTTAAAAGTATGATTTTATCCCGCAGCCGCCTACCATGCAAATTGCATCACTCCGTTCAGATAAACAACGGAGATATACAATGCAGGATTACAACAACATTTTTTTCGGGATGTTTACGTACAACAAATTTTGGCTCATGGCACGGCGCTTGCCTAAGCAAATAGTGAAGCGATAAATGGTTGCAAATGCATACACACTTATAGATGTACCGCAGCATTCGCATATATATTTTACGGTACTTTGTATTTCTATGGAAAAAAGCAAAAAAGAAGCAGAGAAAGAGATTGAATTTTTAGAAGGTCCACAGAGCAGGTGGAAAGAATTTAAGTTCACCATAAGTGTTTTACTGGATTTTATCCGTGGCTTCCGGGCGCTGCACAATGCCGGGCCCTGCGTTACCATCTTCGGTTCTGCACGCTTCAAAGAAGATCATGTTTATTATCAGAAGACGGTGGAGCTAGCAGCCGAAGTAGCCAAACTCGGTTTTACCGTAATGACCGGCGGTGGACCAGGAATTATGGAGGCAGCCAACAAAGGCGCAAGGCAAGCAGGCGGTCGCAGTGTAGGCTGCAATATTATTTTGCCTCACGAGCAGCACTACAATCCTTACCTTGATAAATCGGTAAACATCCAACACTTCTTTGTAAGAAAAACCTTGCTCATCAAATACTCTTATGCGTTCATTGTAATGCCCGGCGGCTTTGGCACCCTCGATGAGTTTTTTGAAGCCATCACCCTGATACAAACAAAAAAGATATACGAGTTTCCCATCATCGTGTTTGATGTGGCCTACCACCAGGCCCTCATAGAACACATTGAACTCATGCGGCAAAAACAAACCATCTCCGTAGAGGACCTGGAACTCTGCCTCTTTACAGATTCGGTAGAAGAAGCCATCAAACACTTGCAGGATTTCAGCATCAACAGGTTTGGTTTAAAAGCAGAACAAAAAAGAAAGTTTAAGTGGGCGTTGCCGCAATAGAGGGCGAGCTTGTTCGTAAAAATTCTCTCCTCCAAAAATCATGCATTTGCCGACGCCTGGCTTTTAGCCAAGGGTAGTGTATTTTCAAGGTGTTCAACGTCCGAAAAGTTCAACTCTTCAAACGTTCTAGAGGTTCAAGATTTATAAATTTCCTGTCATGCTGAGGTACGAAGCATCTTCAGCATCAAACCCTGAGATGCTTCGTGCCTCGGCATGACAGGGCGCTACGGCGGGAGTTCGATCGGTGACATGATATGCCCTTTACGTGTAGACCCTTCACAGTCTGAGATGCTTCTCCGGGAATACCGTTTACAATAAGCATTATTAATATTTTTGATGATTGCGATTAGACTTTAAATTAATAAATCCTATTTTCCTGAAACTCTTATTCCTCTATCGCATAACTAATGGTAAGCGTATTGGGATTGAAATTCTTTACAAACAAGTGCCCTTTTGCAGGGATCTTCACCGTTTGACTGCTGTTGGCAAGCAGCGAAGGATTTACCCATTTTTCGTTTCCGTTACTTTGCACATAATAGAGCTCGCAAAACTGAGCTGGGCTGGTGTTCGTTAACCGCACTTCAAAACCCGTATGAGCAATGTTGTTCCAAACCCGTAGCTCACCTGCGGCAGGAATTTTAAGGTTGCCTGATTTTGGTTGTATGTCGATAATATTTTTGCTGGAGTTGCAAGCACTTGCCGCTACCAAGACCCTTAAGAAAATAGAAATTAATTGGCGCATGATAAATGTTTTAGTTGAAAACAAATATGCAATGCGGATTTTCCACAAACGTCTCAAATTGCAAATGGAATGTCCCAGGTTATGATTTTCAGCTAATCTTTACATGGGGTTAATAGATGGGTTGACCATTTTAAGGAGATTTTGGAAAAGAGGTTGTTTGGTGAAAGCAGGCAGACTGATAGGGGGCATTGTAATGCCTGCTTCGGCGAAGCGCTTCGGCAAAGGCCCGCGGGGTGGCACTCTTGACCAGAATATCTTTTAAACTTTTAGGAAGTGGGCAGGATTTGTAGAGACATGGACATCGTGAAACGAGTAGAAGTTCAACTTATTTTCTTACTTATTTTCTCAAAACCTTATGAGCAACCTTAAAATACTTGTCTCACAAAAAAACTGCGGCAAAACAAAAATATCTTTCTTGTTGTCGGATCTAAAAATGTTGTAGTGGCTTATAAAGGAACTTTCTTGCTTGCTTTATATTTTGCTATTAGAATTTGAAGTAACCCTTTTCTGTTATGGATAAAAAATTTAAACACAAAAAAGTCGACAATAACATATGCTGCAATTACTACTAAGCCTAAGATTATATTAGTTGTCATAACGTATTATTTATTTTAAAATTAAAGTATTGGCTTACCAGGTAATTGTTAAATTATTTCCGGGCAACGTTTCTGCAAGGGATGTTGTGTACTAAGCTAGTTTAAACCTGATGTATCACTCACATACTCCATGAGAAAGCCTGACATTTATTAAAGCGTAGTTTGTCCCTGCCATTTCGAATCACGCCGGGGAATTTGAAAAAACTGTATAGTTTGATACTACGGTGGACAGCGGCCTACAGCACACTCATTTTTTATGCTCCTTCAATAAAAACTTTCTTACCTCAACTCCATCCTCGGCAACCGGAGTATTATCCCACCCTGTTTTAATTCCAACGCTTCCACCTTTCCTGCAGCATTATACAGCACCGTAAAAGCAGCATTGCCCACTTCCCGGATGGTAAAGCTTTGGTTGTTTTTAAACATACAGGCGTAGCCGTTAGCGGGCTGTTTGTTTTGCTGAATGCAAAGCCCT
>JAYTBG010000280.1:0-9032 GCA_043737055.1 Chitinophagaceae bacterium | reverse complement strand
TTAAATGAGTTGCTGCAAAGCCCTGTCTATAAGAATGTCAAAGAACAAAAATGTGAACAATTAAAAATTGAATTAATTTAACGGGACACTAATGATATACAAATACAAATTAATCTAATCATTAACACTGGAGATTAAAAGCTGATCATATTTTAAATTTTGATATTGTGTAAAAAATGGACCCATCCCTAGATTTTTGTTTTGGGACTTCGCTGTGATATCTGTAATTATGCTATCTTGATCCACTATTTAAAATGCGGCTTCGCCATAAAATTTTAATCCAAAATTATGCTTAGAAAATTGCTCCTGCCAACATTTATTTTCCTGCTTTTATCTGGTTTCTTTTTAATTGTCCGAAATCAAATCGTCGACTCTTCTAGTGATATTCTTAGCAAGACAGTAAGGCAAAAAAACGGCCCTGCAGCCGATTTCGATAAAGCTGTTGCAGAAGAATATGAGTTACTAAAAGATCCTTCCATTGGTAAAATTCCCTTAGGTATCCGGGAGAGGGAACTTGGCCAGGCCAATGATATACTTACCAGGCAACTCCAGGACGGCCCTCAAAACCGAACCGCTGCAACAACCTACGCTTTCCAGGGACCAAGCAATCTCGGCGGGCGTGTGAGAGCACTGGCTTTTGATGTAGCAGACGGAAGTGGTAATACTATTATTGCTGGCAGCGTGAGTGGTGGAATTTTTCGTACTACAAACGGGGGTGCAGGCTGGACCCGCCAGAATCCCAATGACCAACTTTTTAGCGTGACAGCGCTGGCTCAGGACACACGCCCTGGCTTTAGAAATATTTGGTACTATGCCGGTGGTGAGGCATTGGGTAATAGTGCATCAGAAAGTGGTGCCTTATATGCAGGGCATGGTGTTTACAAGTCTGTTGATAATGGCCTTTCATGGACAAGGTTGCCCAATTCCAACACCGGAGCCCTGTTTGCGTTTGACAGGTGCGCCGATTTAATAAGCCGCCTAATCGTAAACCCGGTTAATGGTGACGTGTATGCTGCCAGGTTAGCGGGTATTATAAGATCAGTAGACCAAGGGGCCACGTGGGTAACCGTGTTGGGAACAGGAGGATGTAACACCGGTATGGTAGGTGATATTGTGTCTACCACTACTGGGCGATTGTATGCCGGTTTGGCGGGATCCGTCGGTTCATCGTTCGATGGAGTCTGGACTTCAACAGATGGCACTACATGGTCGCACATTGCGGGGACTGGTGCCGCCACTACTCCTGCCACGTGGAAAGCAGTCAACACATACGGTCGTATAGTTTTGGCTGTGGCACCGAGCAATGAGAACCTGGTATATGCGCTGTATCACAACAACTTAACATCAAATTGTGCCGGTACTCCAGCACCGGAAGCTGAACTGTTCGTGTGGGACCTCGCAACAAATCTGTGGAATGACCTTTCAGCTACCCTGCCTAATGAGGGTGGTTGCAGCAATGGTAATGATCCATTTGCTGTGCAAGGAGGATATGATCTGGAGATCTCTGTAAAACCAAACGATCCCAATACAATTTTTATAGGCGGAACAAATGCTTACAGGTCTATTGACGCTGGCGCAACCTGGACGAGGATTGGCGGGTACGCTAACACGGCGGGCTATACGAGGTATGCTAATCACCATCCTGATGTGCATGTTCTAAAATTTGGGCCGGCTAGCAACGATATCCTGTTTAGTGGCGATGATGGTGGAATACAGAAAGCAGATATAACGGTTACTCCAGCCAGTTGGACCTCTTTGAATAATAACTTTCCAACTTACCAATATTATCATGTGGCCATAAAACAAGAAAGTGGTGTAAATGATTTCATAGGTGGGGCGCAGGATAACGGAACCACTGGCGTCGTAGGTGGTGGTACTGCGTTTTCAGAACTCTTAGGCGCCGATGGTGTAGCAGTAGGACTGGCAAACGGACCAGCGCCATACCAGCAATTTTGTGGCTTTCAGAACGGCACAATTTTTAGAAGGGCGAATAACCTTAGTAACGGGTTTATCAATGCGGTACTAACTCCCGCAGGATTGAATACTACATATACATCTATTTTCATTACTTACTTCCACTTAGATCCGGATAACACTGAAAACCTTTATTATGCATGCGAGCTTACTGCGGGCAACAGTAACAGGATTCAGCGAAATACAAATGCTACCACCTCTAGTTCTTCAAGTTGGACCATTATGGACTTTGCCTACGACGGTTATGTAAGATCTATGGCTACAACGAGGGGAGCATATACCCCTGCTAGTAGGTTATACCTTGGCACCAGTGGCGGTAAAGTATATAGAATGACGGACCCCGCAAATGCACCCACTTCAGAAGTTCCAAGTGATATTACACCGCCGGGCATGACTGGTGCCAGAACAGTAATCGGGCTTGCAGTAAACCCCACCAACCACAACGAGTTGCTGGCTGTATATTCTAATTATGGTGTAACAAATATTTGGTACACCAACAACGCCGGAGATGCTGCACCAACCTGGGTGAATGCAGAGGGTAATCTTACTTTACCATCTGTACGGAGTGCCATGATTATTCAAAATGGCGCAAGCACCGAATATTATGTAGGAACCTCTGTAGGTTTATACAAATCCCTGAGTATGGCAGGTTTTATATCATGGACACAAGAAGCAGCAAGCGAGTTGGGAAATGTTCCTGTTACCGGGCTTTCCTTACGTCCTGCTGACAATGTATTTGCAATTGGTACCCATGGTTTGGGAATGTGGAGAGGAGTTTCCAGTGCGCCGTTGCCGGTTACATTGGTAAATTTTAAGGGCGTATTGCAAAACAAAAAAGCTGCGCTTACCTGGACTACAGAAAATGAAATGAACAACAAAGGTTTTGAAGTGCAGAGGTCATACGATGGAAATCAGTATAAAACCATTGGTTTTGTAGCGGGTGCCATTAACAGTACCTCTTCAAAGTCATATACCTTTATTGATGAGGAACTGGCACAACAGGTAAACTATTACAGGCTCAAGCAAATAGACCTGGATGGTGTGTCCAAGCTCAGCAACACTGTGAATCTTAGAAATCCTTTTAATGATGACATAAAAGTCCTTTCTAATCCATTCAACAGCTACCTCGATCTCCAATTGGGTATAGCGTTCCAGTCGAGAGCAAACCTGCGCCTGCTCGATGTGAGCGGCAAGGTTGTTTATCAAACTGTGCTGCAACCAAACCAAGCCAGGCTCAGACTGCCGCTTAGCAATGTCGCTATAGCAAGAGGTATTTACACCCTGCAGATAACGGCTGGAGTTAATCAGTACAACACCAAGCTTGTAAAACAATAATAGCTATCAACTTTTATAAAAAAAGTGTTTGTCTCCAAAAGGCAAACACTTTTTTTATACGCACGCTTGCCTGGGGGAGTGAGCGCTGCTTTTATTTCGGGATGGCTTACCGCAAAAACATCGTAAGGCTGAACTCGAAAAAGGTTTTAAATCTATTGTGGTTTTAGCCGTTGGCGGCGGAGTGAAAGTGATCCTTTAGCTGAGGTGCAAAAAGTGGGAAGGAGCAAAGCCGCTTTCTATCCCTTATTAGATTAATGGTGGATACATGCACTGTTGTCTTGGGTACCTACGTTAGCGAACATAAATTTCTTTGGCAAAAAATCCCTTCAAAGTATTGTACTGGGAGATGAAGATGTACTTTCCCATTAGATACCTGCCAGTAAATGTAAAAAAGAAAAATAGAATAACTGAAGCTCCAACTTTTGCAACAAACTCCAATGCTTTTTTGAAAACGCCCATGCTTCCCTCTTCTGCAAAAACCCTTTTCTTTTCTTCGTTCCCGGTTTTTAAAAATAGCTTCTTGAAGTTTGTAAGTTCAAGACGATGTGCATCTATGTAATGGTACAGGCAAGCCTTGGGAACGTAGTAAACCTTGTTGGAAAGTTTTTTGACCTGCTGAAAAATATACTTATCGTCGCTTCTAAATTGTAGGGCGTTATTAAAACCTCCCGCTTTTAGCAATAATGATTTGTTATAGGCCATATTACAGCCAACCGGGTATTTCATTGCTTTTGTGAATAGTAATATTTCCTGGCCAAAATCTATTTTGCCGATAAAACCGTTCAGGTATTTACTCATCCACACCGGCTCATTTCCGCTTTCAAATTTAGGAATAACCTTGCCGCCGGCTCCCGCTGCCTGTGGATGTGTTCGAAAAAAAAAAGCCATTTCTTGCAGGTAGTTTGTTGTTAGAACTGCATCATCATCCACATAATTTACAATTGGAGATTGGGCTTCGGTAATCCCTCTGTTGCGTGCATGAGACAGGCCTTTATTTTCCTCAAAAAAATATATTGCATTCAGCTCGGTATGACGAGCAATAAACTCCCGGGCAATTGAGGCAGTTTCGTCAGTGCTGTTATTGTCAATTATGATCAGCTCAAATCTTGAAGGGGGGAATGTTTGCTGAGTAATACTTTGTAAAACCTCAGGCAGATAACGGCAACGGTTATACGTGCATATTACCAGGCTTATCTCGTAACCGGTTGCCATTTTTATTGTCTAGATTTTAGGAGAGATGAACTATACTTTTCCGGGATACTGGAGCAATGCAACTTCGAGGCAGTCCATGGCCCTATTAATATCCTCTACATTTAGTACATAAGCAAGCCTTACCTCGTTGCTACCCAAGCCTGGCGTGCTGTAGAATCCCGTAGCTGGTGCCAGCATAATTGTTTGGCCCTCGTGGCTAAATTCCTGCAAAAGCCATTGACAAAAAGCATCGCTGTTGTCTATGGGCAAACTAGCCATGGCATAAAATGCACCCCCTGGGTTTGGACAAAACACACCGGGCATAGCGTTCAGCCTCTTTACGATAGTGTCCCTCCGACGCTTGTATTCGGCACGAGTGCTGTCAAAATAATTGTCTGGCAAGTCTACAGCAGCTTCTCCCAATATTTGTGCGTAAAAAGGAGGGCTTAGCCGGGCCTGGGCAAATTTCATAGCAGCTCCAAGTACATCGCTGTTTTTGGTGACAAGTGCACCAATTCGTCCGCCGCAGGCACTGTACCTTTTGCTAATTGTGTCCATTAAAACTACATGCTGTTCTGCCCCTTTCAAATGCATGGCACTCGTATGCGTACCCTCGTAACAAAACTCCCGATATGCTTCGTCAGCAAATAGATAGAGGTCGTGTTTTAGTACAATTTGCTTCAGCGTTTCCATCTCGGCGGCGCTGTAGAGGTAGCCCGTGGGGTTGTTGGGATTACACACAATAATTGCCTTTGTTTTGGGCGTAATAGCTTTTTCAAAGTCTTCAATCGGCGGTAGTGCAAAACCTGTTTTAATACTGCTGGTTATTGGCTTTACTGCCACATCAGCCTGAATGGCAAAACCATTATAGTTAGCATAAAATGGTTCGGGAATAATCACCTCGTCGCCGGCATCGAGGCAGGCCATGAAACCAAATAGTATGGCTTCGCTTCCACCGGTGGTTATGATAATTTGATTGGCAGAAACTTCAATGTTATTTTTAGCATAATACTCCACAAGCTTCTTGCGGTAGCTTTCGTTGCCAGCACTATGACTATACTCAAGGACCGTGAAATCTGCATTTCTTACTGCATCAAGGCACATCTTCGGTGTTTCTATATCTGGCTGGCCAATGTTTAGATGAAAGACTTTAGTACCTTTTTTTTTAGCGGCTTCTGCAAAGGGAACAAGCTTGCGAATGGGAGAGGCGGGCATCTCCTGCCCACGGTGACTGATTTGTAACATGCCGTAAAGGTAGGAGGAAATTTAAATGGCTGTTCTGCGAAATTGCGAATTAGGAATAACGAATTTAAAACAGCGAGGTTATGAATGATGGAGATTGTTGATCAGGGGTAACGTCAAAGGTTATAGTTATGCATGCATTCTACATTTGTTGTTCGTAATTTGTCATTTATTATTCAAAATTCGTAATTCTACATTACTTAAAATTCTACATTCGTCATTCGTAAATTCATAACTATTCTTCATGATATTCTACGTTGTGTTGTTGCAAAAATGCCTTGATTGCATTTACATGAATACATTGCCCGAGGTGAATAAATGAATAATCAGAAACCTTCTTAATACTATTGTTTACCATTATTTCCTTATCTATAAGGTCAAAGCCAAGGTGCAAATGTTTGGTGCTAAACTGCATACCATAAACTACTCCGTTGCTGTCAAAAAGGGGGCCGCCACTTTGACCACGAAGGCCAGGGGTACTGAGTTCTATGCCATATAATCCATGTGGTTGATCTGCTAAAAAACGGGTAACCATACCTTCTATAGGAAAACGGGGAGACACATTTATTCCAGTTGCAGTCCACTCGATATCATCGGTGGTAGTGTTGTAGGTGTAATTGGTAAATTCGGGAAAGGGAAACCCAAGACGGCATAAAAACTTTCCTTGTTGCAAGGTTTTATCATCCTTTAAAAAACGTGCAAAGTGTTCGTAATGCAGTTTTTTAAAGTCATTAAATTTGATGATGGCCAAGTCGAGTGTAGGGTGCAGGTGAAAGGTAAACCCACTCATGCTGTCTACGCAATCAACAAAGTTATTTTTGAACTGGATAGTGGTATCTCCGGACATTTTGTATTTCAGCTCAAGACCTTTCAACAACTGTTTAAAACGGGCATCCTTTGCAACGGAATTTCTCTCCTGCTTAAATTTCTCAAAATGTTGATTGATTGCATCGGACGATACCAACATTTCTGCAATATGCTTGCAGGTGATAGCATAGCCCTGGTCGTTTACAAAAAACAAAGTGCCAGCCGAGGGAACAACATTTTTGCCGCCATAAGTTCTAATGATGCTATGTACGGGCCGGGTAAATTGTGCAACCCGATTTATTGCCTCGATAAACATAAAGATTGATTACAGGTGAAGTGCCGCTTTTGCTCGCAGGCATAAAAAAACCAGCTTTTTAAGCTGGGTTTTCTAAGTATAAATAAGTTGTTAGGTACTTAGCTTTTCTTTTTAAGCGACGGTGCTGCAGGCTTGGTTCCTTTTACAGAACTGGTATTTAGCCCGGCAGGCTTTACTTTCGCATATTCCTCTGCGCTTAAAACTTCACCTTTAATGGTAATGCTTTTTACTTCTTCTACACCAACAAATTTTACCGTCATTGTTTTGGTAAAAGGTGCAGCACTTGCAGCATTATAGGTAGCGGTGATAGTACCGGTTTTGCCGGGAGCAATTGGAGATTTGGTATAATCACCGATCGTACAACCACAGGTTGGATTGGCAGTTTCAATTATCAGCGGTGTCTTTCCAATGTTTGTTACCAAAAAAGTGGCAGTGGTTGGATTACCTACTTTAATTTTACCCAGGTCTATAGTTTCAGATTTGAATGAGGCTACATCCGACACTTTTTGTTGAGCAATAGCGAAGCTGGTAGCTGCAAAAGCAACGAGCGTAAATAATAATTTCTTCATATTCTTATTTTAAAATTTAGTTTTTAAGATCATTTACACCTGCATTGGCTGGAGCACTTGCGGCAGGAGTTTTCCAAACTTCACCTTTGATGGTCATTTGCTTGGTTTGCGTACCATTGTAGGTAATAGTTACCGGCTTGGTAAAAGGACCTTCAGCGGCTGCATTATACCCAACGGTAATTTTAGCAGTGCCACCTGGCTCAATCGCTTTTTCTCTATCCCACTCAGGAGTGGTGCAACCACAGCTTGCCTGTACGTTGTCTATTTTTAATGGAGTAGATCCGCTATTGCTCACCTCAAAAACATAAGTTACTGGTTTGCCCTGGGGAATCTTTCCAAAGTCATGTTCTGTTTGTTTTAAAAGTAAACTTTCTGGAGCTGGCTTTGCAGCAACCGCAGGCGTAGGCGCAGCAGCCGGATGGTTATGGCCTTCGTGCTGGGCATACATCATTAAAGAAGAACATGTGAGAGCAGAAAGAACAAATATTTTTTTCATATCAGTGATTTAAAAGTGTGCTCAAAGATAATAAAACGTTGCATCACTCTGTAAATTGCAAAGGACTTAGTAGTTTTTTAACATGAAGGGCAAATTTCAATACTTTTGCCGTTTAACACGCTATATGGAAACGCTTAATCAAACAGATGCTGCCCTGCAGGAAAAACTGAGTTTTGATAATTTTAGAAACGAGGTTTTAAGAGATTACCGTATAGCCTGGGAAAGTAGACAAACAAGTCTGCTCGGGCGCAAAGAAGTATTAACAGGCAAGGCTAAATTTGGCATATTTGGTGACGGCAAAGAAGTGGCGCAGCTTGCCATGGCAAAATTTTTTAAGCCTGGAGATTTTCGATCAGGTTACTACAGGGATCAAACCTTTATGTTTGCTGCCGGTCTTGCAACTGTAGAGCAATTATTTTCGCAACTCTATGCTGACCCGGACGTAAACCATGAACCATTTAGCGCAGGGAGACAAATGAATGCGCACTTTGCCACAAAAATGGTAGATGAAAATGGCGACTGGCTTCCTCTTGCTCACCTAAAAAATATTTCCAGCGACATAGCGCCAACCGCCGGCCAAATGCCCCGGGCGCTTGGTCTCGCCTTTGCCTCCAAGATTTTTAGAAACGTTCCAGAGCTGGGTGCTTACCCGGAGCTAAGTGCCAATGGCAACGAAATATGTTTTAGTACAATTGGTGATGCATCTACCAGTGAAGGCCATTTCTGGGAAACCATCAACGCCGCAGGCGTATTAAAAGTTCCGCTGGCTGCTTTTGTTTGGGATGATGGGTATGGTATCTCTGTCCCCAAAGAATACCAAACCACCAAAGGTTCTATTTCTGAAGCTATGGCGGGTATGCAACAACAAGAAGGCACTAACGGAATTAATATTTACAAATTAAAAGGTTGGGACTATGCTGGCATGTGCGAGGTATTGGAAGGCGCCATTCAGCAAATACGAGAGACACATACACCGGCACTATTTCATGTAGAGGAGATCACGCAGCCACAGGGGCACTCTACTTCGGGTAGCCACGAACGTTATAAAGGTAGTGACAGGCTGGTTTGGGAAAAGGAATGGGATTGCCTCCGGCAAATGAAA
>JAYTBG010000279.1:0-3746 GCA_043737055.1 Chitinophagaceae bacterium | reverse complement strand
TTGACTTTTGACTTTTGACTTTTGACTTTTGACTTTTGACTTTTGACTTTTGACTTTTGACTTTTGACTTTTGACTTTTGACTTTTGACTTTTCAAATCGTTCTACATGCAACCAAAAGTAGGTATCATCATGGGAAGCCAGTCTGACCTGCCAGTCATGCAGGCCGCTGCAGATTTTCTACAGAGCCAATCTGTTCCCTTTGAAATGACAATTGTGTCGGCGCACCGCACTCCAGACCGCATGCGCAGTTATGCAACAGAAGCAAGGGCAAGGGGAATAAAGGTTATTATTGCCGGCGCTGGTGGCGCAGCGCACTTACCCGGTATGGTGGCGTCTTACACTACCCTACCCGTTATCGGTGTTCCGGTAAAATCTTCTAATTCTCTTGATGGCTGGGACTCTATACTCTCCATTTTGCAAATGCCAAACGGAGTGCCGGTTGCTACGGTGGCGCTTAACGCTTCTAAAAATGCCGGTATACTAGCGGTGCAAATTCTCGCAACCAGCGATGACACCCTGGCTGAAAAACTGCACGATTATAAAAAACAAATGGAAGCAGAAGTGTTAGCCATGGCAGCACAGATAAAATAAACACCGCTTTGGCATGTGTTTAAATTTTCACCCAATACTTCAAAGAGTTTTCAATATCTGAACCTACCACATGGTAGCCATCCGTCAATTCTTCTTCTACCATGTGAAAAGTTACCAGCCTTGTTCCTTCGGGCATTTTTTGCAGTTGCCGACATAGGTTGGCGTTGTAGTAATTAAATAGTTCGGCAGAATACTCAAGGCTACTATCTATTTTGGGTGTACCCAATAGATTCTCATAAAACGGATTGTAAAAATAGAAATGATCGAATTTGCTGAATTCTATGCTGGTAAAATTACCCGTAATAAAAGAAGCATTTTTACAGCCTAATTTCTTCCTTGCATTTTCTGCATACTCTACGAGGGTTTGTCGCTGCTCTATTCCTACAAAGCGGGAGCCTGGTTTAAAATGCGCTGCTGCCAGGCAGAACTTTCCTACCCCGCTCCCAATATCTAAGATGCTGGTATTGGGTTGAGTCACCAGGTAGTTGGCTGCTTTTTTGGCCACATCCAGTGGGCTCCAATGCCGGTAAGCAAGTTGTTGAATAGCCGAAGGGTACAGTCTGCCGAATGCCTCATCCGAAATAAAGTAACTCTCGGGATCTATATGTGCTTCTGCAGACGCCATGTAGTGGTGAACAATTGATGTAATTTATCAGAAAAAATACTTTTCTAAATGGCCAATGCAAACAAAGGAGCACCCATTACTCCTGGGTAACGATGCAAAACTCCTGTTGCAACCCGGTAGAATTTTCGTAAAGCATTGTTATGAACGCCGGTCCGTATAAGGCGTAATAAGGCAGGATATTGTCTACCCTTTCCTGCAGGTTGCCGGTGGGAAACAAGCCAGCTTTTATCTTTTCAATTTGCCGCTGCTGTGCCTCAAATTTTTTCTTCTCTGCCACCAACATTTTTTTCTCTAACTGCAACAGTTTTTTATTTGCTTTTGCAAACAGGTGACCCGTGTGTTCCTGCAACGTTTTGTCAACTGCCATCGCAGCCTCCCTTATCTTTCCGTATAGCTGGCCAAGTTCAATTTTCTCTTCGGTTAGATGCAATTTTTGTGTCGATGATTTTTTCACCAACTGGAGTATGAGCTCATCAGTGGGGGTGAAAAAATTTGTAGTGTCCATCTTCAGGGCATTCATTCTATCTGCATTTTTTTTGTTGACAACCATAAAGGAATTCCGCAAAACCAACACCGGGTACGGAACCTCCACGACTTCGAATACTTTTTTCAGTTCCATCCAATAAGCAAGTTCGCCACCACCTCCAATAAAGACTATGTTGGGTAAAATCAATTCCTGAAAAACCGGCCGCAGAATTACATTGGGACTAAAGCGCTCGGGGTGATTACCCAGTTCTGGTACAATAGAATTTTGATCAAATTTGATGGCACTGTTTACCACAGACCATTCAGAGTTTGCTGGCTCAATTCGCTCCCGGCTATCCTCATTCAGGTAGAATAAATTTATTTCTCTGCCTGCTGCCTGCACTTTATAATTCGCAGGAAAATCGCTCATCGTTTCTGTTACGGCTTTGTGAGAAAATTGTTCCCGCAATTCTTTAAGAACGATTGGCACGAACTCTTTTTTTAGTGTCGCATTATCAGGTAGCAGCACGAGCAATCCATAATCTGAAAACAATTCGTGTACCATTTCAAAGGTGGCCTGCTCGATGGTTTTGTCAAGGCTGTAAGCTCTGCGAACCATTGCCATTATCTCGCCGCCAAAAGGCTCTACCAATAACTGCCCCTCTATTGCTTCTATCAATGCCACAAAAGGTTTATCTATTTTCATTCTGCCAACTGCACCCACCTGGCCGGTTTCCCATGTATATTTTTTACCGTTGATGTGCACCTCTCCCAATTCTTCCAGGTCTGCGTCTTCGCTTCCCATGTAATAAACAGGTACAAAATTGTACTCGATCATTTCATCCTTTAACTCTTCGGCTAGCTTAATGGCATGCAGTATTTTGTAAATGAAATATAGGTGCCCCGTAAAAATGTTGGGCTGATGGGCCGTGGTGATGGTAAAAGTATTATCAAGTAATAAGCTATCAAGATTCGCTTGTAGTTTGGCTGTAAGCCTCATGCCCTGGTATTGCTTTACGAGCTGATCTACTAATACCTGCCGATTGGTGACCGTATTTTGCCGTGCAGCAATAGCTTCTTTAATTCCTTGCAGTGTTGGTGGGTGCAGATAGAATGGTTGCAATGCAGGTACCTGAGACACATAGTCGGTAACAATGGAAGAGAAAGCCTTGGTGTGTGCGTAAGGTATTTGCTGGGCAGAAAATATTGTCATATGCTTGATGCTGTGTACAAATATAAATTGTTACCAAAAAATCAATACAATAATGAGCCGCTACTGCTGTTGAGCTGTCCTTTTGATGCGCTACCTGCAACATCTCCGGGCACATCCATCGCTTCGCTCTGGAGGACAACCGCCATTTTGCGGCAATACAATAATGAGCATGAACAAGGTCTACCAAAATCACACTGTAATAACAAACAAGCTACCGCAGGGATCTATAACCGCCAGAAAGACAAACCTATAACATGCAGTAGTTTGTGGCAGTAACTATCACGGCCTGCAATGGACCTTGCTCAAATCATAAATCCAACATCAAATATCAGAAATTCGGCACCTTGTGGCATTGCTTACACCAACTCACCCTCGATATCAAAATCGTAAGCCTTCGAAATTTTTACATTTACAAAGTCTCCCACCGTTAGTCGTTTGCTGCTGTTAATGATTACTTCGTTGTCTACTTCTACACTGTCAAATTCTGTGCGGCCGAGGTAGCGACCAGCCTCTCTTTTATCTACCATCACTTTAAAAGTTTTACCAACTTTTGCCTGGTTTTTTTCCAACGAAATATCTTGTTGTACCTCCATTATTTCGAGCGCCCTTTCTTCTTTTTCTTCAGCAGAGATATTGTCTGTAAGCCCGTGAGCACTGGTATCTTCTTCATGACTGTAGGTAAAAGTGCCTACCCGGTCAAAACGCATTTTTTCTAAAAAGGTTTTCAGTTCCTCTACATCGTCCCTGGTTTCGCCGGGGAAACCGGCTATCAACGTTGTTCGCAAACAAATGTCGGGAATGCGTTGGCGGATATCTCCAACCAGGTCTTCCATTTCTTCTCTGGTAATCTG
>JAYTBG010000278.1:0-9071 GCA_043737055.1 Chitinophagaceae bacterium | reverse complement strand
TTTTAAATGTGGCGTAGTCATTTGTTTTGGTGGCATGCTGCAGCAAATGGATCGTTTGCGGGTTGAACAAATGAAATTCTCCTTTGCGTTTCCATTGGAAGATACCGCCAACGGGTAGACGATCTACCGGTACATCTTTTTTGCTGAAAGCAAAGTAATGTTTGGCCAATGTTTCCCTGGCAATTTCATCAAGGCCCAGGCCTTCTACTCTTGAAGTGGCACCGGTAAAATAGGTTTGTACCACTTCTTTATTGAGCCCGAGTATTTCGAACGTCTGCGCACCCTGGTAAGATTGGAGCGTAGAAATTCCCATCTTTGAAAACACTTTCAGCAGGCCGTCTTTGATCGCTTTAATATAGTGTTGTTTTAAAATATCGTCGCTGAGCGTAGTATCCAACTTATTACTTTCCTTCATGTCTCTGATAGACGACAATGCCAGATAAGGGTTAATAGCAGTAGCGCCAAAAGAAATTAAACAGGCAAAATGATGTACCTCCCAGGCGTCACCGGCTTCTACAATGATACCCACTTGACCACGCATGCCTTTCCTGATAAGATGGTGGTGAACTGCGGCTACGGCTAACAGTGAGGGAATAGGGGCATGGTTAGAATCGACAGCCCTATCCTGCAAGATTAATACTTTAAAGCCATCATCCACAGAATCGACCGCATACCGACACAGCCGGTCCAGTGCGGTTTTAAGCGAACCGGGCTTTCCATCGGCCTTAAAATAACATTGCAAAGTTTTGGCCTGGAAGAGACCTGTATCAATACTCCTTATTTTTTCCAGTTCATGATTGGTTAGTATCGGGTGCTTTAAGGCCACACTGTGGCAGGTAAGCGGGTCTTCCAATAATAAGTTTCCGTTATTGCCTGCAAAACTTGCCAGCGACATCACGAGTCGCTCCCTAATGGGATCGATAGGGGGGTTGGTTACCTGCGCAAATAATTGTTTGAAATAACTGCTCAGGTGTTGTGGCTGATCACTAAATATGGCCAGTGGTGTATCAGTGCCCATAGAGCCCAATGGTTCTTTTCCATCAAGGGCCATGGGTGTAATGATGTTCTCCAAATCTTCCGAGGTATAGCCAAAAGCTTTCTGATATTTGTACACCTGCTCATGTTCCAGGTGTGTAAACAATACCCTTGGCTCGGGTAATTCCTCCAGCCGTATTTTATATTTATTCAACCAATCGCCGTAGGGCTTTTGAGAACATATTTTACTTTTTAGTTCATCATCACTGATGATCTTCCCTTGCTCCATATCTACCACAAACATTTTGCCCGGCTGCAATCTTCCTTTTTCAATAATGGTAGATGGGTCAATGGGTAAGGTGCCTGTTTCAGAGGCCATGATTACCCTGTTGTCGTTGGTAATGCAATACCTTGATGGGCGCAAACCGTTTCTATCAAGAATGGCCCCGATCATTTTTCCGTTGGTAAAGGAAATAGAAGCGGGGCCGTCCCAGGGCTCCATGAAAGCGGAATGAAATTCGTAAAATGCTTTTTTTACAGGATCCATTTCTTCGTTGCCATCCCATGCCTCTGGTATCAACATCATCATTACATGCGGCAGCGAGCGGCCGCAAAGCGTTAATAATTCTATGATATTATCAAGGCTGGCAGAGTCGCTTTGGCTATTGGTTACAATGGGTAGCAGCATCTCCATTTCTTCTTTTGAAAAATATGGTGAGGTAAAATTCTTTTCACTCGTTTTGAGCCAATTCAGGTTTCCCTGCAAAGTGTTAATCTCCCCATTGTGTGCAATGTAGCGGAAGGGCTGAGCCAATTTCCAGGATGGAAAAGTGTTGGTGGCAAAACGGGAATGCACCAGGCCAAAGGCGCTTACCAGTCTTTTATTGCTGAGGTCCGTAAAATAACTCCGCACTTGCGTGCTTGTAAGCTGTCCTTTGTAAACAATGGTTTTATAAGAAAGAGATGCGATATAAAAGCCAATTGCATCCTGCATTACCGTGCTTGCGATGGTATGACTGCTGAAATTTCTAAGTATAAATAATTTTCTTTCAAAGTCCTCGGCGTTAGAGATGTGGTCTGGGCAGGCCACAAACGCCTGTTCTATTTCTGGTTCTACACTCATAGCAGTTGCGCCAATGTCGTGAGCATTAACCGGAACTTTTCTGTAAACCATTACTTCCAGTCCCAGCTTTTCTGCTGTGCGATTAAAAATAGCCCTGCATTCTTCCCGTAACCGTATTTCTTTGGGAAAGAAAATCACCGCAACTCCATACTTACCATAAGCAGGGAGGTGAACCCCGAGCCTGAGACATTCATCGAAAAAGAATTCGTGTGGCATTTGAAGCATAATGCCTGCACCATCGCCGGTATTGTTTTCACAACCACATGCTCCACGATGCTCCATATTTTCTAATACAGTTAATGCATCAGAAATATTCTGGTGCGATTTGCTGCCGTTAATATGCGCAACAAAGCCAATGCCGCATGCATCATGCTCAAATTTTGGATCGTATAAACCGAGTTGTTCAGCCATAAACCGAAGGTTGTTTTGGTGATAAAAATTATAAGCAGGCGGCGATCGAAATGGCTTTTTTCTAGGGAGGATTAGTTTTGGGTGAGTGGTCGAAGGTGAAAGCCTGCCTGCCGGTAGGCAGGGTCAAAGGTGAAAGACCTCAATTTTAAAATAATTCTCTGGAATTGAAGCCTTCATAACGTTAGACCTTAAACGTTGAACTTTTGAACCTCTGCAATCTACACCAGGTACCCAAACAACGTATCATCTTTATTTAATTCTGTATAATTCATATGCAGGCGCTTTAAATTTTGAAGCAGCAATACATAATCGTCTGGGCTCTTAAGTTCTATCCCTATGAGAGCTGGCCCACTTTCTTTATTAGTCTTTTGCATGTATTCAAATCTTGTGATATCATCAGTTGGTCCCAGCACATCATTCACAAACTCTTTTAAGGCACCAGGGCGCTGCGCAAAATTCACCAGCAGGTAATGTTTCAGACCTTCGTACTGAAGGCTTCGTTCCTTTATTTCTGGCATGCGATCTATGTCGTTGTTGCTACCACTTACAATGCAAACCACATTTTTACCCCTAATTCTTTCTGCATAATCGTCTAATGCTGTTATGCTCATTGCACCTGCAGGTTCTACCACGATGGCATCTTCGTTGTAGAGTTTTAGAATGGTGCTGCACACTTTTCCTTCGGGCACGAGATGCATTTCGTCCAATACCTCTTTGCAAATTTCAAATGTCACATCACCCACACGCTTTACTGCAGCGCCATCTACAAACCGGTCAATACTTTGGAGTGTAACCGGCGCACCGTTTTTCAATGCTTCTTTCATAGATGGTGCACCTTCGGGTTCTACACCCACAATAATGGTGTGAGGCGAGTAGGTTTTAAAATAGGAGCCTACTCCGGCTACGAGACCACCGCCACCAACCGGCGCAAACAAATAGTCAATATGGGAAAGGTCTTCCATTATTTCCAGCCCTACAGTAGCCTGTCCTTCGATAATTCTGTGATCATCAAAAGGCGGTATAAATGTCAACTCATTATCGATTGTATACTTCTTTGCTGCGGCAGCGCAATCATCAAATGTGTCACCCACTAATTTTACTTCAATAAAATGTTCACCAAACATTTTAGTCTGTGTTACCTTTTGTTTTGGCGTGATGATAGGCATAAACACAACGCCTTTTGCATTTAACTTTTTACAACTATATGCAAAACCCTGTGCATGATTGCCTGCACTTGCGCACACCACCCCACGTTGCAACACCTGCTCTTCCAGCGTGCTCATCATATTGTAAGCACCCCGCAATTTATAAGACCGCACCATCTGCAGATCCTCTCTTTTCAGGTAGACATTGCATTGGTATTTACGGCTCAGGCTTCTGTTAAGTTGCAACTCCGTTCTGGTAACTATGGGCTGGAGCCGATGGGCTGCGGCACTATAGTCAAGGGTGAATATGTCTTTCGTTGTTTGCATGATTATATCCAATATGAGGCTACAGGCGCTGCAGCATTTTCACTGGCAGGCAGCCCATCTTTTTTTTGATTCTCGGGGCGAAGGCTTCTAACGGTTTGACCTGCCTGCCACATTTCGCTTTCCTTCAGTTCCGTAAGTTCTGCATCCAGTTTAACCCGGTAATCTGATTGTGAATTGGAGTCAATTGACCGCTGCGATTCTACGCCGGTAGCAACGGACTCATAGAGATCTTTAAAAACGGGAAGTGTAGCGTCCCTGAATTTCTTCCACCAGTCCAATGCGCCACGTTGTGCGGTGGTGCTGCAGTTGCCATACATCCAATCCATTCCATTTTCTGCTACCAATGGCATGAGAGATTGCGTGAGTTCTTCCACGGTTTCATTGAATGCCTCCGATGGGGAGTGACCTTTGCTCCGCAACACTTCATATTGTGCTGCAAAAATTCCCTGAATAGCTCCCATGAGTGTACCTCTTTCGCCGGTAAGATCGCTGTAAACTTCTTTTCTAAAATCTGTTTCAAACAAATAACCACTGCCCACTGCTATACCCAACGCAACAACTCTTTCAAAGGCACGCCCGGTGGCATCCTGGTAAATAGCGTACGAACTATTTAAGCCCCGGCCCTGCAAAAACATGCGGCGCAATGATGTACCGCTTCCTTTGGGCGCCACCAAGAAAACATCTACATCTTTTGGTGGAAGGATATTTGTTTGTTCGTTAAAAGTAATGCCGAAGCCATGAGAAAAATACAAGGCTTTGCCGGGGGTTAAATGTTTTTGCACAGTTGGCCATAAAGCAATCTGGGCCGCATCACTCAACAGGTAACAGATAATGGTGCCCCGTTCCAGCGCCTCCTCAATTTCAAACAAGGTCACACCCGGCACGAAACCATCAGCTTCTGCTTTGTCCCACGACTTGGAATTTTTACGCTGCCCGACAATTACATTGATGCCATTGTCACGCTGGTTGAGCGCCTGCCCTGGGCCCTGCACGCCATAACCAATAACTGCAACCGTTTCATCTTTGAGCACTTCCTGTGCTTTGCTTAAAGGAAATTCTTCCCGTGTTACTACGTTTTCTTCAACACCGCCGAAATTTAATTTTGCCATTGTTTTTTTGTTTTAAGAAGTTATTAATAAGTTCTAAAAGGTTTCAAAGGTTTAAAAGGTTCAACGTTAGGAAGGCTTCAATTCTTGAAAGTACTTTCAAGCTTTGGCAGCTTTAACCTTTCAATAATAAAACTCTATAAGGTTCTCCGCTCCAGGCCAGCTCACAAAACCTTAAAGGTTTTTGCGAGGTTTCACCTTTCACCTCTCACCTTTCAGTTTTGACTTTTTAATTTTTAATTTTGGCTTTCCTCTTCCCTCACATCGAAAACACTTCCCGCCCTTCATTCAAAAATTTATTTTCTGCTGTTTCTTCTCCAGGTTCCAGGTATTCAAACTCTTTTAGTTTTTCATGAAAGCCCACACTTTTTTTAATAATGGCTATGCGGGCGCTTCTTACAAATTCTATTAGACCGTAAGGCTCCAGCACTTTCACCAAGGCATCAGTTTCTTCCCGGTGGCCCGTTGTTTCAAACACAGTGTAATCATGACGGATCACCACGGCCCGGGCGCCATATTGGCGAAGCAACCGTTCTACCTGCACTTTTTCTGCTATCTCATCGGTACTCACTTTATACAAGGCCATTTCCTGCCACACAATTTCATTGGCAGTGTTGTAATAAGCTTTCAAAACTTCCACTTGCTTTTCTATCTGGCCACAAAGCTTGCGTACTACATCTTCCGTTTCGTTGATAACAATTGTAAAGCGGTGCACACTTTCCACTTCAGAAGGTGAAGTATTCAGGCTTTCAATATTGATCTTTCTCCGGGAAAAGATGATGGCAATACGATTGAGTAAACCAATTTGGTTTTCGGTATAAACGGTTATGGTAAATTCCAAGCCCCCTGCAGCTCCCCCGGAGGGGGAGAGCAAAGGCTTTTTATTTTTAGATACATTCATAATTCTAATATTTTTTTATTTTACGGCCTGTAAGCTGAATAGCATTAAAAAAGTACAAGTGAGTGACACAACGATGATGCCCAGAGTTTCTACAGCTTGTCTCATAATCACGGTACTCACGGTTCTATAGCACTTTCAAATTCAGAAAAAAACTTTCGTCCTAAGTTCCCTTTTCAGGAGGACAGGGGGCTTTATATCTCTTCCTTACACAACACGATCTCCGCCACGCCCCGTCCCTGAGGCACCATGGGAAATACATTGTTCTCTTTTGCCACCATCACTTCCAATAAAAAACTACCATCATGCTCCAACATTTCTTTAATGCCTGCCTGCAGGTTTTCTCTTTTACTAATACTGTTGCCGGCAATGCCAAAACCTTTTGCCACCTGCACAAAATCCGGGCTGGTAATATCTACAAACGAATAACGTTTTTCGTGAAAGAGCTGCTGCCACTGGCGCACCATTCCGAGAAACTGGTTGTTGAGAATTAAAATCTTTACGTTGGGTTTAAACTGCATGATGGTACCCAGTTCTTGTAGCGTCATCTGAAAACCTCCATCCCCTATAACGGCAACGACTGTACGATTTGGATCGCCATAACTGGCACCAATAGCCGCAGGCAATGCAAAGCCCATCGTACCTGCGCCGCCACTGGTGATATTACTTTTGCTGTGATTGAATTTTGCGTACCGGCAGCTTACCATTTGATGCTGACCCACGTCTGTTACAATGATGGCATCGGCATTGGTGAGGCTGTTCAAAACCTTGATTACTTCGCCCATGGTCAATTCATCTCCCCTGGGATTCAATTCGTCCTGTATTACTTTTTCGTCTTCCTGTTTTTGGTAATCCCAAAAACGCTGGAACCAATGAGGGTATAATTTTTCCTGCAGCAATGCGGTAAGCATGGGCAATGTTTCTTTGCAATCGCCCCAAACAGGTACCGTTGTTTTTACATTTTTATCTATTTCGGAAGGATCAATATCTAGGTGAATGACTTTGGCCTGCTTGGCATACTTATCCAGGCGGCCGGTAACCCTGTCGTCGAAACGCATGCCCACCGCAATGAGCACATCGCACTCGTTGGTAAGGATGTTGGGTCCATAATTTCCGTGCATGCCCAGCATACCAACTGCCTGCGGATGATCGGTAGGAATAGCACTCATACCAAGGATGGTCCAGGCCGCAGGAACGCCGGCCTTTTCAATAAACGCTTTAAATTCCGCTTCGGCTCTTCCCAATATTACGCCCTGTCCAAAAATTACAAAAGGTCTTTCGGCAGCATTGATCAGCCTTGCAGCTGCTTCGATATATTCTTTGCGAATAATGGGCTTGGGGCGATAGCTGCGGATATGTTCGCATTTTTTGTACCCTTCATAAGCGAACAATTGCAACTGTGCATTTTTGGTAATGTCAATCAAAACCGGTCCGGGCCTTCCGCTTTTGGCTATGTAAAATGCCTTGGCAATGATGGCAGGAATTTCCGTAGCATCGGTCACCTGAAAATTCCATTTGGTAACCGGCGTGGTAATGTTTATTACATCAACTTCCTGGAATGCATCGGTACCCAACAAGTGTGCAAATACCTGCCCCGTAATACATACGACTGGCGTGGAGTCCAGCATGGCATCAGCCAAACCCGTTACCAAATTTGTTGCGCCGGGGCCGCTGGTAGCAAACACTACGCCCACATCGCCGGATGTTCTAGCATAGCCTTGTGCAGCATGAATGGCGCCCTGTTCGTGACGGACCAAAATATGTTTTAGTTGTTCTTTATAATCATACAAGGCATCGTAGATGGGCATGATGGCACCGCCCGGGTAACCAAAAATGGTGGAAACATTTTCAATGACCAGGGCATCCATTAGGGCTGCTCCTCCGGAGATAGGAGAGGCCCCCTCCAAACCTCCCCCGGCGGGGGAGGCTTTCGAAGTCTCCACGATTTTGTCAGGTGCTATAGTGATTAACGCTTCCATAAAAAATATTTTAATTACTTCAATTTTCTTTTATCTACCTAATCTTTGAAACCAAGTTCTCCTTTAGGGGCGGAGGGGCTACTCGTCTGTCACACATCCCTCACTTGCATCTTTTACACACATGGCATATTTATACAAAACACCTTTAGTAACTTTTAATGCAGGCTGTTTCCAGTGTGCTCTTCTTTCTGCTATAATTGCGTCGCTTACTTTTAAAGTCATTTTTTTTGTAGCAACATCTATTTCAATGATGTCGCCATCTTCTACCAATGCAATCAATCCGCCGTTAAATGCTTCAGGAGTGATATGCCCCACCACAAACCCATGTGAACCTCCGCTGAATCTCCCATCGGTAATGAGCGCCACATATGGGCCAAGGCCTGCGCCAGTTATGGCCGACGTAGGTTTCAACATCTCCGGCATGCCGGGTGCACCCTTCGGTCCCTCATATCGTATTACCACCACGTCCCCTTTTTGTATCCGTCCGCCAGCAATGCCTGCCACCAAATCTTTTTCGCCATTGAATACACGAGCGGGTCCTTCAAAACGTTCACCCTCTTTCCCACTGATTTTTGCTACGCTTCCTTTTTCTGCCAGGTTGCCGTACAGGATTTGCAGGTGTCCGGTTGATTTTAGTGGGCTTTCAATTGGATAGATAATTTTCTGGGTATCAAAATTTAGATCAGGAACAGTAGCCAAATTTTCAGCCAACGTTTTGCCGGTAACAGTCGGGCAATCGCCGTGTAACATTCCTACACCTAATAAATATTTCATCACAGCCGGCACGCCACCATGTGCATGTAACTCCTTCATCAAATATTTTCCGCTGGGCTTAAAATCAGCCAGTACGGGGGTTTTGTCGCTAATGCGTTGAAAGTCATCCTGCGTGATTACCACATCCACTGCTTTTGCCATTGCAATTAAATGCAGCACAGCATTGGTACTTCCTCCAAAAACCATAACAGACGTGATTGCATTTTCAAATGCTTTTTTGGTCATGATATCTTTTGGCTTAATATCCTTTTCCAACAGTACTTTTATGGCCCTTCCCGCATCCAGGCATTCGTTCTTTTTTTCTTCGCTGAGTGCCGGGTTGGAAGAAGAGTA
>JAYTBG010000277.1:0-3756 GCA_043737055.1 Chitinophagaceae bacterium | reverse complement strand
GCATACTCTGTACATTCTTACCAAAAAAAGGCGCTTCAATCGCAAAACTATCTGGGTGGTGGTTACTGATGAGGTCTGTTACCTTTTTATAAATATTCTCCAGGCGTTCATAGGCATCCATCTTTGCATTCATTTTTAAGACTCCCATTTCAAGGAGTTTAATTTCTTTGTGTTGAATAGCAATTAAACCGAACCCCATCACCACAGTTCCGGGATCTATCCCTAAAATGATTTTCGATTTTTTTTGCAATGCGCTATTTTTACCGCTAAATATTGTCTAGCTGCGCAAAAATATCAAAATAATACTCAACTACCTGCTTGGGCCTCTCTTGTTTATCATACTCTCTTATAGTTTGTACAAACAAATTGTTCAGCAGCCGGATTTACCACAACGATGGCAACAGATTAAAAATAGTTGGCACAGCATTTCGTTTTGGTTGGTACTACTTCTCATGTTTGTAAATTATGGTTTGGAAGCCTGTAAATGGCAACTGCTTTTAAAGCCGCTGGAAAAAATTTCTTTCCTGAGAGCTTTTAAATCGGTGCTGGCAGGAAGCAGCATTACCATGCTTACTCCAAACCGCATGGGAGAATATGGAGGGCGGATAATGTATGTAAAAGAACCAAACAGGTTGCGGGCTATTTCTCTTACAATTCTCGGCAGCATAAGCCAGTTGCTCGTAACTATGTTGATGGGCACGCTCGGGTTATTGGTACTTAGATTTTATAGCCCTGCATTGCATGGCCTACATTTTATACCAGCAATTTTGGCCAACACGCTCCTACTAACATGCAGTTTTGTGAGCGTATTTTTTTTACTATTTTATCTGCGTATTGGCTGGCTCATTCATTTGATGGAAAAGATAAAATGGCTGGCAAAGCCATTGAAGTATGTACGACTGCTGGATCAGTTCAGCGGTAAACAATTGTTAAGAATATTGTTTTTATCTTTAATAAGGTACGGCACATTTATCTTGCAATACATGCTGTTACTCAGCATAATGGAAGTAGAGATTAGCTACTGGTTGAGTTTTTGGCTCTTAACCATATTTTACCTCATCATGGTTATGGCACCATCCATTGGCTTCACCGAGCTTCCACTAAGAGCAACAGCATCTGTAGAGATTTTTAAATTGTATAGCCCAAACATACTTGGCATACAGGCTGCGGCACTTGGTATTTGGTTGATTAACCTTGTTCTGCCTGCCATCATTGGAAGCATATTAATATTGGGAATAAAAATCACACAGGAAAATGAAGCAAATCCTTAAACCCTTTTTACCAACAGCCATTATTTTGCTGGCTAGTTTTACACCGGCACCTACTTCTACCTCAAGCGATTTTTGCGGCATCAGGAACACAGCATTCAAAGCAGGGGAAGTTATTACCATGAAAGTTTACTATACTTTAGGTGCCTACATAGCTGCAGGAGAAGCAACTTTTTCTACAACGCTTGAGCGCTACAATGGCAAACCTGTTTACCATTTTGTAGGTGAGGGAAAGTCTTATTCTTTTTTCGATAATTTTTTTAAGGTAAGAGATCGTTATGAGAGTTATGTGGATACAGCAACGATGTTACCCCTGAAATTTATACGTAACGTTGATGAAGGAGGACACAAGATTTACAACAACGTAACTTTTAATCAAAATACCAATACCGCTGTAAGCACTAAGGGGGTGTTCAAAATTTCTGACTGCATGCAAGATGTTGTGAGCAGCATGTACTATGCCCGCAACATTAATTTTAATAAATACAAGCCCGGCGATAAAATCCCTTTTGATATGTACCTGGATGATGAAGTGTACCATTTGTACATACGTTATATGGGCAAAGAAAAAGTAAAAACCAAGTACGGAAAATTCAACGCCATAAAGTTTAAACCACTGCTGGTAAAAGGTACTATGTTCGAAGGTGGAGAAAAAATGACAGCCTGGGTTAGTGATGATCCCAATCATTTATTGCTACGGGTAGAAAGTCCTATTTCCGTTGGAAGTATTAAAGTAGATATGATGAGTTATAAAAATTTACGCTACCCGCTTACCTCACTGCAAAATGTTCGTTGATATTACAGGTCGCTCAGTTTGAAAGTATCTTTCACCCTGATGCCTTTTTCTGTTTGATGCAGTGTGCAACACTCAATCAATGGGTCGTGTTCAAAAAATAAGATATAGTCATTTTGCACAGCCTCAGTTAAAAAATTCTTCTTTTCGTTGAGTGTAGTTAACGGAAACATATCGTAAGCCATTACATACGGCAACGGGATATGTGCTGCTGAAGGAAGTAAATCTGCCATAAACACAATTGTTCTTCCGTTGTAATTTAATTGAGCCAACATCATCGCTTCGGTATGGCCAAATACCTGGCGCACCATTATTCCCTCAGGAAAGTCTTGCTGATGTGTTTCAATAAATTTTAATTGCCCGCTTTCCAGGATAGGTAAAATGTTTTCTTTTAGAAATGATGCTTTCTCCCGGTCGTTGGGTTGAGTTGCCCATTTCCAATGTCGTTCATTGCTCCAGTAATTGGCATTTTTAAATGCAGTTACCAGGCGTTCTCCTTCCTTTACAATACTCCCACCACAATGGTCAAAGTGCAAATGAGTGAGCAGTACGTCGGTAATATCACTTCTGCTGAAACCGTGAGTTGCCAGTGATTTATCGAGTGTGTCGCTGCCATGCATGTAATAGTGGCCAAAAAAATTTTCGTCTTGTTTGTCCCCCATGCCAGTGTCCACCAGTACCAGCCGGTTACCAGTTTCTATCAGCATGCAGCGAAGTGCCCAACTGCACATATTGTTTTCATCTGCCGGGTTGAGTTTATTCCAGATGCTTTTGGGTACCACGCCAAACATAGCTCCTCCGTCTAACTTAAAATGACCAGTATTAATGCTGTGAAGTTTCATGATAAAGAAGGTTGTTGTTTTGCCTTGGCTCTATAGGTAAGCACTAAAAATATCAGTCCCAGGGCAAAGAATATGATCAAAGCCAAAATAGAGTTTCGCATGTTGTGCGTAAGCCCTTCAATGAGGCCGAAACTGAACAGGCCGACAACGATGGCGAGTTTTTCTGTAACATCATAAAAACTAAAAAACGAGGCAGTGTCTTTGGTTTCGGGCATCATCTTGCTGTACGTAGATCGGCTGAGGGATTGTATACCACCCATTACCAAACCTACCAACGCAGCAATGATATAGAAATGCATTTCTGTCTGCATAAAGTAGCCTGCTATGCAAACGCCAATCCAAAGCAGTACGGTAAAGATCAAAACCCTGATGTTGCCATAAACAGTAGATAGGCGGCTCATGGCAAACGCACCTGCGATGGCTACCAGTTGAATAATAACGGCTGTGATGATGAGCTTACTGTTTTCCAGTTTTAATTCTTTTATACCAAAATCAATGGCTATGAGCATTACCGTTTGCACCCCCATGCTGTAAAAAAAGAACGAAACTAAAAAGCGTTTCAGGGTAGGCATAAGTTTAACCTGGTTCCACACAATCTTCAATTCATGAAAACCATTTACCAGCGCATGGCTCTTAGATTTTCGTTCCGTTTTAGGGCTCATTGGGAGCCTGTTGAATGTGATTTGAGCAAAGGCAACCCACCAGATACCTACAAGCAAAAAAGTTATTTTTAGAGGCAAAGGATTGTCGGGCATTGCTATCACCAATCCAAAGCCAATCATCTGCATCAATACACTGCCAATGTACCCCATGGTGTACCCTTTGGCACTGATGCGGTCCATATCTTTTTCTG
>JAYTBG010000276.1:0-20034 GCA_043737055.1 Chitinophagaceae bacterium | reverse complement strand
TTAAAAGGTGCCCGCATTGCCGGTTGCCTGCACATGACCATTCAAACGGCCGTGTTAATAGAAACTTTAATTGCACTGGGAGCAGAAGTTAAATGGAGCTCTTGCAATATTTTCAGTACGCAAGATCAGGCTGCTGCTGCTATTGCTGCTGCAGGAATTGGCGTTTACGCATGGAAAGGCCAAACACAAGAAGAATCTGATTGGTGCATCGAACAAACTTTGTTCTTTGGTAGCCAGGATCGTCCTTTAAATATGATCCTTGATGATGGTGGTGATTTGACTAATATGGTTTTTGACAAATACCCTGAGCTGATCTCTGGCATCAAAGGCCTGAGCGAAGAAACTACTACAGGTGTACATCGTTTATACGAGCGTATGGCTAATGGTACTTTGCCAATCCCTGCTATTAACATCAACGATTCTGTTACCAAATCTAAATTTGACAACAAATATGGTTGCCAGGAAAGCCTGGTAGATTCTATTCGCCGTGCTACCGATGTGATGATGGCTGGTAAAGTAGCTGTTGTAGGTGGTTATGGTGATGTAGGTAAAGGAAGTGCTGCAAGTTTACGTGGTGCAGGTGCACGTGTAATTGTTACTGAGATTGATCCTATCTGCGCTTTGCAGGCTGCTATGGACGGTTTTGAAGTAAAGAAAATGATTGATGCAGTGAAAGAGGCCGACATCATTGTTACGGCTTCTGGTTGCAGAGACCTGATCACAGAACAACACTTCCGTGTGATGAAAGACAAAGCAATCGTTTGTAACATTGGTCACTTTGATATTGAAATTGATATGGCTTGGTTAAACGAGAACTACGGTTCAAGCAAAAACACGATCAAACCACAGGTTGATTTGTATACCATCGAAGGAAATGATATCATTGTTTTGGCTGAAGGCCGTCTTGTAAACCTAGGTTGTGCAACAGGCCATCCTAGCTTTGTAATGAGCAACAGCTTCACCAATCAAACCCTTGCACAGCTTGAGCTTTGGTTAAATACTGACAAGTATGAAAATAAAGTGTATGTTCTGCCTAAGCATCTTGATGAAAAAGTTGCCCGTTTACACCTTGGTAAAATTGGTGTAGTGTTAGACGAATTAACTACCGCACAAGCAGATTATTTGGGCTTGCCTAAAGAAGGTCCTTTCAAGTCTGAGATGTACAGGTATTAATAGAAAAATTATAATTTGAAATACATAGAAGCCCACTTTTCAAAGAGTGGGCTTCTTGTTATGAGAAATGTTTTTTCTATCAACAGCTTGATAAATCTCAAATTCTTTCGAGAATCGTTCGAGTCAGTTCACCCGGCGCATTACCTGTGTTTAAAGTGCTAGCGGGCTCAAACAACATAATAGAAACTTCTTCTTCGGCGACAGGCCGATGCTCTACGCCCCTTGGGACTATCAAAAATTCATTTTGTTTCACCAACACAGTCTTGTTGTTACGGAACTGCATAGTAAACTCACCCTTGAGCACATAAAACAATTCATCTTCGCCTTCGTGCTGGTGCCACACAAACTCGCCTTTGAACTTTACAAGCTTTACCTGTTGACCATTCAACTCTCCTGCGATTCTGGGATTGAAATAATCCTGGAAAAGAGACAACTTTTCCTCAATATTTACTTTTTCCATACTAACGTTTTAGGATTATTCTTTATGAAATGGTGAGCCAAATCGTGCTCTATGTTACTCATGTGTTTGCTGTAGGGAAATTAATTTCTCCCCCAGGGCCATTGCCAATCCTTTATCCAGCATATTCGGTAGTTCTTGTTGCGCCATCATGGCCTTTGCCTGGGCTAATGAGTAGTCTCCTTTTCCAAATGCCATGGCGGCTTCAGTTGCCAATACCTGCGCTTTGGGAATCATAGCTGTTGGTTTAAACTGGCTCCAATATTTTTCTGCTTCTGGTAAATTTTTCTCTGCAAATGCGTAAAAGAATGCTGCATCCAACCAAACAGAATTCCGAATACCAGCGGGAATTTTTTCAGCGTCTTCTACATAGTTCAAAAGGTGCTTTTCCGCTTCTGCCGTTTCACCCTTATCCCAGGCAGCCTGGTGAAAATAGCTGTGTAAATAAACACTATAAGGAGCGTCAATTTTATTGGCAAGGAATTGGGCTTCGTTCAGTTCGTCAATGTTGAGCAAACGAGGTCTCATGCCAGAACTGCTCAGCGTAATTGTTTTTAAAAGCAGCACTTCAAATCTGGAGGCATCTCCACCCTTAAGCAGACGCAGAGCTCGTGCACCGTCTGTTGAGAATCCGCCTGCATGCATTGGTAGTGCCGTGAAAATGAAGATCACGAATGAAAGCAAGGATATTATATACAGGGAACTTTTAAGAGTTTGCTCGGCAATAGTTGCACTACTCATTTCGTAAGGAAGAATGCGGGCGATAAGAAAACACAGGCCTGCCAGAAGCAGGCTTGCTGTTGGTCCGCCAAGGGCGAAAACGCAAAAACGTTTTTCTAAATTCTCCGTCGTAGTTGGCAGACATAAAACCAAGCCGCCTGCAGTATTTACATTCTTGTTCCAGCTAAATTTCCAGTTTCCACTTTCTTTATTCCACATAAACGGGCCAACCACATACATCCGAAAATCAAAATTTACCCACAGGCCTGCAATGGCATGGCCCATTTCATGTACTGCTATCACAAAGAAGAAGATGGGGACGAAAAGAAAAAGAAGCATAATTGCTGTAGAGGTCGATATTTTTCCAGAACCGGATAGGCCATATTTTGCTGCCAAATAACCAAATGCTGCACTCACCAGCATCATACTAACGAGGGGGAAGATCTTCGCCAGCTTTCCATGTTTTTTGTTCATGGATACAATATAGCAAATAACAGTTCTTACAAAACCGGTTGTTTATTTTACCCGCTTAAAATATCTTTTAGAGCCAAGGAACTTCATACCCATGTAGCCCTGCACTTCGAGAGTGCCATCCGCTTTTATTCTTGCAATGGCACTGTAGCTTTTGCCAGAAGAAGGATCTGTAATTTTACCATGCTCCCATACATGTGCACCCTCGTTGTATTTCATTTGTTGGAGGATAACAAACCCCGCTGGTTTTTTTTCTGTGTTGGCAGACCAATCAATCTTTCCTTTATAGATTTCATCTGCTTTGAACACTTCAATTATCAGGTCTTCTTTCGGGATTTTCAACCACTTTCCAACGATAGCATCTGCCTTTTCCTGAGAAAAAGCATTTAGGCTTAATACTAATAAAAAAAGGGATAAAGTATGTTTCATAAGATCTGTATTTGACCGATTAGTTTCCTCTGTGTTCGTGGCCACCACTCAACTTAGCACATTTGAAGCCATCTTTAAGAAAGCTCCACGCAATGTATGTTTTATAACATTTTAGATGATGGTACATAGGGGGGGTTGTTTTGACAGGCTTCCAGCCCCGGAGCTTATATTGATAAACCATTTTTTGTAGAGAAACCTGACCGGTAAATTCTGAAAAATAGGTGGTTGCTACCTTTTAAACAACCTTCCAAGCATACCTGCCGCACCGCCAAACCCACGGCCTCCGCCCAAAAGTCCGCCAAGCAAACCACCGCGGCTGCTACCGCCGCCCATCAAACCTCCCAAGAGTCCGCCGAGCATGCCGCCACCAGCACCTCTGCCCCTACGACCCCCGCTAAACATACGGGAAAGCAATAATGGCCCAATTATTCCCAATGCACCCCTAAAAAGGCCATTTGTGTTGATGCCGGCATTTTTCAATTTATCCCCAAACCCCAGGCCACCAAAAAAGGAGGCTGGATCTGTCTTTTCAGCATTTCCGGACTCTGCTTGTTCGTTACTTTCATGAACTGCTTTCGCCGTAAAGTCGTTTAAGACGTTTACTTGCGCATCATTTACATCAAGGTAAGTTGCAATTTGTTTCACCTTTTGCTGCTCAGACTCAGAATAGTCACTATCAGCCTGGGCAAAAGCTATTACGTCACTCACCAGAGAAAATCCTAGCTCGCTGGTCTTCAATATCTGCAAAAATTTTTGCAGGTCAGCGTCTGCAATATCTGTGGTAGCGGCGTGCATAATCAGGCCTGCCTGGTCTTCGGAGAGACCCGCAGAATCTATCAGGGCATTCAGATACGACAGTTCCTCTTCACTTGCATTTCTATCTGCCGTGGCTAAAGATGCAATGGCGCCCAAATAGGCACCTTTTTCAATGTTGCTGTACCCTTCCAATATGGTTGTTTCGTTGCTCATTTTGTAATTTTTGAGTTGATAAGAATATTGAAATTTTCATGCCATTTTCATAAAAAAACTCCCACCGGCAAGGATGAGACTTTACAACTAAATAACATGCGCCATTAAATTGCCAAAAGATCTTTGCTGCTAAAACTAAATGGTAGCAACTGGCTCACGGTTTCCAAAACAAAGATTTTGCCGCTTGCGCCGGCAAGTATAAGGCGAATTGGATGACCTGTGCGTTCCTCGTACTCGCACAGGGCCTGCCGGCACATACCACATGGTGAGATCGGTTTATTACTTACTCCTTTATTGTTCACATAGCTTACGGCCAAAGTTTCTATGGGTACATTCGTATGAAGTATAGCAGCAATGCCGAGGAGCACACGCTCTGCACAAATGCCAACCGGGTAAGAGGCATTTTCCTGGTTGGTTCCAGTTACGATTGCGCCGTTTTTTAGTAAGGCGGCAGCTCCAACAAAAAAATCACTGTAGGGAGCATAGGCCTTGGCAGTCACATCCCGGGCCTCTTGCAACAGTTTCGCATCACTAATGCTAAGTTCACTGCTGTCTTCGTAAACCTTGTAAGCGAATCTTATCTCTTCATTATTCATAAAATCAATTTAGATAAAAAATCCCCCCTATATTGCTACAGGGAGGATTTATTTTATAAAATTTAATATACAACAATTTACATTGCAGGCAGTTATTTGATGCTGCTAAACAGGCGGTTCCATCTTGGGCCGCCCTCCCAACTAAACCAAATTAAGGATGCCTTACCTACCACATGATCCTCCGGCACAAAGCCCCAGTAGCGACTGTCCAGCGAATTGTGACGGTTATCTCCCATCATAAAATGATAATTCATTTTAAAACTGTAGGTGCTCGCCGGCTGTCCATTAATGAAAATCTTACCCCCCCTGTTTTCAAATTTATTTCCTTCATACACTTCTATGCAACGCTGGTACTTGATAATATTATCGGGTGTAAGCTCAATGGTAGTTCCTTTGCCCGGCACCAACAGTGGTCCATAATTATCTACACTCCACTTGTGGGCTGTATCATAATAGGGAAACAATTGCGCTGAGGAATTGTAAGGAGTGTTGGCTTCCGAAATGAATGGTGTTAGATTATAGCCTGCCGGCAGTTGAAGCGTAGTTTTTTCGATATTGGTAACATTTACCAAATACGTCCTGTCAGAATGTTGTTGAAGATCGCCCTGGCTTTCTCTTACGGATATGCCCATGTCTTTTAAAACATCGGCATCTATATATCCGTTTGGAGGCATGCTCATGATGTAGTAATGTTCCGATGCCGGAAAATCGTCATACGATTTTCCGCTTATAAAAACCTTACCGTTGATGACCTGCAACACATCGCCGCCTACCGCAACTGCACGCTTAATGAAATTTTCCCTTTTATCTACAGGTCTTGTTATAATAATATTTCCATAATCATTCCACACCTTTTCTCTACCCATATCTCTTACAGCCTGGTAGTAGGTAGTGCGACTACCAAAATTTACCTCATCATTTATCAGCGTATCATTTACGGGGAAGTTAAAAACCACTACGTCATTTCTTTTTACACTGCTGGCAAACCAACGGGTGTAAGGAATTTTGATAACCTCAGAATATGACTTTGTATTTACGATAGGAAGGGTATGATGCACGAACGGCATTGCGACAGGCGTATTGGGTATGCGGGGCCCATAACTCGATTTGCTCACAAACAGAAAATCGTTTACCAACAAAGTTTTTTCCATAGAAGGCGTAGGAATGGTGTAGGCTTCAAATACAAATGTGCGTATGATGGTGGCCGCTACTATTGCAAATGCGGCGGCATCTATCCATTCCCGTGCAGCAGATTTTTTATAATTGTCTACCACTTTTTTACCTGCGTATCGCTCATTGGGCGAAAAACCCAAATACGGAAAATAAAGAAAGGGAAGCAATACAGTCAGGGCATGATGCCCCACCCCAAAGCGGCCAAAATGCTCCACAAAACGAATGGTAATCCAAATGGTAATGAACTGGCCGGCAATGGGAATAAACTGCAGGAAGAACCAGAAGTTGCGTAATTCCATTTTTTCAACCATGCACCAGGTGTTGTAAAAAGGAACCAAGGCTTTCCATCCCTCGATGCCAGCCTTTTTAAACATGCCATACAAACCAATGTGCCAGCCCAGCGCAGCTACAATAAAAATGATCCAGCCAATACTCATAAGTTATTTTTTTCTGGCCCAAAAGTAAGCTCCACGTTTTTAAAACGGGTATTTGTTACTTGAACGGGCAATGTTGTTAATGTAATTAACTATTTCAAGTGAAAGATTTTCTAACTCTTTGGAAGAACATACGCTTCCACATCATCGGCTGTGATGGTTTTGCCACTCAAAATAATGAGGCGTTCTACCACATTGCGAAGCTCCCGAATATTACCAGACCAATTGTAGGATTGCAAACCTTCCATCGCTTTTTTATCGATCTGCTTGATAGGTTGTCCATATTCCTGCGCTACCAGTTGCAAAAAATAATTTACGAGGTGAGGCACATCTTCTCTACGTTCATTTAGCGATGGCACATGAATGATGATCACACCCAGGCGGTGGTACAGATCTAGCCTAAACGACTTGTCCTCTACTTCCTTCAAGAGATTTTTGTTAGTAGCAGCTATCACACGCACATCTACATTGATGTCCTTCTCAGCTCCTACCCTTGTTATCTTGCCTTCCTGCAATGCCCGTAGCACTTTTGCCTGCGCACTCAGGCTCATATCCCCAATCTCATCCAGGAAAAGCGTTCCGCCGGTAGCTTGTTCAAATTTGCCGATGCGTTGTTTTATGGCGGAAGTAAATGATCCTTTTTCATGACCAAATAACTCACTTTCTATTAATTCTCCGGGAATGGCGGCACAGTTTACTTCTACCATTGGCCCACTATTGCGGATGCTCTTTTCATGAATCCATCTTGCCACTAATTCTTTGCCAACCCCATTTTCACCTGTGATTAAAACACGGGCATCTGTAGGCGCCACCTTTTGTATAGTATCTTTTATCTTTTGCATGGCGCTGCTCACCCCTACCATCTCCTGCACCTTGCTCACTTTGCGCTTGAGTGCTTTTGTTTGAGTAACCAGATCCTGCCTCTCGGTAGCATTGCGTAGCGTAATGAGTAGGCGATTTAAATCGGGCGGCTTGCTAATGTAATCGAAGGCACCTTTTTTTACAGCCTCTACTGCTGTATCTATATTTCCATGCCCGCTTATCATGATGATAGGAATATCTGGGTTGACCATTTTGGCCTTCTCTAAAAATTCAATGCCATCTAATTTTGGCATTTTAATATCGCACAAAACCAAGTCGTAAGATTTAGCGGAAAATTTTTTTAAGCCCTCTTCCCCATCAGAGGCTTCGTCGATTTTATAACCTTCAAAACTTAAGATTTCGGTAAGGGTTTTTCTAATTGCCTTCTCATCATCAATGATCAGAATGTGGGTCATAAAGGGTTTTATTTAATTGTGGAAAAGATGCGGGTAAGCATCTTAGCTGTGGTTTGCTCAAAAATAACCATTTATGCATTTAAATATTGTGGACACCGCCATTATCTTCATTCTTACCTCTTGCAATGGAGGATCTGCTCAAAAAGATACTGCTAAACAAGACACCCCAAACTTACCAGCAATTGCATCTGCCACAACAGTAGGCACCATTCCTCTCCCGGAAAGTTTTGCAAGGATTGCTCAACAAGAAAACACTTTTGCAGCATGGCTTAGGGAGCTAAAGCTAAAAAAAGACAACACAGTTTATTTATTTGATAGCAGGGTAAAGGCAAACCAGGACGCACAGTTTGCTGTTTTGGACATTAGCGTAGGAGATAAAAATTTGCAGCAATGTGCCGATGCCATCATGCGGCTACGGGCAGAATACTTTTTTTCCAGAAGAGAATTTACAAAGATTGGCTTTAAAGACAACAACGGCGTGCTGTACCAATTTGATGCTCCTTACACCCGCCAAAGATTTATGACCTACCTCGAAAAAGTTTTTGGCATGTGCGGCACGGCATCTTTAAGCAAACAATTACTCCCCGTTGCCATCAAAAAAATGCAGGTGGGAGATGTGCTTATTAAAGGTGGTTTTCCGGGCCACGCTGTTATTGTTGTAGACATGGCCGAAAATGCGACCGGAAAAAAAATATTTCTGTTGGCTCAAAGCTACATGCCAGCACAGGACATTCATATTTTAAAAAACGTAAATTCTGGGCTTCCATCGCCGTGGTACACACTTTCAGAAAGTAAAAACATTTTTACACCTGAATATCATTTTACAAACGATCAATTAAAAACCTGGTGGTAATGAAAAGTAGCCATTGGCGGATCAGGGTGCTATGAAACCGAAAATGCCTTCTGATCTCAGAAGGCATTTTAATATTTGTCGGGACGACAAGATTCGAACTTGCGACCCCTAGACCCCCAGCCTAGTGCGCTACCGGGCTGCGCTACGTCCCGAAATTTTACCCTACTGCAAATGTATATGCAAAATGGTCAGAATCAAAAAAACATTCAAAGGCAAAACACTTGAACTTAAATTTAAAAAGGTAAAATCTATCGGTCTACCTCAGAGCATAATGTGGCTTTAATACTGGTTTTTACAGTTGGCAATTAGGCTTGCTTCCTCGGATATTTTGTTGATATTTGCGCAATCCCATTACAACATGAAGGTTTTAATTAAGCAAGCCAGAATTACCTGCTCTTCTTCTTCGCTCAACGGGCAAGTAAAAGATATCTTACTCAACAACGGCATTATTGAAACGATTGATAGCGACATTTCAGCGAAGGTGGATGAAACTATTACTGCCCCCAACCTTCATGTAAGCATTGGATGGATGGATGTATTTGCGCAGTTTGGCGATCCAGGATTTGAACATAGAGAAACTTTGCAAACAGGCGCAGCGGCCGCAGCGGCTGGAGGTTTTACTGATGTAATGATTTTACCGAATACAGACCCGTCAGTTTCAACAAAATCTGTGGTGGAGTATATCATACAAAAATCTGCCACGGTCCCCGTAAATATTTACCCCATTGCAAACATTACCAAAAATGCTGCGGGCAAAGAGCTTACAGAAATGTATGATATGTTTGCAAGCGGTGCTATAGCTTTTAGCGATGGCACCCAGGCAGTACAAAGTCCGGGCATTTTATTAAAAGCGCTCCAATATATATTGCCACTACAGGCAACCATCCTGCAATTGCCAGACGATCAAAGCATCAGCATGCATGGGCTCATGAATGAAGGAATTGTAAGTACTCAATTAGGCCTGCCCGGTAAGCCGGTGATTGCAGAAGAACTGATGATAGCCAGGGACATTGAGTTACTAAAATATACAAAGTCAAGATTGCACATTACCGGTGTGAGTTCCGCAAAAGGAATCCGACTCATAAATGCTGCGAAAAAAGAAGGATTGAATATTACCTGTTCTGTATCGCCGGCACATCTTTATTTCTGCGACGAAGACCTTGTTTCTTATGACACAAACTTAAAGCTTAACCCACCCCTGCGCACCCGTGCTGACCGGGAGGCGTTGCAGGATGCATTCAAAGCTGGTCTTGTAGACTGTTTGGCCTCGCATCATTTACCCGGGCACTGGGATGATAAAACCTGTGAATTTGAATATGCAAAAAACGGTATGGCTGGGCTTGAAACAGCCTTTGGGGTAGCTAATCAATTTGCTGATACCAGCACATTAATTGAACAACTCACAACGGCACCCCGCAACATTTTTGGGCTTGCCATACCAGAAATAAAAGAAGGCGCTGCTGCCTGCCTTACTTTTTTTGACCCGGAGGCAAACGTAATCTTTGAAGCAAAAGACATAAAGTCTTTATCCAAAAACAGTGCATTTATTGGCATAGAACTCAAAGGAAAAGTATTAGGCATTGCCAATAAAAATCAAATCAGTTTAAAAAAATGATTAATAAAATAAGTGCTACTATCAAGGGGCTTGTTGCGGGGATAGCGATAGTGATAATATCCATTGCCATCTATTTAGCAAAAGGAGATTTTGATAATAAGCTTCAGTATATTTCTTATGCAGTGTATGTAGCAGCAATACTCTGGGCATTGTATGATTTTAAGAACAGTTCTGCTGTAAACAAATCCTTTAAAGATTATTTCTCTACAGGATTTAAATGCTTTATTGTGGTAACGTTTATCATGGTTTTATTTACGTTCATTTTTTCAAAAGTAGATCCATCCCTTAAAGAACAGATGGCCACAAAATATCGTGCTGAACTAACATCAAAAGGAAATTATACCAGCCCAGAAATTGAAAACATGGTAGGTAAGGCAAAAGACTACTACAATATCATGTTAACTTCTATGGCTATATTTGGATACTTGGTAATTGGCTCAATGGTAACTGTTTTAGGCTCATTATTTTTTGTGCGGCAAAAACTATAATTAATAGAAGGCTTGGATTTTATCTGGTTAGCTCCAAAAAATCTGGATTGCATGTTTAAAAATCAAGTATGGACCTTTCGATCGTAATACCACTATACAATGAAGATGAATCGCTGCCGGAGCTCACAGCATGGATAGAGCGTGTAATGCAAGAAAACAATTACAGTTATGAAATGATTTTGATAGATGATGGCAGCATTGATGAATCGTGGAAAGTGCTCGAAAGCTTGCGCTTAAAAAACCCTCATATCAAAGGAATTAAATTTCAACGCAACTATGGCAAAAGTGCTGCGCTCAATGAAGGATTTAAAGCAGCACAGGGCGATGTAATTATTACCATGGATGCAGACATGCAGGACAGTCCCGATGAGATACCCTCTTTGAGAAAGATGATTTTAGAAGATGGATTCGACCTTGTGAGTGGATGGAAGAAAAAACGCTACGACAATACCCTCACTAAAAATATTCCCTCAAAGTTATTTAATGCCGCTGCCAGGAAGAGCTCGGGCATAAAGCTGCACGACTTTAATTGTGGGCTAAAAGCATATCGCAAAAAAGTGGTTAAGAGTATTGAAGTATATGGCGAAATGCATCGCTACATTCCGGTGCTTGCAAAGTGGGCCGGATTTAGAAAAATAGGTGAAAAAGTAGTGGAACACAGAGCCCGCAAATTTGGCGTGACTAAATTTGGTTGGGAGCGTTTTGTAAATGGCTTTCTCGATTTATTCTCTATTATGTTTGTTGGCAAGTTTGGCAAAAGGCCGATGCATTTTTTTGGCTTATGGGGAAGTGTCGTTTTCTTCGTTGGTCTTGCCATCTGGGCGTACCTTTTTATTTCGAAGATTGCCTTTTTAAAATACAATATGACTGACCGGCCGCTATTTTATGTAGGCATTATATCCCTTGTAATTGGTACACAACTTTTTCTTGCTGGCTTTTTGGGAGAACTTATTTCAAGAAATTCTGCAGAAAGAAATAGTTACCTCATAGAAGAAAAAGCCGGCTTCTAGCATTTTAAAATCTTCATAACCGGTGGCAATAAATTTGCAATCAAAAAAAATTATTATTGTTGGCCCTGCTCATCCCCTGCGGGGCGGCGGCATGAGCACTTTCAACGAACGGCTGGCAAAGGCTTTTATGCAGGCCGGCCATAGTGTGAGCATTTACACTTTTTCTTTACAATACCCATCTTTACTTTTTCCCGGAACTTCTCAATATTCTACAGAGCCTGCTCCGGCAGGGCTGGATATTAAAGTACTGATCAATTCTATTAATCCGTTGAACTGGTTGCGGGTGGGGTTGAAACTGAAAAAAGAAAAGCCAGACATCATTGTGGTGCGCTTCTGGCTACCTTTTATGGGCCCTTGCTTTGGCACTATTTTAAGAATAGCAAAAACAAATGGCAAAAGCAGGATTGTCTGTATTGCTGACAATGTGATTCCCCACGAAAAACGTTTTGGAGACAAGGCCTTCACGGAGTATTTTATGAAGCCCATTGATGCGTTTATAACCATGAGCGAAAAAGTGTTGAGCGATCTCAGTCATTTCAACAAGAGCAAACCTGCCCGTTACATTCCGCATCCTTTGTACGATAATTTCGGTGATAAGATTTCTAAGGCGCAGGCAAGAAAACTATTGAATGTTTCTGAAGATCTCAAATTAGTGCTGTTTTTCGGCTTCATTCGTGCTTATAAGGGACTGGATATTTTGTTAGATGCTATGGCGCTGCTAAAAAAGGAATCGCCGGAAATAAAGTTGTTAATTGCAGGTGAGTTTTACGGAGACGATAAGCCTTACCACGACCAGATACAACATTTAAACTTAGGCGATAACTTGATTTTGAAAACCACATTCATTCCGGATAGCGAAATAAAAAATTATTTTTGTGCAGCGGATGTGGTGGTGCAGCCCTACCGCAATGCTACACAAAGTGGTGTAACGCCCCTCGCCTACCATTTTGAAGTGCCTATGATTGTGACCAACGTTGGCGGGCTTGCGGCCATGGTTCCACATGAAGTTGCGGGGCTTGTGGCCGAACCCAATGCAGCATCCATAGCAAAAAATATCGCACTTTATTTTTCAAAAGGTTCAGAGGCATTTTTGCCGGGACTGCAACAAGAAAAAAAGAAATACAGTTGGGAGTTGATGGTGCAAGCTGTGGAACAGCTCGCTGTTCAAACTCCCCAAACCGACTCTATATGAACCCCACCACCATTCTTTTTTTACTGCATAATTCGAAGCATGGTCATTTGTAGCAAGGCTCCTTTTCGTATAGGCCTTGCCGGTGGTGGCACCGATGTGAGCCCCTTCTGCGACTTGTTTGGCGGAGCAATCGTTAATACAACCATCTCCCTATTTGCCCATGCCCGCATAGAAGTAAGGGGGGAGCAAATTATTATGAAGGCTACTGACAGGAATGAGCGACAGGTGTTTGATTTATCCGAGAATCTGCCAATCAACGGCGTACTCGATCTTCACAAAGCGGTTTACAATCGGTTGCAAAAAGATTATGATTTGCCAGTTCGTGGCTTTCATATTACTACCGCTACTGATGCTCCAGCAGGATCAGGGCTAGGGACTTCCTCAACATTGGTAGTGTCCATCCTTGGGGCCTTCTTAAAGATGTATGAGATGGAAATGAGGCCAGATGCAGTTGCTCAATACGCCTATAATATTGAGAGAATCGACCTTGGGTTTTCGGGCGGCAGGCAAGATCAGTTTGCGGCGAGCTTCGGTGGATTTAATTTTATGAGCTTTGAGGCTGACAACCGGGCCAGCATTGTACCCATAAAGTTGAGTGAAGATTACAAAAATTTGCTGCAAAAAAACCTGCTTTTGTACTTTACCAATAGCAGCAGAAATAGTGCATCCATCATAGACGAACAAGTGGAGAACGTGGTTAATAAGCATGAATCAAGTATCAGTGCCATGCACTACTTAAAAAAACAGGCCTTGATCATGCAGGAAATGATGCATGTGGGCCAACCTGATGAATTGGGATCGCTGCTAGACTTTGGTTTCAGGCAGAAGAAAAATATGGCCCGGCATATTACCAACGAACGCATAGATATCTTGTACAAAGCTGCCTTGGATGCAGGCGCTACGGGTGGTAAAATTAGTGGCGCCGGCGGTGGCGGATTTATGGTGTTTTATTGCCCGGGCATTACCCGTGAAAATGTTGTGAACGCATTGCTGCCATTTGGTGGTGCAGTAAAAGAATTTGTATTTGTTTCGCAAGGGCTCACGACCTGGAAAGAGAATTAGTAATTTTAAAATCAAGAAAATTTCATTCACACAAGGATTTATCTTTAAGCACTCCTGGCTTTTTACAAAATGGAAAGAATTAAAAATATCATACAGGCTTCTATAGATACAAAACTGCACTTGTTGCAGGATGAAGTGCTATTAAAAACTATTGAAGACTGCGTAACCATCCTTAGAAAGGCATTTCGAAATGGAAATAAAGTATTGTTTTGTGGCAACGGCGGTAGTGCGGCAGATGCACAGCACCTGGCTGCCGAATTAAGTGGCAGATTTTACCTGGACCGTGCTTGCCTCCCTGCAGAGGCTTTGCATGTAAACAGCTCCTACCTCACCGCAGTAGCCAACGATCATAGTTTTGATTTTGTCTACGCCCGACTTGTTAGCGGCTTCGGTAAAAAGGGTGATGTGTTGGTAGCCCTTAGTACTTCTGGCAACAGCACCAATATTTTGCATGCTGTAAAAGCAGCCAATGATAAGGGCATGACTACAATAGGCCTTACAGGTTATGACGGTGGTGAGCTCAAAAGTTTTTGTCAGCATGTGATAAAGGTTCGATCAAACGATACGCCACGCATACAGGAATCGCATATTCTTATTGGCCATATTATTTGTGAATTGGTAGAGCAACAAATGTTCAACCCGTAAATCAGTATCAACGTTGTCGCAATCTCCTAAGATTATTGAAGCTGTAATATTGGCTGGTGGCCGGGGAACCCGGCTGGGCGAGGCCTATGCCACTTTACCGAAATGCCTGGTAGCAGTAAGAGAAAAGCCATTTCTATTTTATATGATTGAACAGCTTAAAGCGCAGGGGATCGAAAAATTTGTACTTGCACTGGGGTTTCTTCATGAGCAGGTAGAGGAGTTTATGCAATTACAGTTCCCATTGCTGAACTATGTATGCAGCATAGAACAGAAGCCACTCGGAACCGGCGGTGCTATTAACCTTGCCAGCAAAAGTTGTAGCGAGGCAGATGTACTGCTGGTAAATGCAGACACATTTTTTAAAGTAAATATTGAGGCCCTGGCAAATTTTCACTTTGCCAACAATGCCAGTTGTACTCTCGCTCTAAAGCAGATGAAAAATTGTGACAGATATGGCATTGTGGAATTGGATGCAGCAGGACAAGTGAATAACTTCAAGGAAAAGCAGCCCGGTACCAGTGGGTGGATCAACGGCGGCACATACATTTTAAACCTACACGCATTTTTTGCTACAGGCCTAACTGGTTCCTTTTCTTTTGAGAAGGAGTATCTCGAAAAGCAACACGGCAAACAAAAAATAATGGGCCTGGCGCAGGAGGCTTATTTTATAGACATCGGTATTCCTGCAGATCTGAACAAAGCCCAAAGCGAACTGCCGCAGATTTTAAGAAAGCTAAACATTAAAAAATGGGGTGCCAATGCTACCTTATTCTTAGACAGGGATGGTGTGATCAACGTTGAAAAAGATGGAGGCTACATCAACAACTGGCAAGAGTTTGCATGGAGTGATGGCGCATTGAAAGCTTTTAAAATTCTCCGCCCGTTTTTTCACAGAATCGTAATTGTGACCAACCAGCGAGGCGTAACCAAAGCTGAAACAAAACAAGAGGACCTCGATGAAATCCACACAAAATTGACGGCTAAGCTCGTTGAAATTGGGGCCCCGGTAGATGCCATCTTTTATTGCACAGACATGGAGGATACCAGTACTAACCGTAAACCTAACACTGGCATGGCCTTGCAGGCCAGAGAGCAATTCCCTGAAATAAATTTCTCGCAGTCGATCATGGTGGGCGATAAGGAAAGTGATATGGCTTTTGGCAAAGCCCTTGGCATGATTACGATCTTCGTTAGCAACACACACACTGATGTAAAGCCGCCTGACAGCGATGCGGTTTACAACTCCCTGTGGCACTTCGCAAGTGCACTTTTGGCTGATAACCTTTAGTTAAATTTCACACGAAACCCATTGAGTACATTCGATTGAAGATAGTTTAAGTAATTTTATAGCTATGAAGTTTCTATCCATATTAGCTTTGTGTTTCCTGGCAACGTTGATAGCACCTGCACAATCTATAAGCAAAGCTGATAACAGGAACCTGGAAAAAAAAGAAGACAGTCTCAAACGTCTCGCAGAGAAAATCATACAGGGTGTAAATCCAATTGATCGACTGCGTGCCGACAGTATTTTTACAAAAGTTTTGGTAAGGTCTTTAAAAACAAAAAATTCTTTTCACTATCCTTTCGACTCTTTGTACGGCATTTCAAAATTGTATGCCCCGGATAGTAGCTTCCGCATTTACTCCTGGCAGATGGTGATTAACGATAATGTTATTCGCCAGCATGGAGCTATCCAAATGAAGACGGCAGACGGAAGCCTGAAACTTTTTCCTTTGATAGACAAATCGGATATCACCAGCAATACGGCAGATACCATTGCCAATAATTACGGATGGATGGGTGCCGTTTATTACAAAGTAATTTTAACCAAACACCAGGGCACTTCTTACTATACCTTGCTCGGGTATGATGAAAACAATATTAGGAGCAATAAAAAAACGATCGAATTGCTTACGTTTAAAAATGGAGAGCCCATATTTGGAAGCAGACAATTTAGCATTGTTAGTGGCTACGGCTACAATAATAAAATGGCCAGGTTTATTATGGAATATAAGAAACAGGCGAGTCCCCGCCTTACCTACGATGAGGATTTAAATATGATTATTTTTGAACACCTGGTATCTGAGTCTAACCAACCCAATAAAAAATGGACACTGATTGGCGACGGAGATTATGAAGGTTTTAAATGGACCGACGGCAAATGGGTATATGTAAACAAAGTGTTTAACGAGGTAACCGCAGAAGGCAACGCTCCTATGCCATCTCCCATTAGGGATGCCTCTGGCAAACTTGATGAGACGAAGCTTAAAGGAAATGAAAGCGACTTGCCCGCAACCCCTACAAAAAAGAAAAAAGACAACTAGCCCCAACCATTAACGCCCGATGATGTTATTGATTTCTTAAAGCTCGGTTTTAAAAAATCTAGTAAAAGTATTTTACGTACCTGGTATAAACGAAAACGAAATGCAAAAAATCACCCTCCTTATTTTTTTAGCTCTTGCAAGTCTTACGAGCTGTGCCAATAGAAAAACTTCTTCTATTACCCCCGAGCCACTAAGCCCTGTAAATAACTTAAAAAATACCGATACCGTCACCTTCGCCAATGGATGTTTCTGGTGCACGGAGGCTGTGTTTCAACAGGTAGAGGGTGTAGTAAGCGTGGAAAGCGGCTACAGTGGCGGTAAAGTTGAAAACCCGACCTACGAGCAAATAGGCACGGGCGCTACCGGACATGCAGAATGCCTGAACATTATTTACGATACCACGAAAGTTAGTTACGCCGACTTGTTAGAAATTTTTTGGCAAACCCATGACCCGACCACCCTAAACAGGCAGGGCAACGATGTTGGTTCACAATATAGAAGCGCCATATTTTACCGCAACGAAAAGCAAAAACAGGTTGCAGAAGCTTACAAAACAAAGTTGAATGAAAGTGGTGCTTTTTCAAAGCCAATTGTTACGACCTTCGAACCGATGACTAAATTTTTTAAAGCAGAAAACTACCATCAAAATTATTACAAGCAAAATGGCAACCAACCGTACTGCCAATACGTAATAAGACCAAAAATGGAAAAGTTCCAAAAAGTATTTAAGGATAAGTTGCGCAAGAACTAAAATGCATGTTGTGCTATTTCTACTTAGTGCAAAAATTTAATGCAGCGATTCAATTTTCTCGACCAGCCTTTTTTCTCACTTTACGTAGCTCCAGCATATTCAAACCATTCGGATGGAAGTTACTTATATTAGTATGTACAAGGTGTAATGCCATGTCGTACCAAAGCGGAACCACGGGTGCGTCCTCTATAATCAGCCGATCCATTTGCTGGTACAAACCGAACCGGGCTGAATCATTTTCTTGTTTAAGTGCTAATTCATATAGCGCATCATAATTAGGGTTTCGGTACCGGGTGTAGTTTGGTGGCGCAGGATTTTTGCTGTAAAACACACTGAGATAATTCTCTGCATCGGGGTAATCGGCAATCCAGCTTCCTCTAAAAAACAACGCCTGAGATTTGCTCGTCTGCTCCAGGAGTAAACTTTTTTGAATGGCCTCCACTTGCACATTAATGCCAGCCTGCTTTAGTTCATTGGCTACATAACTGGCGAGGTTCGAATAGACAGGGATCGTTAATAGTTTTATTTCGGGCATCTTTTTACCTTCTCCAAAGCCAGCCTCTGCGAGCAAAGTCTTGGCCTTTACCGGATCATAAGAATAACCTTTCACCTCATCTGCATTAAACGAAGGCAATCCCTGCGGCACAAAACCGCTCTCTGCGGGAGTGCCAATCGAATTGCGGAGATACAACATCATTTTTTTGCGATTGATGCTGTAGTTTATCGCCTGCCGCACTTTTTTTATTTTCAATGGAGAGTTCTTGAGCAGGGCATTGTTCGTATCTACCAAAATCCCGAAATATTCAATGTTTAGGTAGGGACTTTTATTTAGCTGCAGTTGGTCCTTCCATTGCTTTTTAAGAGCGCCTGTCTTACTTAATATTTCGTCTTTAAAAGATGGATCAATATCATTAATAAAGTCCAGCCGCTTTTGCCGGAACTCTAAAAACTCGGTAGCCTTACTATCGTAAAAGCTCACTTTTATCCCGTCAAGATATGGATAGGAATTTCCGCTGCTATCCTTTTCAAAATAATTCTTGTTCCGGGTGAGTACAAGTGCCTGCCCTTCTTCCCATGCAACAAAAGAAAACGGGCCTGTGCCCACAGGGTGCCGGCGAAAATCGTTGCTATACAATTCCACTGCCTCGCTGGGCACTATAGAACAATACTGCATGCTCAAAATACCGAGGATGGGTAAGAAGGGTTGCAAGAGCTTAAGTTGAAAAGTGCTGTCATTTAAAGCTAGAAAAGGTGTGATAGTATCTACCCTGTTGTTAAAGATCCAGGCACCGGGGCTCGCCGTTTTTTTGTCGACGATGCGGTCAAAACTATACTGCACATCCCTTGCAGTTAGTCGTCTCCCTTTACCATTTGTAAAAGCTTTGTCGTTGTGAAAACTAACGTCGTTTCTTAAATAAAAAGTGATGGTCTTTTTATCGGAACTAAACTCCCACCGGGTGGCCAGCGATGGTTTTATCTGAAGATGCTCGTCTACCTCCACCAAAGTATTGTACAACTGGTGCACGGCCCACATGATAGATTGGTTTTTTGCAAACGCCGGATCAAGAGATGCAATACCACTTGTTTCGTTGTACCTGAATATTGCTTTGTCTGACGAGGGTTTTGAGGAGCATGAAATTACTTGTAACAGCATTACCCATGTCGCCATAGTAATAACAACATCCTTAAACTTTATTGAAACCATAGAAAAATTTGACGGGTAAATTTATGCAAACTGCTTCACATACCATTTAACACTAACTGAAGAAGGCGTTGCACTTTAACCTTTAATTTTACGATAGTTAACACGTTGTAAATATGATTTATTTCTTTAAAGCCTTAAAAAAAGCAGTTATCTGTGCGGGCTGCTATGCAACATTTTCCAGCACTGCTCTAGCCCAGTTGATGACGCCTAAATCGGTGTTTACACGCCAAGACAGCTTGCGGGGGAGCCTTGGGCCAGGCCGCATTGGGTGGAATGTACTTCATTATGATATTACAGTGAACCCAGATTTTGAAAGCAAAACCATCAGCGGGATTAACATCATTCGTTTTTTTGATGAGGGGGCAAAACGCATGCAACTAGACATGCAGGAGCCTATGATCATAGACAGCGTAGTGCACGAGGCAAGGCAGCTTAAAATAGAGAGAGAAGAAAATGTGTATTGGGTGGAGCTGAGGGATCCAAAAGCGATGTACAAGATTAAGCCCGGCCCGGCTAGCATTTCTGTATACTTTCACGGCAAGCCAAAAGAGGCATTGAGGGCGCCGTGGGATGGCGGATGGATATGGAAGAGGGACAAAGAAAATAATCCATGGATGAGTGTTGCTTGCCAGGGGTTGGGCGCCAGCGTTTGGTACCCATGTAAAGACTACCAGGGAGATGAGCCTGATG
>JAYTBG010000275.1:0-3776 GCA_043737055.1 Chitinophagaceae bacterium | reverse complement strand
AAACGCCATTGATTCTGTTGGTAGAAGACAATGCCGATGTGGTGGCATACACAGCCTCGTGCCTACCCGATTACCGGCTGGCAGTTGGCCAGGATGGGAGAGAAGGTTTTGAAATAGCCTCAGAACTAATTCCCGACCTGATTATCACCGATGTGATGATGCCATTTGTAGATGGCTTTGAATTGTGCAGGCAACTGCGCAGCAATGAACACACCAGCCATATCCCCATCATTATGCTCACCGCCAAAGCAGACATGGAAAGTAAACTGGAAGGATTGGGAAAAGGTGCAGATGTATATCTTGAAAAACCATTTCACCGGGAGGAATTATTACTACGAATTAAGAAATTGTTGGAGCTGAGAAAAAATCTGCAACAGTTTTACCTGAATCAGGCTGGGCTTAGCAATGATGCTGCAGCAGCAACCACGCTACCGGCAGAGAAACCACCCAGTAAAAATAAACTAGAAGATGAGTTTGTGAAAAAAGTGAGAGAAGTAATTGAAAAAAATCTCACAGACTGCAATTTTACCGTAGAGCAACTTTGCAGGCAGGTGTTTATGAGCCATTCCCAACTCCACCGAAAATTAGATGCATTAACCGGTTGCTCTCCTAATAAATTCATCCGCATCATCCGGTTAAATAAGGCAAAGGAACTGCTACAGAATCCTGCAAATACCATTGCCTCCATTTCTACCAATTGCGGATACAACGACCCTGGATATTTTGCAAGGGTATTTAAGCAGGAGTACGCCGTAACACCTCAGGACTGGCGCATGAATAATTAAAGGGAAACGCCCCCATTTAAGCAATGCGGAATTATAACCTTATCCTATCAAGAATACATTTAGAGAGCGGGCACCGCTGTACTTGAAAAATCCACGGCACCTTGAAAATGCTGCACAACTTCTGCCTTTTATTACAGCGCTTTTACCACTTTTATTTTCGGAGGAACAGCTATCCCTGAAAAGGGTAAGCCAGGCCCCAAACCTGCAAGTTTAGTTTTCCATCGATCGCTTACCCCAAACCTGGAAGCCTTTTCATAAGTAAGCTCTGCCCTTTTATCGAAACTGCTATTAAAAATTACGGGAGTAAAAAATGCGGTATTGCTCCCCTCATTTAGTTTGAGTTTGCCATCGAGGTTAATGGTGCCACTTAGCAATGCAAGCTGGCCATTGTTCAGCAGCACACTATTTTCACCAATATCTATAACCTGGCTCCAATAGCCATACAAGCAACTTTCTGTGCCGATCGTAAACTTTAGATAGCCTTTATTGGCTTTGCCTTGCTGGCTTCTACCAATAACAAATTGCGTAAGGCCCGGGCCATTACTATTTGCGGGTGACAGAAAAACTTTGCCTGAAACATTAAAACTGTAGGGTTGGTTTGCGAGGCTGCTACCTTTGGCAATGAAACCATTCAAGCTAAATATCTCGTCTTGCCTTCCCAGGTTTTTTATGTTGGTATTTCCGTTAAAAATGCAGCCGAATAATACGTTGGCATTACCGCCCACCTTGCTTACAAAACTACAATTGGAAAACACGGTAAAAGCGGACTCAGTTTTCTCAGGTGTGTAAATGGCGGTCAGCCGCTGCTCTGCATGCAAGGTTCTAAAAGTACAATCAAAAAAAGATAATCTTTTAGCCACGCTCCAACTTTCTACCAAAGCAAAACCCTTATTGAATACCCCCGGCCTGGAGGGTAGTTCCTCATCTGCAAAATCGCAGTTGTAAAATTTGGTTTCCTCGCCTTCCAGCTTTCCATCATTTCCATAAGCAAAGCCACCCCATATCTTACAGTTTCTAAAAGTAAATGAGCGACCTTTTATCCATACGCTGTATCCATCCACATCATGAAAAATACTGTTCATGAAAGTCATATTTTTACTCCTGCCTGCAGTAATATCGTTTCCCAAGGCAAGCCCTCTGTTATTCACAAAGCTACAGTTGGTAAAACTGCCATCTATGCAATAAAGAAGATTAGTACCATCGCTTTCCGCCTCTATGTCCAGGCCTGCTCCGGGATTGCCACGGGCTACACCGGCAGAGTTTACAGAAGTACCCGTGTGGCTAAAACTGCTGTTTACTACCGTTAGCTTCCTTCCCCCCACCCATGAAAATCCCTGCCTGCGATTGTAGTCAAATTTTGAGTGGGCTATATAAACGTTTGACATTTCTTGTTTAGGAAAGCGTAATGAGTCCCTATAAAAGTCATGAAAAATAAGGCCATCCAGCGTCATGTGATGGACATCTAGTTTGGTGATGGTTACCTTTTTTGTGTTTACAAAAACAGCACCGCTTGCGCCCAGTTGAATGCCATCTGCACGCCAGCCGCCGTTGTACATCGTTTTACCTTTTGTTTCATAATTGTTGCCATCAATAGAAATGTTTTGCAGTACAATATTTTTACAATTTACAACGTCAATAAAACTTCCAACATTGGCAAAGTGTTTTCCCTCATATGCAGATTCCGGATACCATATTGGTTCAGCCTTGTTATTAAAATATCCGATAACCAGGCCATCGTTGTATTGAATGATGGGGGCTGTAATGCCGGTACCGGTCAGCTGAAACTGATCCACGTTTTCAATCTTTATCAGTTCAAGACCGACCATAAATGAAGACCCTGCTGCAAATGTCAACGGCGCATTGGCCTTAGGGTATCCGAACAGGTTACCATAAGTAGTGCTAAGCCCTGTTGCAGGTATGGCGATTTGTTTGCCTACCAGGTACTTGCCAGAGGGAATAATAAGCTGTCCCGAGTATTGAGCATAACTGAAATTAATTTTGCCTTTCTGCAAGGGAACGCCGTTGATGTCCCACAAATTGCTAAAGTATTTTCCCGCTTTTATAAAGGCCCAACTGTCATCTTTCGAATCGTTTGGGATGGCGCCGAAATCCCCGATGGTTTTTACAAACGGCATTTTTGTAATGACAGCCTGCGGAGCAGCTCTTAGCGAAACAAAGAAGGTAACTGTAAATAAAAATAATTTAAACATAGCATCAATTGAGTCCTCGGAACTTGCATAAAACTATTTGAATGCTGCTTATCCAGCAAAACAAAAATGTTAATCATGTGACCCATGATAAAAAATCCATGCTACCTTATTTGAGATAGGAAATGCTTTTACCCGGATGACGCCTATGAATTGCATTGGCTTTTGGCCTGTGTGACAGTGAACCTGGTACACTAAAGCAACAATATCACTGTGGGACAACAAGCTGAAAATTTGACTACGAGGATAATTTCCGGGGCATCTTCACTTTTACATCAGATCCCTTTGCAAGAAAAACGGAAGTTGGTTTTACATCTTGAATAAACGGCACAAAGGCAGAGCCGTAAAGCTGTTCTACATCATAATCTAGCTTAAAGTCTGTAACAGGATACACCTGCCAGCGGGGGTGAGACAGGGAATATTCTATAGTTGTGCGGTCATTTAATTTATTGTAGCCATAGTAGTGCTCAAAAATAAATTCTTCTTCAGAGCCAGGCACAATGTCCCGCAAAAGTGGGCTTGCATTTACCCACATTGACTGCCACTCTTGTTCCGGTTTTTTCCAATTGTAGGTCACCTGCAATTCCTTGCTGGTAAGCTCAATGCTGTGGGTCATTTTTGCCGTGCTGTAATGCTCATTATAAAACCAATTGGCTATGCTTGCCACAAGGAACTGCGGCACTATTTCAGACACGAAACCCACGCCCCTCTTCCACTCTTTGCCATCATAATATTTAATGTAGTACCTAAGATTAACCTCTTCAAAATTCACAAAGCCCGGCCA
>JAYTBG010000274.1:0-9130 GCA_043737055.1 Chitinophagaceae bacterium | reverse complement strand
ATAATTCACATCGTCTTCAGCGATGTTACAACAACAGGTATTCTTAAAACTATCATTATGGCAGATACCAGCAGCAATCCGAACCCGATTATTATCATTGATGATGATCTTGAAGACATTGAGATTTTCAAGGAAGGGTTTAAGGCATTAGGAGTTCCAAATGAAATTATGGTCTTTACAGACGGAAACAAATTTTACGATTATATCTCTACCACCAAGCAAAAATCTTTTTTTATTTTTTGTGATATCAATATGCACCGGGTTAGCGGCTTTGAACTAAAGAAAAAGATCTTTGAAAATGAGGACATACGCCTAAAGTGCATTCCATTCCTGATGCTGTCTACAAGCGGTGCATCTGCCAGTATACTTGAGGCCTACAGCCTGAACGTGCAAGGGTATTTTATAAAACCAAATAGCATCAGTAAAGTGAAAGAACTATTTGATGTGGTGGTTAATTACTGGTCGCTATCGCAGCGCCCAACATGGGAGCAATAATTGCGCAGGAGCTACACGATCATTTGCTGTTTTTGGCAATACTTTTTTAATCCTTAAAACTATTTCTGCAAGATACCATACCCAACCTATGTTTTGATTGGTTTGGTTTTCGCCATGACGATCGTACTTCAAATTTCTCCCTGCCGCAACTAAGCCTGCGGAATCGGAAGGTTGTGCAATCTCAAAAACGACAACTTATCCCAATAACCTCTTTGAAAAATAATCTTCTCATTTTCTATTAACCCCTCAGACAAGTGGGTGCTGGTGGATGCCGGTATGGCCAGGTCTGGCGATAAGATAATTGAAGTAGCCGAGGAGCGCTATGGCAAGGATAACCCGCCCTCTGCGATCATTCTCACCCACGGGCATTTTGACCATGTTAACGGTATCGTTGAGTTGATGTCCAAATGGGATGTTCCGGTGTATGCGCATCCGCTGGAGTTCCCTTTTTTAACGGGGCAGCAAGCCTGGCCCGATCCCGATACCTCTGTGGAAGGCGGTATGCTGGCAAAAATATCTTTCCTCTATCCCAACGAACCAATTGATATATCGGAGAGATTACAACCCCTGCCTTCTGCCGGAAACGTGGCGGAGCTGCCGGGCTGGGAATGGATTCATGTGCCGGGACATGCGCCGGGGCAGATAGCATTGTTCCGCAGTGGTGATCGGATACTGATTTCTGCAGACGCTTTTATCACCGTTAAACAGGATTCCTTCTACTGGGTTTTTATGCAGAAAGAAGAAGTTTGCGGCCCGCCGGTGTACCTCACCACAGACTGGAGCGCTGCCTACAATTCTGTGAAAGAACTGGCTGCTTTAAATCCGGCAGTGGTAATACCGGGCCATGGTATCGCTATGCAAGATGCTGCACTGAAAGAAGGTTTGGATCACCTGCTTGCCAATTGGGAAGAAGAAGCAGTGCCAGATCATGGCAAATGGGTTGATAGTGTGAGGGCATGCAATCATGAGCAAGTTGCTACAGACGGGAGATGCTTTTAATTGAGCGCATAGCCAACTGTGGTTGTTCGCTATAAAGAATATTCGTGAATCTGTGGCCAAGAAAAACAAATTGCCACGAATGCACGAATAAATTCAGCCCCCATCAAAGCCGAACATCGCTTATTCACAATACCAGAAGGTTGATCTTTTTGCCAGGGTCCCGAAAATTAAATATTCGTGCATCGGTGGCCCAAAGGAATTGCCACGAATGCTCGAATAAATCCAAACCCATTTTATTCAGCAGCGTTAAAAAGCCACTCCCAAACATCTCCATCCTCAGGATCGTTGACTGTGCCGATAAAGGCAAAATTATTTTTTCTGAGTATCCTCGTTGAGAAGTTTTCCTCAGGTAGCGTTCTTGCTGTTATTTTTACAGAGGGGTCAGCGTTGAGTGATAAGTCTAAAAGCTGCTTACACATTTGTGTTCCGATCCCTTGATTACTATTTTTTTCAAATGTTCCGTAGGCAATTTCCACCGTTTCATTTGCTGGTGGTCCTTTAAAACCAGCCGCTCCTACTAACACTCCATTTACTTCTGCATAATAACCAATCCACGGCTCTACAAACCCGACCTTTTTGTAAAAGTTGATGGTCATGTAGATACTCTTCTGGCATAATGGATTGTTTACGAAAGCGTCATTATCTTCCAGTGTTTCTTTTATGGGTATGAGCTGCATTTTATGGTAAATTGTTGTTGAAGGTTAAAGGGAAGGTTTTGATATCATTATTACCTGTAAAGTTATATGTTGAAAGTACGAACGCTGCATGGATCCCATTGGTATTCATTAGCTCTTTGCATGCTATTGGTGGTCATGCTATGGTTAGATTCCTGTTATCCTTGCAGACATTTTACAAGGTTTTGTAGAATTTTATTTTCGCATTCGTAGTGAGGAGTATAGCAATCAGCCGTTCTTTTGAGGATAGAGGCAGGAAATCATTGTTCAAGTATTTTACCCTGGTAATCATCATGCCAATTGTTTTTCCAAATAACGAAACTGAGACCATTCTGTAGCTGAGTATTACAATAATTGCTATGATGTATTTCATGAATGGATTTAAATCGAGTAACCTCAAAGTGACTGCCCGGGGAAGTAGAAAATAAAAAGCGAGGATCATACTCGTTTCAATTAATAAGTCGAGTATAATAGTAAATAGTCTTTGAAAGTAGGGCGCCTCAATTTCATCAAACTTTATATCCTCAAGTATAGAATCATTATTATCCACGGTATATATTTCAAGCTGTTTTAAATAGCAAGTACCGCAAGGTATTATTTTTGATTGCATGCAAGTGCAAGCAACCAATATTTTGGCCTGGAAACTATCTATAGGCTACCCTTTAACCGCTATCACTCCATGCCTATACAAGTTCAGCGCTGTTGTCAAAATAGGTTCTATGGTTTGGATGGGCAGATCTTTGTTTGGATCAATCCGTAAGATTTTCATACGGGAGCGGTTGCCTTTTTCCAATGCAGGGTGCTCCAGGTACTTTCCTTCCACCATCAGAATATAAGGTTCACCAGTTTTTTTATCACTAGACAAATAGCAAAACATCTTTTTCTTAAAGCAGAAACAGGGAATCCCCCATTTGAGGATTTCACTTATATGTTCGCCTTGGTTAACGATAATACTTCGTAATGCCAGCAAGCAACTCCTGTTTGGTTCTTTGTGATTCAAATAATAGTTATCTAGTTCTTTCATCATTGTTGTCGGAATTCTTACTACATACCTTCTGTAGCTTTATATAGTAGTTGGGCTTGATTTAGTTGTCCGGATACAATAAAATAGAAACAAAACTTGTTAAACAAATAGAAGTGTCCATGCTAACAGAATAAATTTCATGCGAATTGATAAGATCCTTTAAATTTCTACCTTACTTCTTTCCACAAAAGCAACGGGCTCCAGAGCATGATCGATTTCTTTTCCGTCTGAGCAGTTTTTACTTTTGTTTATCCACTTGAAAGATTTGTAAAGTTGAAAATACCCACAATTAAAAACCGGGAAATAAAATATCTCCCGGTTTAAAACAGCCCCAACTTTATTGAGCTTTCACATCGTCATTACTAATATCTCTGATGCAAATATATTTACCATCACGTTTTACCCATATAGCCATATACTTCCCAGTATAGATCACCTTGGCTGTAGAATCTTTCCGGGTAATTTTACCCACCTCTGTCACTGTGTTTTCATCGCCAAACACGTCTAAAACATCATAGGCAACCGTTACACCTTTTACTTTCTTTGCCATTCCTACTTCAATATCTTTTTGGATGGCCTCTCTACCGCTAATCATAGAATTGTTGTTAGATAATGTTACAGCATCATCTGCATAATAAGCGGCGAGTGCTTTTGCATCACCGGCATTATCTGAAGCGGCCCATGCAGTTTCTAAAGCCTGAATTTCTGTTTTTACTTTGTTCATATCCGGTGCCGCAGTTGTAGTTCCTTCTGCGGGTTTGGTTTCGGTTGCATTACAACCAATCATTAATACTGCAAGCATCGTACACAACGACAAAAGCAGATAATTTTTCTTATTCATATTGTTAGTTTTAATTGCCTACTCTAATCGGTTTTCGGCTTCCCCGTTATAAAACAAGTTGTATTGTTATTAGGAGGGTATCACGGATTTATTCAGCAATCACTTCGCTTAACGGAGTTGATATTCATTCCACTAATCATAAGTAATAAATGGTTATTTAATTTCAAATAAAACAAGCATTATTGTCTCTTTTTCTGAAGCCTTAAAATAAAATGTACTTCCGGGATTAATATATAAATACTTTCCTGTTTTAATAGTACTGGATCTTTTTTGTACTGCATCATAATAAACGACCTCTTCGCCAGCCACTAATTCTGCTACCATGGGCCCACGATTGCTGATGAGGTTTTTATTAAAAGAAGATTCCGTTAATTGATACGCAAAGACTTTTTCGTTCTCAAACATTATTGTAAAAGGCAGGGGCTCTAACTTTCTATCCGGCTTGTATGCGGAAAGCAATTCAACATCAGTTACATGAAACGGAATCGTATCACAATTGCTTACCCTATGTACCAATGTATCATTCAGAAAAGACCTGTATGAAGCATTCCCTTGTGTATTTTTACCTGTAGCCCATTCTTTTCCTTTTATTTGTGAGCACACTACTGTAGTGGTAAAATGCAAAAACACGGACGGTGTTGAGTGAATATGAAACAAGCTGGTATCACCGGGTTGTATGTATACATCCAGCAGCCGGACATATTTATTTTCTAAAGCTTTTTTGTGTCGTGGTTCTTTGCTTACCTGCACCTGTGCAGCTACCTTAAAGGAATAGAATAGCAAGGCTACTATAAATGACAGCGTTTTATTTTTCATTTTATTTTCTATCTTAAAAAATGTTACCGCTCTAATTTAAAATTGGCTACCCTGCCCGGCCGTTGCTGCGCATTTGCCGCCTTCCATCCGGTACGGTACATCCAGTCAGTCATTTTTTTAAGTTTACCATAATCAATGTTCGCTGCATTATCTTTTGGGGTATGATAATCTACATGCAGCAGCGTTGTATACATCAGTGAAGGAATACCCAACCTTGCATAGGGTAAATGATCGCTTCTAAAAAACCAGTATTCAGGATGTTCCACTTTATCCCAAAGTGTATCTAACTTAAACTTCGGCCCTTCGTTATTGGCAGCCAAAACCATCTTAGTCAGTTCGTTTGATGTACGATGCGGTGGCTGTATTCCCAAAACTGTTGCGCTATCGGGATGGTTTCTGCCAATCATATCTCCATTTAATACGGCTACAATATTTTGTATGGGAACTGTGGGGTGCGATGAATACCATCTTGATCCCAGGAGGCCCCGCTCTTCTGCACCATGAATTACAAACAGCACAGAACGTTTGCCCGGAGTTTTTTTAAAGGCTCTTGCTACCGCAAACATGGCCACATTTACACTGCCATTGTCATCTGCTCCATAATAAATATTGTCACCATCAATGCTGTTGCGAATACCATGTGCATCCGTATGTCCACTATATAAAACATATTCTTTTGAAAGCGCCGGATCAGTTCCTTCTATCAGTCCGACAAGGTTTACAGACGGATAACTGTATCGCTCAATAACAATGTTTGCTTTTAGTTGAGCTGTGCTGGCAGCAATCTCTTTTCTAGCAGTTGCATGTAGCCACAAGACAGGCACCGTAGTAATTACTTTTTCATTGGGTCCTCCTTCCAGGTCAAAACTACCTTCCTTGAAGTTTTCTATTGCATCTGGCCATGCTGTTTCCGTTTCATTGTCGGCAATGAGTATTAATGCAGCCGCTCCTTTCGCAATCAATGCATTTCCGTATTTGTTCATCAGGAACCGTTGATACCGCCAGGTGGGTAAGGACATGTTGTAATTTAATATTCCCGGTACCGCATCAAAAGCCACTACTTTTCCTTTTACGTCTGTGTTGTTTACATCCATGGAAGCTGCACTGCCTAAATAAACAATTGGTTGATCTATTGCCGCAGGTGCCATTTGTGCAATGGCTACTTCGCTCCATAGTGGTAATGTGCGACCGTTGATAGAAACAGTGCTGGCTGCAGCAACCCTGTTGCGCCACATATTGAAATATTGATAGTAAGAATTATTTTCCCCGGCAGCTTTTAATCCGAGGCTTCTGTATTTTTCAGCAATCCAAACGGCTGCATTCAGTTCATTTATAGAACCTGCGCCACGACCTTTGAACCGTGCATCTGCATGTTGATATAAATCGTTTTTTAAATCAGTTTGTTTGATAGCAGCTAAACCAGCAGCCGGCACTTTACTCCCTGTTTGCGCAAATGCGGAGCCGGTAAATAGTAGAACAAAAACAAGAGATAGTTTATTCATTGTAGTTATTTTATTCATTTGGGTAAGCAAAGTAGTTGTAAAAATTGTTTAGCTGATTTCGGAGCACTTACTAATGTAGTGCGAGAGAGCCAGAAATGCAAGTGTTGGAGTTGGCCACAAATTTTCAGGCAGGGCTATACGAAGGCCTCTAAGAATAAAGTTGTTAGCCGTGAATGCAGGAATAACGGCAGAAAAAAAAGTCTTGCCACATATTCACGAATAGGGTCCAAGACATAAAGGCAACTATCCAGCGCTAGCTTAGACAAGCAATTTTGCATGTATTCATTCGTGCATTAGTGGCAAACAAAACAAAATGGCTTCAGTTTCAATCGCTACAGAATTCGTTTTCTTTTAAACCATAGGTAAATGATCAAGGCAATGGTGGCCATTAAGCCCAGTATCAGGTAATAGCCCATCTCCCAGGTTAACTCCGGCATATTTTCAAAGTTCATCCCGTAGATACCCGCAATAAAAGTAAGGGGTAAAAAGAAAGCTGAAAATATGGTGAGAAGCTTCATTACGTCACCACTCTTTTGGGCATTTACAGAAAGGTAGGTGTTAAGGAGGTTGTTGGCATTTTCCAACACTTCGTCGTAGCTTAATACTAAACTAAGCAGGCTGTCTTTGATGTCTTGCAGGGCGGTTTTAGATTGCTCCCCTACCTCTATATTGTGGGTTACGTTTTGAAAAATGTGTAGCAGCTTTTTGGTAATGCGTGCCTGTGCTTTTAAAAAATACAGATCTTCCAAAGACACTTTTGAATAGTTTTTTAGAAAAATAGTTTTTTCTACCTGGATAATTTTTTCATCCAGATGATCCAAGGGCTGCAGGTAAGTGCCCACCATTTTGTGTATGAGATAAAGTAATATCTCATGCGGATGTTGGTAGTCTTTCTTAACCGTATTTAAAAAGCCAAAGTCGCTACGATGAATTGTAATGATCTTTTCGTCGTTGTAGAAAAAGGCGATTTTATTAGAAAGCTCGTTGATGCCGGTGGCACCAGTATCAATGGTAGAAGTGAATGCCCGTAGAATTAAAAAATCGTAGCCAGGCTGTTTTTCAAACTTGGGCAGATGGCCCTCCTCCAAACTATCCTTAATCTGAAAATAGTCTAACTGAAATTCTTCGGCAATCTTATCGAGGCCCTGCTGGTCGGGCTGGCGAATGTCTATCCATACAAAATTGTCGTATTGAATTTTCTGCTGGTTGTTTGTTGTCATGGTTTACTTTCTTAGGTTCTTTCTAAAATCATGCTGCGTATGGCAGCTTTCAATTCTCATCGCTGGGCTTACGAGCGCCTGCCGCCTTTAGTTGGCAACACTAAATTATAGCACACAAAATTTAAGCTTGACATTTTATTAGTTACGGTTGCCTGCCGGCTTCGGTATGTCTGTGCCGCAGGGGGCTTGCTATTTCGAACTTCTGAGCTCCATTGAGCCTTTCAGGGCATGGTCGGTGCGGTGCAAGTAAACCAGTTGACCTATAGCCACGCCCCCAGGTCTGCAGACTCTTCTTCACATTGCAACGGATTGCATGCAGGCAATTCCGTTAGGTCTGTACTGGTAGAAGCTGCCCTCTGGTACAGTCAAATTGGAATCTTTGAAACACCGGCTCTTTCCCATCGGTCCTCCCTTTTTATAATCAAGGCGTTCAAAATGGGTTGGAAACTGCTTTACAACTACAAAAAAAGTGGCTTTTTTAAGATCATCTGTCGCTCCCTTTTGGCCTACTAAAACAACATTGGTAACAGTTTGTGCACTTGCATGAAAGCCTAATGAAAGTGCTGGCATAAAGAAGATTTTTCTTATACGGTTAGTTTGTAATTGTGTTTCTCAGTGCTGTTTTTTTTCTGATAGCTATACATTACGCAACACGATTCCATAAATGTAATTTTCAATTTCACGTAGCCAAAATCATTTCTTTCAGGGCTGTTCAATTAAAAACTTCCTTCACTTCCACCACTTCAAAATCCGGATTGTTTTCAAACAGGTGTTTTAATATCGGGATGTGGCCTTGCCCGAAGATCACCACAATGGCTTTGTCTGTAGGCTGGGTAAGCTGTATGATGTTGTTGTAAATATGAATGTTTGTGCTGTACCAGTCGGCCACCAGGTTTGCACCCACATGGTTTTTTTCATTACCTATGCCCAAGGCGTACTTTGTATAAAAACTGAGGTTTCGTTTGAGCTCCTCTTCAGAATTAATGAACACTAAAAAATTACTCAGGGTAAGGGTTGCCAGTTTTTCGTCGGCAACTTTTAAAAAGCCCCTGGCCATTATGTCTGCGCTGTCCATTACAGCTTGCTGTTTGTTTTGTTTCGCAAAATTAAGAAGGGTATCATAGTCAAATTTTCCATAACTGTAGTTGATGCAGGTAAGCCCGGGAAGGTTCAATTTTTTTGCTGCCTTAATTCCGAACAGGTCCCTTTCATTGTCCTTCAACGTGTACAGCCCTTGTTTGTAAGCCTTATAAATACTGTCCATTTTATATTGATACTCCCTTGGATATTCTAAACAAATCTGATCCGGGGCAAAGGCTGCAATTTTGTTTACCACCTCGTTTATCTCTGTTTGTCTTTGTTTTGAACTAAGGTCGATGGCCTTGTTTTTATACACGTCTGTTTGTGATGGAGTCAAATGCATGGTGCCAATCAGGACAATTTTAACTGGCCGCTTTTTTTGAGCGAACACACATGCTGAAATAAAGAGCAGTGTGCATGTTGCTATTGCTACTTTTAAAAAATGTAATGCTGCTAACTTGTTCATGTTGTTTTAATTT
>JAYTBG010000273.1:0-3786 GCA_043737055.1 Chitinophagaceae bacterium | reverse complement strand
ATGAAGGTTGTGACTTTGATTTCTTAAAACCAAGAATTAAAGAGGATCTTAAATTCATTGAGCCTATTGTAGGTCGGTCATAACTTGATAGTACAATTCCGGGATGGCCTGATACCCATATTAATGCCATGACTTGGGCACGCTTGTAATGAATCATCATACTTATTTTCCAAACCGGAAGTCAGGAGTGCAGAAAATTAATGATTGGGTGTAAGCAACATTGAGCAATGAAAATATGGAGCGCCGGTGATCAACGACAAAAAGGTTTCGAAACCTCAGGAAATAGTCATACTTTACAACAAGAAGCCGATGAATCTTTTTGCTTCTTTAACGAAATCAAGATAATAATTGCGAGTTAACTAATCATTTTTAAAACGATTAGTCAACAGAACTTGAAAGTTGAGAACTGACTGTTGCTGACAAAAAAAAACCAACTGTATGCCCATGATAGAAATTGCTTTACAAAACATCTTGAAGCTATTAGTATTTTTCCTTCCGACAATAACGCCTTTAAAAAGCATCAGTGCGATGTAGCCAAAGAAAGGCGATAAAACCTGAGGCCGAAAGTTCTTTCATTACTACCAATAATTTTTAAGTGCGTGTGTCAGCTTTTTGTAACGATGTAAAACTGGTTTATAACGTTCGTGCGAAATTACACTTGGCTGGTATTCGCTATTAAAATTCACCATATTTTTGCATGCTTGTTCGATGCTAGTAGCGTATCCAGCTCCAACTGTTGCTAAAATTGCAGCACCCAGTGCAGTGGTAGATTGCCCTTGTAACGTTGTCACTGGAATGTTAGCCATATCCGCTTTTATCTGGTTCCATAACGAACTCTTAGCCCCCCCTCCCAATAAATACATTGCGTTTACTGGAATACCTGCCTGTTTTACCATCTCAATATTACTAGTTACCATACAGGCAATTGATTCTAAGATCGCCCTGATAAAATGGGCTTTGGTTATCATAGGAGTAACTCCCACAAATGCCCCACGAGCATGAACATCAAATTCAGGAGACCCAGACCCACTAAGATGTGGCAGCATAATTAAACCATCTGCGCCTGGTGCAATTTTTTCAGCCAGCTGTGTTAATTTGTCAAAGACGTCAATGCCATCATGCTCCGATAGATCGATTTCAAGTGAACAAAATTGATCCTTAAACCATTTCAAAACCATACCTGCAGTTTGGCCATAAGGCAGTAATAAATATTTTCCCGACAAAGCATGACATTGCATTGGAACGCCAATGTTAAAATTATTTATCGCATGATCTAATGTTACCACCATGGCCATTGAGGCCCCTGTTGTTTCACTCACTAACCCTTGCTTAATATTGCCAGCCCCAATAGCTCCGGCAACATGATCGTATGCTCCTGTAATAACTCGAGTATCTTTGGAAAGTCCGGTTCTTAAAACAGCTGCGTCAGTCAAATTATCAACAAATTGCCCTGAAGGGAATACAGTCGGGAGTTTGTCCTCAGATATATTAAGGTATTGCAACATTTCTGGCCACCATTTCCTGTTTTTTATATCGAAGTAAAGTGTTGAGGACACCAAGGTTTCTTCAGTTACATACTTTGATGTTAATTTGAAAAGAATGAAATCCTCAACAAGCAAAAACTTATGGGTTTTTCTAAAGGTTATTGGTTCATTTTTTTGCAACCACAGAATCCTAGTTGCTGGCCACAGTGGTTGAACAATTGGTTGGCCTGTATGTAGGCAAATGTTTTCCAAGCCAAAATGACTTTTGATGAGTTCAGCTTCCCTAAATGATCGATTATCTAACCAGACAATGGCTTTACGGATTGGAAAACCATTCTCATCAACAACGATTAAAGTCTCACCTTGGCTCGCAAAGGAAATTGCCCTAATGACAGCCTCACCTGTTTCTATCTTTTCGACCAACTCTTTAATGACGGCTATTGTCATTTCCCAATACAACTCAGCTTCAACCTCGCAGATATCTCCATTCATTTCCAATGAATAGTGACTTGATGAAGAAGCCACTATTGTTCCTTGCCTATCGGTTAGAACTCCTTTAATAGCTGTTGTTCCAATGTCGACACCTATAAATAAATCACTTAACATTTTTAATCTTTTAATCCATAGTTCTCAATGGCATCATTTACTGATAATTTTCCTTTAACGACATCACACAGCGCAGCTTGAAATTGAAACGGATTCTCAATCTGGATGGCATTCCTTCCGAAAACAACACCCTTTGCTCCATCCTGAATTTCATCCGCAGCCAGTTGGAGAGCTTCACGTTGTGTCGGCTTTTTTTCCGCCCCAAGTCCAAGTAAAGGGACAGGTGTACTTTGTGTTACTTTTTTAAAGTCATGAGTGTAAAAAGTTTTAATCAAGTCTGCACCAAGCTCACTCAATATTCGGCAACTTGAATAAACTTGTTGATGAAGTTCCTCAGCTGATAGTATATCCGAATTTGTTGGGAAAAATTCACCTACTACAGGAACACCTAGCAAGGCTGCATCTCGCATCAACTTACAATATATTTCTACATTTTGAGCATCTCTTTGTTCACTCCCTGTTTGAAGCGTAAGAGAGATAAGTACAATCTCGGCTCCGGCAGCAACAGCGTCTTTTACTTGAGCTGCAACAACTGTGGCTGCTTCATTATATTTCCAATGAAAGCAATACACAGTGCTCCAATTTATTCTTACAATAGGCATAGGTGCACCCTTATAATTAAAGGCATTCCGGGCATGTTTTAACATGCCCGGGCTTAAAAGGACAGCGTCTACGCAAGGATTTATTTTTTTTGCTGTTTCAATAATATTGGTCATTCCATTGATTGGACCATCAAACATACCATGGTCCATTGCAACGATTACAGCATTTTCTCCTTTATTAAAGAGCTTTTCAAGTCTCAGATCTTTACCAGTCATTTTCAAATGGTTTAATTTTAATGTCTATCAATTATTGGCAATATACACTAAATCAACATTTATGATTACTTTTGATAAACATTATCATTTTCAATCTTTTTGGCAAAAAGTACTTAAACGAACCTAAACACTATGATCGAAGTCAACACAGTTAAAAAAACAAAAAAATGGTGGACAGATAGCGCAATAAATATTCCGAAACTTATTACAGTTGCCCCTGGACCTGAGTCCATCCGCATGCATGCAAATACCGCAAAGTATATGAAGGGGCTAAGTTCGCAGGTTAAGCTATTTCCTGTTTGTTTTAGCGAAGGCCACGGTATAACACTTACTGATGTAGACGGTAATCGCTATTTAGATTTTTCCTCCGGGATATACGTAACGTCTTTAGGGCATTGTCATCCAAAAATTTCAGAAGCGATTTCGCATTGGGCAAATCGACTCATGAACTGTCATGATTTTAGCACACCTGTAAAGGAGAAGCTAATGGAGAAAATGGCAGGCATTTTACCAAAAGGGTTGAATTCAATTCAACTTTATAGTGATGGGACTACAGCCGTAGAGGCAGGACTTCGGGCAGCAAGAGCCATTACCAATAAACAAGAATTTTTGGCTTTTTTTCGCGATTTCCATGGCAAGACAATGGGTGCGGTTAGTGCCGCGCAAATGTATCGTGGTGACGTTTTTAGCTACGGTGCAACGCGCGCGCCAGGCTTTTATATGATACCCAAACCCGATCCTTATAGACCATTGTTTAAAAAAGCTGACGGTCAAATTGATACTGATGCTTATATAAAATTCTACGATGAATTTGTACAAGAAGGCACCGTTGGCAACGTGGGTTGCGTGATTTTAGAACCTGCCCAGGGTTGGGCCGG
>JAYTBG010000272.1:0-3788 GCA_043737055.1 Chitinophagaceae bacterium | reverse complement strand
TCTGTTAAGGTTACACAAAAAAATATCTTTGGAGAAGATGAAGATGTCCTGTACGTAAAAGGAAGCGGATGGGATCTTGAAACAATTACATCTGATGGGTTTTCCCCCGTTAGCTTAAATCATTTAAAAAAATTATCGAACTTATCGGTTTTATCAGATTCAGCAATGGTAAACGAGATGGTTACTCATCTAACAATATCTACAGCACCAATACCTTCCGTCGAGGCAATTTTACACGCTGTAATCCCTTATACTTATGTTGATCATACTCATGCCGATGCTATAGTAGCCATATCCAATTCTTTAAATGGTGAAAAAATTTTGAGAGAAATTTTTAAGGAAACCGTTGTGTACATTCCCTATGTAATGCCAGGTTTTGATTTATCCAGGTTATGTGCTAAACTATTAAAGGAAAACCTTACCAACGATAAAATAGGATTGATTTTATTCAATCATGGCATTTTTTCTTTTGGTGATACTGCTGAGACATCCTATAATAACATGATTGAATTGGTAGGGCTGGCAGAAAATTATCTTAAGCAAAATGTTATTAATGTAACCTCATTTGCTACCGGGAAAAAAGAGATCCGACTTTCTGAAGAAATTGTTAGTTTAAGAAATAAGGTTTCCAAGGTAGCCGGTTTCCCGGTTATCATGAAATGTAATGCAGATACCAAAAGTTTGTCATTTACAAATCGTCCTGACCTGGATGTAATTTCACAACAAGGACCGGCAACTCCAGATCATGTTATACGTACCAAACGGTTACCCCTTATTGGAAGAAATGTAGAACAATATGCAGAGGACTATAAAAAATATTTTTTGGAAAATGAACCGTTAGCAAAAGAAAGAAAGAAAATACTGGATGCTGCCCCCCGCGTAATACTCGATCCTCAGTTAGGGGTATGTGCTATTGGCAAAACTGTTAAAGACGCAAATATTGTAGCAGATATTTATGATCATACAATTGATATAATTCAATTGGCTACTGGTTTAGGAGGGTATAAAGCTTTATCAGCCAAAGATATTTTTGATGTTGAATACTGGGAACTGGAACAGGCAAAACTTTCAAAGTCGGGCAAGCTTCCCGTTTTTTCCGGTGAAATAGCTTTGGTTACTGGTGCTGCATCTGGTATTGGAAAGGCTTGTGTAGAATCATTACTTAAAAGGGGAGCAGCGGTAGCAGGTTTAGATATAAACCCATCCGTTAAAAACTTATTCAGCAATGATGCCTACACAGGTATAGAATGTGATATTACTTCCGACTCACAAATTATTGCAGCTATAGATAAAACCATCCAATCGTTTGGGGGGCTAGATATTCTGGTGTTAAATGCCGGAATTTTTCCGCCAAGTGTGCTTATAGGATTGTTGCAAAGAAAGGATTGGAAAAAGGTTATGGAAATTAATCTGGATTCGAATTTTGTATTACTTCACGAATCATATCCTTTTTTAAAGTTGGCTCCCATGGGAGGAAGAATAGTTATCATTGGCTCCAAAAATGTTCCTGCACCAGGCCCTGGCGCTGCAGCTTATTCTGCGTCAAAAGCTGCCCTTAATCAATTGGCAAGAGTTGCTGCTTTAGAGTGGGGGAAGGATGGTATTCGTATAAATACAGTTCATCCAAATGCTGTTTTCGATACTGGGATATGGACAGATGAGGTACTGGCAGCCCGTGCAAAAAATTATGGATTAACCGTAGAAGCCTATAAAAGAAATAATGTATTAGGTACAGAAGTTTACAGTAAAGACGTAAGCGAATTAGCAATCGAGTTATGCGGTTCATTATTTTCTAAAACAACAGGTGCACAAATTCCTGTTGATGGGGGAAATGACCGGGTAATTTAATTCAGTACTTAACTATAAAAACTGAAAATTAATACTGTCAAATTTTTATACTTTCAACAGTTAGTTTTTATGTCAAAAAAAGGATCATTTAACCGCCGGAAATTTATTGCCAGTACAATTATTGGTGTTGCAGGAACTCTTCAATCAAATGCACTTTTTGCTTCTGGCAGAAGTAGCTTTTTTGATGAAAATGTTTTTAGTTCAATCAAAGGAATTGTACTTGGAGGATCAGATATATACATCCCTAATTCTCAGGTAAAATTATTAAACACCGCAACAAAAAAAGTACGTATCATAACAAGTGCTTATAGTGGAAAGTTTGAATTTAAAAATCTTCCGGAAGGTAATTATGAATTAACCGTACCATCTATGGATGGATTTGCTACTGTGAAAATTGATCTTCCAAAAGGTGCAGTTAAGGATGTTAATCTAAGAATAAAAAAGTTGGCAATATCAAAAGCATTTTCAAAACCCGGTGCCATGCCTATAGCTGAATTAAATGGTTTGAAATCGAAAGGTGTTTCTGTTGCCGAAGTTTCAGATTATGTTTACGGAAATTATCAGGGAGAACTTAAGTATCCTCCTAATGCTGATGGTAATCCTAAAAAAGCATTTGTTATTTATTGGAAAGATTTTTCTTACCGGTTCATTTTTGCACATGAATGTAGTTATTGCCCGTTCATAGAGCTTCCTTCAGGTGCCGGTGTATGTTACCAGTTTTTTGAAGGCAATGGAGGGCGTGCCGAACTTTTTAATACACCCGGTCGAAGGGATCGAAATACTTTTGTGGAGATTATGGAACCAGGCCCTGAAAGGGTTTGGGTTCGATGGACATATTATGGTGTAAACCAGGATACCGGTGAACCATATTTCCGGGGAATTGAGGATTTTTGGGCCTATCCAAACGGGCTGATTGTTCGCAAACAAACCTATACCAGTTTAAGAAATGATATTTACGGTCATAGCCGGGAACCCATCGAACTTATTGGTATGTGTCCGGTCGGTAAAACATGGGTTGATATTTTAAATCAGAACGACCAAACCCAAGAGCATCATGCACTGGCTGTTTTAGATGTCTTCTCCCCAAAACGTTATGATGTTTTTTGGAAACACAAAACAGATACTCTTTATAAAGCCGCTCCTAGCCGAACTGGCAACAACTGGAAAGAATTGGACGATGCAGAGGGAATAGTACTTGTGCTGCCAACAAAAGAGGGATCTCCTTTTTGTGTATTTGGTGATGCATCTGGCTTCCGCCACGACTTTACCCGAATTAAAGAACATAGCCATACCGATACGGGGGGGCTCGGATGGATTTCTCAATGCTGGGACCATTGGCCTATAGGTTGGCTAAATAGCCAGTTACATGAAGTAAATAAGGATTCATTACAGCTTTATCCAAACCATTTCTCTCCGGCTGGGATGGATTTTTATGCATTGCCAAATGAAGAGGCTGAAAGCGGTGTCTATTATTCTTTAATTGGTGTGGGTGGAAATGATATGGAAGCGATACGAAAGGTTGCAAATGATTGGTTAACACATGGCAATATTGTAATAAGAAATCCCAATATGAATAGCGGAGCTGGGTTACCCAAATTACTGTAATCAAATAACCTGAAATTGCTTGGAGGTTTAAAAGGAATAATACTGATGAATAGTTTATTTGGTTATAGTGGTTCTATACTTTATATAGACTTATTGCAAAAAACAACAAGGGTTGAAAGGCCAGATCAGACTTGGTATCGTCTTTTTGCAGGTGGTGGATTAATGGGTACAGCTATACTTTACTATGAAACCCAACCCCTGATAGATGCCTTTTCTCCAGACAACAGGTTGATATTTATATCCAGTGTAATTGCAGGTATTGAGGCGCCGGGACTTGCAAGGTTTAGTGTAATATCAAAATCTCCTTTATCCAATGGTATCGCAGAATCCCGTTG
>JAYTBG010000271.1:0-3792 GCA_043737055.1 Chitinophagaceae bacterium | reverse complement strand
ATCTGCCCCTATCAGTGAAAAAATCCCCCTGACTATTTGCACCCTACGTGCAGCCTTCATTTTCTACATATTTTTCATCCTTTCAATTTCAAACAAATTGGAACAAGCAAGTATCATTATAAGAACTGCCACGGCAGACGATATATATTACGCACCCATCATCACTGCAGAAATGGAATCTTCTGCAAAAGCCCGGGGCACAGGCATAGCACAGCGATCACCCGAATATGTTGCAGCAAAAATGAGCGAAGGTAAAGCCGTTATTGCCGTTACCGCCGAAGGTGACTGGGTGGGCTTCTGTTACATTGAAGCTTGGGGGCACGACTCTTTTGTGGCCAACAGTGGCCTGATTGTAGCACCAGCCTTTCGTAAGAGCGGCGTTGCAAAAAAAATAAAGGAGAACATCTTTCAACTGTCCCGCAAAAAGTACCCCGACGCAAAAATTTTTGGCCTCACTACGGGGCTTGCCGTGATGAAGATTAATTCCGACCTGGGTTATGAACCCGTTACCTACAGTGAACTAACGGATGATGAGCAGTTTTGGGCCGGCTGCAGGAGCTGTGTAAACTTTGATATACTCGTGAGTAAGGATCGTAAAAATTGCATGTGCACTGCAATGCTGTACGATCCTACAGATCGTTACGAGCCCGAGGAAACAGCAGAAGATTTTAAGCAATATTCTAAGCTGTATGAGCGCTTCATGCGCATCAAACAAAGCAAGCTTATGAAAATGTTGTTGGGCAACCAAAAGATTGCCGGGGCTGGCAAAACGGTCTTAAACTTCTTTTATAATTTTTAAAAATCGATGCATGGCAAATAAATTAACCTCTTTTGCTTTCGATGATTCTGTGATACCTGATGGCAATAGTAAAAAACTGGTGCTTGGTTTTAGTGGCGGTTTAGATACTAGTTTTTGCGCTGTATTTCTTACGAAGCAAAAAGGCTACGAAGTACATTCCGTGTTAGTCAACACTGGTGGTTTTAGCCAACAGGAACTAGAGCAAACTGAAGCGCATGCATTCAAACTGGGCGTAACCACACATACAACCATTGATGCAGTAAAAGATTATTACGACAGCATCGTAAAATACCTGGTGTTTGGAAATGTATTAAAAAACAACACCTATCCTTTGAGCGTGAGTGCCGAAAGATTGAGCCAGGCACTGAACATAGCCGCCCATGCTAAAAAAATAAATGCTTTAGCGGTTGCCCATGGTAGTACTGGTGCTGGCAACGACCAGGTGCGGTTTGATATGATCATCAATAGCATGCTCCCTGGTGCGGAAATCATCACTCCCATCAGGGATATGAAGTTGAGCAGGGAAACCGAAATCGCCTACCTTAAAGAAAACGGTGTAGACATGAATTTTGAAAAGTCTGCGTACTCTATCAATAAGGGTTTATGGGGAACCAGCGTAGGAGGAAAAGAAACATTAAAGAGCAATGGTATGTTGCCGGAAGAAGCTTGGCCTACACAGCTAGATGCTTCACTGAATGCAGAGAATATTAAATTGTCATTCGCCAAGGGGCAATTGTCCATGATAAATGATCAGACATTTTCTCATCCAACAGAAGCTATTCAACATCTACAAAAGATAGCGGGCCCTTATGCCATTGGCAGAGATGTGCATGTGGGGGATACCATCATTGGCATCAAAGGGCGTGTAGGTTTTGAAGCAGCAGCACCCATGGTTATTTTAAAAGCGCATCATGCACTCGAAAAAAATGTGCTCACAAAATGGCAGTTAAATATTAAAGATAACCTTGCGCAATTTTACGGTAACTGGCTGCACGAGGGCCAAATTATGGATCCGGCAATGAGAGACATTGAAGCTTTTTTTGAAAGCACACAGGCACACGTAACAGGGGATGTATTCGTGGAGTTATTGCCCTACCGGTTTGTAATAACCGGTATTGAGTCTGCATACGATTTGATGAGTAGCAGGTTTGGAAGCTATGGTGAAATGAATACCGGCTGGACTGGTGAAGATGTAAGGGGCTTTTCAAAGATCTTTGGTAACCAGACAAGCATTTATCATTTGGTAAAGAAAGAGGCGGAGGGCAGTGAGGGGTTTAAGGGTTAGATGGTTTATGTTCTATAGTCGATGGTTAATGCTTCATGGTTGAGTAGTGAGATAGTTGGTTATAGGATTGGTGAATTAGGTAAATACTTAATTGGTAAAATGGTTTCATGCGATATTTGAATTTCAACTTTTCGGAATAGGTACAAACATTTCAAAGTCAATTTTTAAAGTTTTATTCATGCTTGATAGCAAAGTATCAGAGTCTTCGCAAGCCTCCTCCTTTCGGGAGAGGATGGAGGGTCCTCTTCGTGTAGGTATCATAGGAGGAGCTGGTTATACCGGTGGGGAACTGATCAGGATATTGCTGAATCACCCGCAGGCGGAAATTATTTTTGTGCAGAGCAAAAGCAATGCAGGCAACCCTTTGAGTAAAGTGCATGAAGATTTACTGGGCAGTACCGAATTATTATTTTCTGCAGATCATCATTTTGATATCAATGTTTTGTTTTTTTGCGCCGGGCATGGAGAGGCCAAAAAATTTGTTGCCGAAAATGAACTACCTGCATCTCTTAAATTAATTGACATAGGCAACGATTTTCGTTTAAAAGAAGATTCGACCGCAGGGGAAAGAAATTTTGTTTATGGATTACCGGAATTGAACAAAGAGAAAATTAGAACAGCCAACAGCATAGCCAACCCCGGTTGTTTTGCTACTGCTATCCAGTTGGGTTTGTTGCCGCTGGCAAAGGAAGGTTTGTTAACAGATATTTACACAACAGGAATAACAGGGTCTACCGGTGCCGGACAATCGCTTTCCGGCACTTCGCATTTTAGTTGGAGAGCCAATAATATACAGGCTTATAAAACCTTGAGCCACCAACACCTTGGAGAGATAGGAGAGTCACTGCTGCAACCCCAGCCAGCGAAAACTATCGACTTAAATTTTGTTCCATGGCGTGGCGATTTTACAAGGGGAATCTTTGTCAGTTCGCAATTGCATTGTGACCTGGCTTTGGAGGAACTGGAATTGATCTACAAAGCATTTTATAAAGAGCATCCATTCGTACACATCAGCAATGATCCCATCAGTATGAAACAGGTGGTCAACAGCAACAAGGCAGTAATACAATTAGAAAAGGTAGGAACTAAACTAGTAGTTCATTCTGCAATTGATAATTTACTAAAAGGTGCCAGCGGGCAGGCGGTGCAGAATATGAATCTGATGTTTGGGCTGGAAGAGATGGCGGGGTTGAGGTTGAAGGCAGGGGCGTTTTGAAGAAGGCAAAGGCTGCAGAAAGGCTTAAGGTGTGGGGCATAAGGCATAAGGAAGACAGGAGTGCGGCATGAGTAAGGCTTAAAGAAGGCCTGAGGTGTAGGGCAGAAGGCATAATGAAGGCAGGAGGAAGGTAAAAGGTGGAGGGTGTAACTCATAAGTAATGCAGGTGGAGGCGTAAGGTATAGTGCATATGGCATAGGAAGGTTGGAGGAAGGCTGACGGGTGCACAGTCTGACAGGTGAAGAGGCTTTCAATAAATGAGATCAGAGGATTTTTGTAGAAGTTAAAAATATTTTTAACATAAATTACCAAGTGGTGAAGCAGTCACGGGCTTAAGCCTTATGCCTCCTACCTTCTACCTTCTTTAAGCCTTAAACCTTGCTATGTGAGAGATTATAAAAAACTGGATGTTTGGAAAAAATCTCATGAAATGTATATGTTCATCAAAAAAAATATTGCCATTAAGTTTCCGAAAGAAGAGCGGTATGAATT
>JAYTBG010000270.1:0-44895 GCA_043737055.1 Chitinophagaceae bacterium | reverse complement strand
AACACTAACAGAACTAAATTATAAAAGGATCAACATGAAACAATACATTTTACCATCACTGATAGCCATCATTTTTTTATCTGCTTGTGGCAACAGTAAAAAAGAAGGCAATGCCTTGCTAAACGACAAGAAGGCGGCATTGGAAAAATTAAAATCGGAAAACGATGAGCGTACACAGGAGATGCTGAAGTTGCAGGCAGAAATATCTAAGCTGGATACAAGCAGCAGCAATCCTGCGAAAATAAAACTGGTAGCGATAGCCCCTGTTGCGCAGCAAAATTTTGAGCATTATATAGAATTACAAGGCACCATAGATGCAGAAAATATTTCTTACATCTCTCCTCGTGGCATGGGTGGCCAGGTAAAGGCAGTACTGGTGAGGCAGGGAGATAGGGTAAGAAAAGGTCAGTTACTGCTAAGGTTAGACGATGCCATACAGCGCCAGCAGGTAGTGGCAGCACGGCAGCAAGCTGGTGGTATACAATCGCAGCTCACACTTGCCAAAAGCATTTACCAGCGCCAGAAAAACTTATGGAATCAGGGCATTGGTACAGAAGTACAATTGTTAACTGCTCAAACCAATGTAGCTACGCTGGAGAGCCAGCTAAGGCAGGTAAATGAAGGTGTAAAACTGGCCCAGGAACAATTGAGTACCGCTTCTGTATACAGTGATGTGAGTGGTGTTGCAGATGTTGTGAATATAAAAGTGGGTGAAATTTTTCAAGGGATGACTGCTGCCGGCCCGCAAATAAAAATTGTGAATACCAGCAACCTGAAAGTGATCAGCAACATGCCGGAAAACTATTTGGGCACCGTGCAAAAAGGAACAGCCGTTATCGTATTTCTTCCGGATGCTAACAGGACGATCAACACGACCGTGAGCTTTACAGGTGCATCTATAAATGTGAACAATCGTGGATTTGTGGTAGAGGCCAAACTCCCTTCCGACCCCTCGTTTAAACCTAACCAGCTTGCCACCATGAAAATAAGAGACTACAGTGCTCCGAACTCTATCATCATTCCATTGAATACTTTACAGAATGACGATAAGGGAAAATTTGTAATGGTAGCTGTGGCAGAAAAAGGAAAATTATTTGCACGCAAACGCAATGTGAATATTGGGATGCTTAATGGAGATCAGTTGGAAATTAAAACAGGCTTAAAGGCAGGCGACCAATTAATTGTTGAAGGTTTTGCCAGCTTGTACGAAGGTCAGCAATTGAAGACGAGTAATTAATACAGCAACTGCCGTTATAAATGTTGATTGAAATACTATGGCCGGGTTACTAGCCCCGATAGCAGCGGAAAGCCCGCAAGTGAGGAACGAACGAGGACTTGCAGCGGATAGCGGGACCGAAGCCGAAATGCTGACTGCTGCCTGGCTCCCAACAACAAACAGGATAGAAAAATACCAATAAATTAATTGTATGAGTTCAAATAAGATAAAAGATAAGTTCAAAGAATTTAAGCCCACTTCCTGGAGCATAAGCAATAAAACTTCTATTTACCTCGTGATGGTGATTATCACGCTGATTGGTATTTACCAGTTTGTGACATTGCCCAAAGAACAGTTTCCTGACATTGTGATACCCACCATATATGTGCAAACCGTGTATGTAGGAAACTCTCCCAAGGATATTGAAAACCTGGTGACAAGGCCCATAGAAATAGAGATAAAGGGCATCACAGGTGCGCCTATTAAAAAATTTACGAGTACGTCTCAGCAAGACTTTAGTGCTATACAAATTGAATTTGACACAGACGTAAAAGTAGATATAGCGTTACAGAAAGTGAAAGATGCGATTGACAAAGCCAAGCAGGACCTGCCAACAGATCTTACCCAGGAGCCCACGGCTTTGGCTGTAAACCTGAGTGATCAGCCGATTATGTATGTGAACCTGAGCGGCGACTACGACATGATAAGACTGAAGCAATATGCAGATGATCTTAAAGACAAGCTCGAAGAAATTCCGCAGATAAACAGGATAGATATTGTGGGTGCGCCGGAGAGAGAGTTCCAGATAAATGTAGATAATTACCGGATGCAAACTGCAGCTATAACGTTTGATGATATCAGTAATGCTGTACAGAGAGAAAACCTGGACATTTCCGGCGGTTTATTAGACGTGGGTAGTATGAAACGTAACCTGCAATTGAAGGGTCAGTTTAGAACCGCCCTCGACATAGAGCAGGTGATCGTTAGAAATACTGGGGGCTTTCCCATATACCTGAAAGATATTGCCGTAATAAAAGACACCACCAAAAATGCGGAGAGCTTTGCACGGCTTGATGGCAAGAATGTAGTAACGCTTAATATTATAAAAAGAAGTGGAGAAAACCTGATTGAAACAAGTGATGCTGTTCAAAAGATAGTAGCCCAAAACAAAGGGGTTACGTTTCCTGAAAACTTGAACGCCGTAATCACCGGTGACCAAAGTGTAAAAACAAAAGCATCTTTCAATGAGTTGGTAAACTCCATCATCATTGGATTTTTGCTGGTGTTGATTGTGTTGATGTTTTTTATGGGTGTTACCAATGCCTTCTTTGTGGCACTGAGTGTACCGCTTAGTATGTTTGTGGCCTTTGTGTTTTTGCCGGGTGCCGATCTTATAGTAGGTACGCATGTAACATTAAACTTTATGGTGCTGTTTGCCTTGCTCTTTGGGCTGGGTATTATTGTAGATGATGCCATTGTAGTAATAGAAAATACGCACAGGATATTTGTAGAGGGTATGGGTAAAATTCCCGTCGACATCGCCACCAAGCGGGCAGCCGGCGAAGTATTTGTTCCGGTGCTTGCCGGAACGCTAACTACGCTTGCTCCCTTTTTTCCTTTATTATTTTGGCCGGGCATTATTGGGCGGTTCATGGTATACCTGCCCACGATGCTCATTTTTACATTGGCGGCATCGCTTGTGGTAGCCTTTATCATGAACCCCGTTTTTGCGGTAGATTTTATGAATCATCCGGAGAGCGATAAGAAGCATAAATCTGCCATATTCAGAAAGCCATTTTTTATTACAGTAATCATTGCAGCAATTATATTGTATCTATCTGTTCTCTTGCCTGAGGCACTTGGATTAACTGTAACCATTACTGCCAATGGAGGAACGTTGAATATATTCTTTGCAAACTTGCTAATCTTTGCAGCCTTGCTGATGATATTTAACGCTTATGTTTTGGACGATGCTATCCACAGCTTTCAAAATAAAGTACTGCCGGCCATTATGAACCGTTACGAAAAACTCTTGCGCTGGTCGCTTAAAGGTTGGAGACCCGTTCATTTGTTATTGGGTACGGTACTCTTGTTAGTATCGTCTGTTGTAATTTTTGGGATCTCTGTAACCAGTGGCAGGGTTGGCATAGCATTCTTTCCCAAGGGCGACCCTAACCAGATTTATGTGTACATGAAATTGCCTGTGGGTACGAGTGTAGAGTACACTGACTCTATCGTAAAAACGCTGGAGACTAAAGTAAATAAAGTGTTGGAGATTGATAATGCTAGAGGCATTAAAAATTCTATTGTAGAAAGTGTGATTAGCAATGTGGCGATTGGCGCCGGTGATCCTGCATCTGGTGATAGAAGTACAAGAAGTGAGTTGGGTAGAATACAGGTTTCTTTTGTAGAGTATGAAAAGCGACATGGTAAAAGTTCGAAGCCATACCTGGATGAAATTCGTGCTGCCATCACCGGCATCCCCGGTGCGGAGATCAGTGTAGACCAGGAGAGCGGTGGGCCACCAACTGACCCTCCTATCAATATCGAGATTGCCAGTGAAGATTTTGACAACCTGGTGAAGACTTCTGTGAACCTTAAGAATTACCTTGATTCTATACAGGTGCCAGGTGTAGAGGAGTTGAAGATGGATGTGGATTTAAACAACCCTGAAATAACTTTAACTGTAGACAGGCAGCGAGCATTGATAGCAGGTGTATCGTCTGCACAGGTTGGGCTGGCCATTCGTACTGCCTTGTTTGGTAAAGAGGTTTCAAAAATTAAGGAAGGAAAAGACGAGTATAAGATTCAGCTACGCAACAATGAACTGCAGCGAAAAAGCTTGACAGACCTGTTGAACATGCGCATCAGTTTCAGGGATTTTGCAACTGGCGGCGCAGTAAAAAATATACCTATAAGTTCGCTAGTAACGGTAGAGCCTACCAGCACATTCGGAAGCGTCAAAAGAAAGAATCAAAAACGCCTGATCACCCTGCGCTCTAATGTATTGACTACGCAAGGTTACAATGCCACCTCGGTAAACCAGGTGATTGGTGGCCATATAGCATCTTTCACTAAAAAGGGTGATGGTGTTACCATTACTCAAACAGGTGAAGGAGAGCAACAGGCCGAAACCGGTGCGTTCCTTTTGAAGGCGTTGATGATTGCACTTGGTCTTATTTTGCTCACACTGGTGTTGCAGTTTAATTCAGTAAGCAAGTCCATCATCATTCTAACAGAGATTGTGTTTAGTGTGATAGGTGTATTGCTTGGCTTCTCTATTTTTGGAATGGAAGCTTCTGTACTGATGACCGGTTTAGGTATTGTAGGCCTTGCAGGTATAGTAGTAAAAAATGGCATTTTAGTAATAGAGTTTGCGGAGGAGTTGAGAAGTCGGGGAATGAAGACGAGGGAGGCGGTAATTGAAGCCGGTAAAACACGTATCATACCGGTGTTGCTAACCGCATTGGCTGCGATACTGGCTTTTATACCCATTGCAGTTGGTTTCAACATCAACTTCATCACTTTGTTTTCAGAATTGAATCCGCATATTTTCTTTGGTGGCGATAATGTTGCTTTTTGGAAACCTTTGAGTTGGACGATCATCTTTGGTTTGGCTTTCGCCTTCTTTATGACGCTGATCATTGTGCCGGCTATGTACCTGATAGCAGAAAGATTGCGCAGGCCGATGCGGAGAATGTATGGTGGCAAGTGGATCAGCTTTTTGGGAATTCCGCCAATGATATTCTTGTTTATTCCACTAATGATCGTTACTGCTGTTAAGCACAACATCAAAGTGAGCAGGAGAGTAAGGAAACTAAAAGATGCTTCAGAACTGCATGTAAAGAGTTGGTTTTAGAAAGATAGATAGTTTAATAAAAATGCCCTGGGTGTACCGGGGCATTTTCGTTTAAAGATGTCAGGAGAAACTGCCTATTAGTACACTTTTTATTTCTAATTTTAAATCATTGTTGGCTGACCAGATGATTCATTTTGGGCTAAAGTCCGGTTCTATATTGTATTTCACTAACCCCAGCCTTAAGGCTGGGGTTACAACAACCAGACTCTTTACGGCTGGGCTTTAACCCATTTAGGAGTACAATAAAAACTATAAATAGAAGTACCTAAAAAAAATAATTTGTATGATAGAAATTGAAAGAACCGATGCCAGCAATCCGCAGTTTAAGGCACTCGTAAAATTGTTGGATGCCGAGCTTGCTGTACGGGATGGCGAAGACCATTCCTTTTATGACCAGTTTAATCAACTTGATACTATTAAGAATGTAGTGTTGGGTTACGAGAATGGGCAAGCCATTGCCTGCGGGGCTATCAAGAAGTACGACGATCAGGCCATGGAAGTGAAAAGAATGTACTCCCTGCCAAGCGCAAGGGGGCATGGCGTTGCCACTGTTTTGCTGGAGGCGTTAGAAACCTGGGCTCTAGAATTGGGTTTTTCACAATGCATTTTAGAGACGGGTGTAAAACAGCCCGAAGCCATCAGGCTTTACGAAAAAAATGGGTATCATAGAATTCCCAATTATGGCCAATATGCCGGCGTAGAAACAAGTTTATGTTTTGATAAACAACTTTCATAGAATAGTTTTCAATCCGAACGATTGTAGGGCGGCCCATTTAATAATGTTTCTTATGGATCAAGGTCTTCCTTATTTGGCTTGGTTTTAAGCTCTACACGGTTAGACAATGTCAACGCTTTGACATGCCCCATAATTTCTACACAAAATCTCCCTGATTGTTTTACGGCACTTTAAAAAATCTCGTACAGCCTTTGTAAATTTTTATTCCATATTTCCCCTCTTAAACTACCACCTAAATTTTAAGACCACTATTTTATAGACTTCACCTTATCACTTTTAAATAAAACTTAAATGAAAGCACTTGTTTATTAGGGCCCCTTTGATGTGAGGGTATCTGAAATGCCCGATGCGCAAATAGAAATGGCAACGGATGTACTGGTAAAAATAACAACTACCAATATTTGTGGCTCTGATCTTCATATGTACGAAGGGAGAACCGACATGGAGAAAGGGAAAACTCTTGGTCATGAAAATATGGGGCAAGTTGTAGAAGTTGGGAGTTCGGTTCATCACATCAAAGTAGGCGATATGGTTTGCCTGCCCTTCAATATTGGCTGTGGGCATTGTAAAAATTGCGAAAGTGGGTTGACAGGTTATTGTCTTACCATGAACCCCGGTACCGCAGGTGCCGCTTATGGTTTTGCGGGGATGGGCCCCTACAGCGGTGGGCAGGCAGAATACCTGCTGGTGCCTTACGGTGATTTTAATTGTTTAGTACTTCCTGAAGATGCAGTAGAAAAAGAAAATGATTATGTGATGTTGTCTGATATATTTCCGACAGGTTACCATGCAACCGAGCTTGCGAGCGTACAACCCGGCGACTCTGTTGTAATTTATGGTGCTGGCCCGGTAGGCCTTATGGCAGCACATTCTGCGATTATTAAAGGCGCCAGCAAAGTAATGGTGGTAGACAACCAAAAAGATCGTTTGAAGCTTGCAGAAGAATTAGGTGCCATTGCTATTAATTTTTCAAAGGCGCCTGCGGTAGACCAGGTACTCGAACTCACCAAAGGAGTAGGCGCAGACAAGGGTTGCGAATGTGTGGGTTATCAATGTTGTGATAAATACGGCGTGGAGCATTCCAACATCACCATGAATGAATTGGTGCTGGCAGTTAAAGCCACTGGTTGTATTGGTGTAGTGGGCGTATTTGTTCCCAAAGATCCAAAATCTAAAGAGGCTCTTCAAAAAACAGGACATATGAATTTTGACTTTGGCAATTTCTGGATGAAAGGTCAAACCATTGCAACAGGCCAGGCAAATGTAAAGTCATACAATCGGCAACTGTGCACACTTATTGCCGCCGGTAAAGCTCAACCCTCCCGCATTATATCACACGAGCTTTCGCTGGATGAGGCACCTGCGGCGTACAAACATTTTGATGACAGAGATAGGGGCTGGACAAAGGTGATTTTAAAACCTGGAAAGACAGCGAAGAAGTCCAAGAAGAAAGGATAACAGCTATTCCTAATTTAATCTGAGAAATCTCCCGTATAGCTTCTTCACCAGTATAGTAATTGCTGTAATATGATCTATAAAGTTTCCACGGTATGGTTATTGATTAACTACGGCTACATTAAAAGATAAATTATGGCTAACAAAAATGAATTTGGCGTTTGGATGGACAATTTTAACGCAGTAATAGTAGGCAGCGATGGTAGCGACGACAACAACCTTGTGGTAGTTGCTCATGTGAAAGGGGAAGAGAGTTCTCAAAACTCGAGTGAAAAGAATGCTAACAACCACGAAAAAACCTTGCAGGGAAAATTTTTTAAAGAAATTACGTCTCACATGCAAAATGCCAGCAAGGTGCATTTAACGGGAACAGGCACATCGCAGGAACAATTTATGCGGCACCTTGCAGATACCCCACAATTTAAAAATACTCACACCTTCGAGTGCACCTCTAATAAAATGAGCGACGAAAGATTGGTAGAATTTATGACGGAGAAGTTGAAATAAATATTGAGTCAAAAGATGAATCGTAAAAGCTGCAGCGTAACCTGCAGCTTTTTATTTGGAGAGATTTGTCAACAACAATTCATAACATTGTTGCGCAATCTCTAGTTCCTCGTTGGTAGCAATCACGAGTATTTTTACAGGCGATGTTGGTATGCTAATTTCTCGTAGAGTTCCTTTTGCCTGCAGATTCTTTTCTTCATCGAGATGAATGCCGAGGTACTGCATGTTGTTGCAAACCTGCTCCCGGATGTTCGCAGCATTTTCTCCCACGCCTGCAGTAAACACAATCGCATCCAGCCCATTCAATATTGCAGCATAAGCACCAATATATTTTTTAATGCGGTAAGTATACATTGCTGTAGCGATGATAGCATCAGGGTTGCCCGCCTCGGCAGCTTTGTTGATATCCCGCATGTCACTCAACCCCGTCAACCCTTGCATGCCGCTTTTTTTATTCAGCAATTCACTCACTTCTTTTAACGGATAGCCCAGTTGTTCTACCAGGTGAAAAATAATGGAGGGATCAATATCGCCTGCCCGGGTGCCCATCACCAGGCCGCTCAACGGACCAAACCCCATGGTTGTGTCTAACGATTTTTCTGCCTCTACCGCGGCCATGCTGCAGCCATTACCCAGGTGAATGGTAATTAGTTTAGCGCCTGCCTTATTCAAATATGCCGTGGCCTGCCGGCTTACATACTTGTGCGATGTGCCATGAAACCCGTAGGCCCGGATGCGGTATTCTGTATAAAATTTTTGTGGGATGGCGTACCTGAATGCATCTGCGGGCATGCTCTGGTGAAAGGAAGTATCGAAGACTGCCACCTGCGTAGCGAGACTAAATATTTTTTCTGCCACCTCAATACCAAGGTAGTTGGCGGGGTTGTGCAGTGGCGCAAGCGCAAACAACTCTTTTATTTTTTCTTTGATAGCAGTGTTGATAACGGTAGTTTCTTTGAAGCTTTCACCACCATGCACTACCCGGTGGCCAACCACATTTATTTCTTTAGGATCTTTTATCACTGCATTTTCCCCGGCAGTGAGTAGCTGTGCTACTTTCAACAACCCGGCTTCATGTGTCGCAATAGGGGCTGTTTCCTTCACAAGCTTTTCTTCACCATGGAGAAATGTCTTATGAAAGATTTGTGCATCTTCCATACCTATTCTTTCTACGAGGCCACTGCAAATTGGCTGCGTGCCTGGCATTTTAAACAACTGGTATTTTATAGAACTACTGCCGCTGTTTATTACAAAGATGTTCATGTGTGGCTAAATATTTTTTGCAATTTTAAAACCCGTGCTTCTGAGTAGTGTTTTCACTAATTGACTAATTGACTAATTGACTAATCAACTAATCACCAAATCATCAAATCATCAAATTCACCAATCACTCCTCCTGTGCCTGTATGGCAGTAATAATAACCGTATTAAAAATATCATCAACGGTACAGCCACGACTTAAATCATTGATCGGTTTATTCAAGCCTTGCAGCATGGGGCCGATGGCCAGTGCTCCCGTTTCTCTTTGCACCGCTTTGTAAGTATTGTTTCCTGTATTAAGATCCGGAAAAATAAGTACGCTTGCCTGGCCTGCAACTTTCGAGTCTGGCATTTTTTGTTTACCCACAATCGGGTCTACAGCAGCGTCATATTGAATAGGTCCTTCTACATTAAGATCGGGCCTTTTTTGTTTTACAATTTCTGTGGCCAGTCTTACTTTTTCTACATCTACGCCCTCACCCGATGTGCCCGAAGAATAAGACAGCATGGCAATCCTGGGTTCAATGCCGAAACGCAAACTACTTTCTGCAGATGAAATAGCGATCTCTGCAAGTTGCTCTGCCGTTGGGTCTGGGTTTACGGCACAATCTCCAAAAACAGCAACCCTATCTGGAAGGCACATAAAAAATACGGAGGAAACCGTTGATATACCCGGCTTGGTTTTTACAAACTGTAACGCAGGCCTTATTGTATGCTGTGTGGTATGAATGGCACCGGAGACCATTCCGTCAGCATGGCCTTTGTGCACCATCATGGTTCCAAAATAAGAACCATCCAGCATAAGGTCGCTAGCGGCTTCCATCTTGAGGCCTTTATTCTTTCGCAGTTCAAAAAGCGTTTCTACGTACTCGTTGTAGTGCTCAGACTGGGCAGGATTTATAATTTGTATATCGTTTAAATCGAGGTTTAGTCCTAACCGTTTGATAGATGCTGCAATTTCATGAGGGTTGCCAAGTAGCGTAAGGGTAACAATTTCCTGGGTGATAAGCCGGGCCGCTGCTTTTAAAATCCGGTCTTCATTTCCTTCGGGTAACACAATATGCTTTGTACTTTTTTTGGCCCGTTTGGCAAGCTGGTACTGAAACATGTGAGGTGTTATACCTTCAGATTTGAAGGTGACAATCTTTTCATTCAAAATATTTACTTCTACATATTTTTCAAATGTGCTAATGGCCAGTTGAATTTTTTTGTCATTGTCGGAAGAAATGCGTGACCTGATAGAACCAAGCAATGCTGTTGTGTGAAAAGTCCCTTCTTTTACAGAAATAATTGGCAGCACCGTTTGCAGACCATTGAGCAAACGCATCACAGGTTCTTCAGGAACAAGACCGGCGGTAAGCACCAGCCCGGCAATTTTTGGGTAGTTTACAGACAGCCCAGCTTGCAACGCTCCAATAATAATATCACCCCTATCTCCTGGTGTAACGATCAATACATTTTCAGAAATATGATCTAAAAAATGCGGAAGGTGCATAGCACCCGTTACGAAGTTGTCTACCTGGTTGTTCAACTGTTCCTGCCCATACAATAATTTGCCGCCCAGTTGCTCATGAATTTCCTTCATGGATGGGTTCTGCAGTTTTTTATTTTCGGGTATTATTGCCAATATCGTTTCTGAAGACAGTTGCGTTGTCAACAATTCCTTCAGTTCATTGACAACTTCTTTCTTTACTTTATTAGCCACCACCGCAAGCACGCCTACTTCACGTACGTTAAAATTTCGTAGCATGGCCTGCACAGTATTTAAAACTTGTGCCGTGGTTTTATGCTCGCCCGATACCACCATAATCACGGGTGCATTTAAATTCTTGGCAATGGTCACATTGGTTTCAAATTCAAAGGCGGTGCCCTCACCGAGGTAATCACTTCCCTCTATCACAACAAAATCATACGATTCTTCTAATTTTTTCACCTTTCCTATAATACTGTTAATCAGCTCACCACGGGTGCTGTCCGATTCCATTTTCTTCATGGCATGCTGCCGGGTAAACGCATAGGTATCCTCATAGGCTATGGGCAAACCGAAATAATGAACGATGGTTTCTATGTCCACATCCTTTTTTTCTGCAGGCTCTTCGTTGATTATGGGTTTGAAATAACCCACTTTTCTGGCCTTGCCCAGTAACATATTGATGAGGCCAAGGGCTATAATTGATTTGCCACTGTAGGGTTCAGTAGTGGCTATAAATATTGTTTTCGTCATAAAAAATGATTGAAAGCAAAGTTAACCTGCTCACTGTTCACAAGGGTACAATTAAAATCATTCCTTGCAATGTCTGGCATCAGGAATATTCAATTCTGGCCTGGGGTTCAAGCCCGGTAGCCTTGGGTTAAAAATTCCTTGTGGGCATCTCAAAGCTTTACCAGCAAAAACCTTTTTAGGGCAACAAACGTTTATACAGGTATGAAAAAAATGCTCATCTTTATCCTGGCTCTAGCTGTTCACGGCCCTTCTTATAGCCAACAACAACAACTAAATGCTTTTAATAACGAAAGAAATAAGATCGACAAAAATGCCTTCAAGATACTGGGTGCGTATAGTGCGGCCAATGTAATCTATGGTAGCATCGCAAGTTCTCAAACTACTGGGAGTAACAAATACTTTCATGAAATGAATGCTATCTGGAATGGCATCACCCTTGGAATCTCTACAATAGGATACCTGGCTAAAAAGAAAGAAGGCGACTTGTCTTACAGCTCATCGGTTAAAAAGCAACATGCCACGGAGAAGTTGTTCTTGTTCAATGCCGGGCTTGACCTTGCCTATATTGCTGGGGGTGCATACTTAAATGAAAAAAGCAAAACGGGCACTGGTAACCCTGCAAAGTTGAAAGGATATGGACAGTCAGTAATGTTGCAGGGAGCAGTATTATTGCTGTTTGATGGCATCCTATATACCATTCATAACAGGCACGGCAAAAAGTTGTATGGCCTTGCCGATCGCATGCAATTGTCCGCCACAGGCAATGGCCTTGGTATCACGGTAGGTTTATAGTACCTCCTTTTCGCCATTGGCATATTTTCTTTTAATTTAATGGAAGAATGATGTTCATTTGTTCTCTAAATAATTAAAAGTATTTTACAATGAGATCCAACCACGATATTGATTACAAAATCTACGGCGAAGAATTACAATTTGTAGAAATTGAACTGGATCCCAATGAAACCGCTATTGCAGAAAGCGGCGCTTTTATGATGATGGATAACGGCATAGAAATGCAGACCATTTTTGGAGATGGCAGCCAGCAGCAGGGAAGCGGCCTTATGGGTAAATTGTTAAGTGCAGGAAAGCGCTTGCTCACCGGCGAGAGTTTGTTTATGACGGCTTTTACCAACACAGGTCAAGGGAAAAAAAGGGTAAGCTTTGCATCCCCCTACACCGGTAAAATAATTGTGCTCGATCTAAAAGAGTTGGGCGGAAAAGTAATCACCCAAAAGGATGCCTTTTTATGTGCTGCAAAAGGGGTGAGCATTGGCATTGAACTGCAACGAAGGTTGGGTACCGGTATTTTTGGTGGGGAAGGTTTTATTATGCAAAAGCTGGAGGGCGATGGTTATGCTTTTGCACATGCCGGCGGATATGTAGTAGAACGCACTTTGCTACCCGGCGAAATTTTAAAAGTGGATACAGGCTGCGTGGTAGCATACACCGCAGGCGTAGATTTCGATATTGAGTTTGTAAAAGGCGTTAGGAATTTTATGTTTGGCGGCGAAGGATTATTTTTTGCCCGACTACAAGGCCCGGGTAAAGTCTGGTTGCAGTCGTTGCCCATAAGTCGGCTTGCGGGGCGAATACTACAATACGCTACCACCAACCGGAAGGAGGAAGGGAGCCTGTTGGGTGGGCTGGGGAATTTGTTGGATGGGAGGGAGTGAGGGGAAGTGAAAGGCAAAGGGCAAAAGGCAAAGGTGAAAGGTGAAAAGTCAAAGGTGAAAAGTGAAGGCCCGCCCGGCTGAATGCCGATCGGACGGGGCGAAAGGTGAGAGGCAAAATATTTGAACCATTGAAGGTAAATAATAAGGTTTGCGAGGATATCTCTAGCAAATGAAATTTTAAATTATGGAATTTATACTTCGTCCGTGGACGATGAGTGATTTGGACAGTTTGGTGGAGTCTGCGAATAATGATAATATCGCCAAATTTTTGACTAATAAATTTCCGTATCCATACACAAGGGAAGCCGGCACCAACTTTATTTCATCTGCTATACAGGGCAGTCCCACAAATATTTTTGCCATAGATGTGGAGGGAAGTGCTGTTGGCGGAATTGGCATCCATCCACAGTCTGACGTAGAATGTAAAAATGCCGAGATGGGCTATTGGCTGGCAGAGCCTTACTGGGGGAACGGAATTATTACCAGCGCCAATCAAACAGATGATAGATTACAGCTTTACAAACTTTGAGATCAACCGGATTTTTGCCCGCCCATTCGGTAACAATTTTGCTTCGCAAAAAGTGTTAGAGAAAGCATGTTTCGTGCTGGAAGCAACATTTAGTAGAACCATGTTCAAGAACGGTGAATACCTTGATGAACTGATCTTTGCCTTTAGAAAAAAGTAAATTGAAATACTTTATTGGATTGGCTGGGGAAATTTCTTTTGCAGCTTTTTTTATGCCTTGCCCAAAAAAGGTAAACAAAAATTTGGTTGGCTGAATTTCTTGATCGTATATTTGCGATATAAAATGATCTGATCGATGATTCTCAATAAAAAAGCGGCATTTACTGAAAAGGAACAGGCCCTGGCGGAATTTGCCAAAGCAATTGCGCACCCGGCAAGAATTGCCATTTTGAAAGTGTTGGCTGAAAAAAATGAATGCATTTGTGGAGAGATTGTAGATGTATTGCCGTTGGCGCAAAGTACCGTGAGCCAGCATTTAAAGGAATTAAAAAATGCAGGTCTCATCAATGGTTCCGTTGATGGCCCCCGGAGTTGTTACTGCATCAATTGGAAAGCGTTTGAAAAATTTAATGCAGAATTTGGATTGCTTTTTAAGAACCTGAAAGTAAGAAATGATAAAGCCTGTTGCTAAAAATTGTTGCCAACGGTTGAAGGTTAGGGTTTACTCCGCAGGAGCATCAGCTTTGTAGCAATAGACATCAGGGCTGGTTTTTAATTGCTACATAGAAGCAATATTTGGGTACAATTCTGACAGGCAAAATGTGTTGCTCCTATGGAGCAAACATCTTCGTAACATAATTTTTTTCTACAAAGTTGTAGCCCCTAAGAGGCTGAAAGGCAATTGCGAAATTATTAATACAGCAATAGGTTTGCTAAAAAAACCCAAACGGAAAAAATGAAAAAGCCTGTTGCTAAAAATCGTTGCCAACGGTTGAAGGTAGCGCTTGCTCCGTAGGAGCATCAGCTTTGTAGCAATTGGGAGATTGCGGGTTTTATTTGCTCCTATGGAGCCACACATTTTCGCAATACTATTTTTCTAGAAAGCCTCAGCTCCATAATGGGCAGTAACACAAATGCGAACTAAAATTGCTTCCCGAAAATCTTTTCATTATAAATATAAATGCGATGCAAACAGAACAACAACTTAAAGACATAGTTAGAGAAAAATACAGCGGGATAGCCTTACAGGACAAAGAAACCAACCAGGCTTCCTGCTGCGGTGTAGGTAGCTGCAGTACCGAAGTGTATAATATCATGAGTGATGATTACACAACTATGGAAGGTTATAATGCGGATGCGGATCTTGGCCTGGGCTGCGGGCTACCCACACAATTTGCCAAAATTAAAAAAGGCGATGTGGTAATTGACCTCGGCAGTGGTGCAGGCAACGATTGTTTCATTGCCCGTGCCGAAACAGGTGAGACAGGGAAAGTAATCGGCATTGATTTTACGCCGGCAATGATTAATAAAGCAAGAGCTAATGCTGAAAAACTGGCTTTTCACAATGTAGAATTCAGGCAGGGAGATATTGAAAAAATGCCCGTGAGTGCTGATGTGGCAGATGTGATTGTAAGCAATTGTGTACTGAACCTGGTGCCCAACAAAGATGCGGTGATCAAAGATATTTACAGGGTGCTCAAACCCGGTGGCCATTTTAGTATTTCCGATGTTGTGCTAACAGGTGCTTTGCCAGATGCCTTACGCAAAGATGCAGAAATGTATGCAGGCTGTGTGGCCGGTGCTATTCAAAGAGATGTGTACATGGAATTAATTGAGGGCAATGGGTTTAAAAATGTGATTATTCAAAAAGAAAAGCCAATCGTTATACCCGATGATATTTTAAAAAATTATTTAAACGAAGAGCAACTGGCTTCTTTTAAAACCGGCAGCACAGGTATTTTCAGCATAACGGTATATGCTGAAAAACCCACAGATCCATCCTGCTGCACACCCGGTGGCGGATGTTGTTAGAACACAAATGTGTATTTATTTTTCGCTTATAAATAATATAGCCATGAACACAAATCAAAAGGATGCAACCTGTTGCCTTAGTAATCAGGATTGCTGCGGCGGTATTACCGAAATGGGATGCTGCTAAACAAACATTTAAAAGTGCCGGCCGTATCAATCCGGCAACTTTTAATATTATTCCATTTTTATTTGCACTTACAACCATGTCTGCAAACAACTGTGCCCCGGCACTCGAACGAAAAAAGCTCAGTTTCCTGGATCGCTATCTTACGTTGTGGATTTTTTTAGCCATGGCCATTGGAGTGGGCATCGGTTATTTTTTTCCTTCGTCTTCTAGTTTTATTAATTCATATTCTACTGGTACTATTAATATTCCATTAGCAATAGGACTCATTTTAATGATGTATCCACCCTTTACCAAAGTGAGGTATGATAAATTAAAGGAGGTATTTAAGAATACTAAAGTGTTGGGTGTGTCTCTATTTTTAAACTGGGTGATTGGTCCAATACTAATGTTTGTGCTGGCCATCATTTTTTTGCATGGCTACCCGGAATACATGGTGGGGTTAATCTTGATCGGCCTTGCCCGCTGCATTGCCATGGTAATTGTGTGGAACGAATTGGCAGATGGTAGCCGTGAATATGCAGCGGGATTGGTAGCACTCAACAGCATCTTCCAGGTATTTTTATACAGTGTGTATGCCTATGTTTTTATAACTGTGTTGCCTCCGTTCTTTGGCATTACTGGTGCTGTGGTTGATATAAGCATTGGGCAAATTGCAGAGAGTGTGGCCATCTACCTTGGTATTCCTTTTGCCGCTGGTTTTTTAACCCGCTATTTTTTGTCAAAAGCAAAAGGAGAAGACTGGTATCAGCAAAAATTTATTCCTTTTGTTTCTCCCATCACGCTGATTGCATTGTTGTTTACAATCCTGGTCATGTTTAGTTTAAAGGGTGAACTGATTGTGCAGATTCCTTTTGATGTAATCAGAATAGCCATTCCCCTGGTTATTTATTTTGCCATCATGTTTGTAGTAAGTTTTTTTATTGGCAAAAAAATGGGTGCCGATTATTCAACCAATGCATCTATAGCTTTTACAGCCGCCGGAAATAATTTTGAACTCGCTATTGCAGTGGCCATTGGGGTATTCGGCATCAATAGTGGACAAGCTTTTGCCGGGGTGATTGGCCCTTTAGTTGAAGTGCCGGCTTTAATTGCATTGGTAAATGTTGCATTTTGGTTGCGCAAAAAATATTACAGCAAGCAGGCATCCCCGGTCTAAATATTTAATACAAATATCTAAGTACTTCATACTAAAATCTAAATGCTTAAATAATGCATAAGAAGCTTCTTTTTGTCTGTATAGAAAACAGCAACCGATCACAAATGAGCCAGGCATTTGCCAAAATTCATGGCGGCGAAAACGTAGAAGCCTACAGTGCCGGAAGTAATCCCAGCGGTCTGGTAAATCCTAAAGCCATTGCCGCAATGAAGGAACTGGGTTACGATCTCAGTACACACGACAGCAAAAGCCTGGATGAGGTAAAAGAATTTGCACCTTTTGATGCAGTAGTTACCATGGGCTGCGGCGATGCATGCCCCTGGATGCCTGCGAAAAAGTTTGTTGATTGGGTGATACCCGATCCCAGGCATATGGAACCAACAGAATTTAATGGCGTGAGAGATTATATAGAGGAGAAGGTGAAGGAATTGTTGAAAGAAATCTAACCCCTTGTCTGCACCGTCCCGGTCTGACAAGGGGTTAGATTTCTATAGATTTCTGTTAGATGTCTGTAGATGTCCGTCCCGTTCTTACAAGAGATTAGATGTCCGCCCCGGTCTGACGAGGGACTCCACTGTCCGGGTCTGACAAAATACTGCACCGTCCCGGTCTGACAAGGTATTGCACTGTTCGCTCCGACCTCCGGCAACAGTTTCCACAGCTACATCTTCTCCACCAGCAAGCGCTCACTTACTGTACGGCTCAAAGTCTCTGCTGTCTTTTTATTGTAAGCAATGACCATGCTGCCGTCAAATCTTTCTACCGATTTTATTTTTATTTTCAGCCCGAGTTGTAGTTCCCTGCTATTGAGAAATTTCAAAAAATCATCTGTGGTATGAATTACCGCTGCCAGTTTTACCGTTTCTCCAGCCTTGCAGTCGCTTAGTTTCTCATAGTTTACCCAATCTATTTTACCTGTTTTATCGGGTATGGGGGAGCCATGAGGATCAATGGTTGGGTAGCCAAGCATCTCATCCATTTTTTCAAAAAAGTGTGGTGAGTGCAAGTGCTCTATTTGCTCGGCTATTTCGTGCACCTGCTCCCAGCCAAAATCCATTTTTTGCACCAGGAACATTTCAGTGAGCCGGTGTTTTCGTATAACCAGGCCAGCCTCCTTCTTACCTTTCTCCGTTAGCCTCAGCGGCTTGTAACTTTCATAGTGCACAAGTTTTTTGTCAGCAAGTTTTTTAATCATACTGTTTACGGTAGGCATCTTTATTTCTAGCCTCTTACTCAGTTCATTTACACTCACCTCTCCTTTGTCGTTGGCAAGGTTAAAAAGTGCTTTCAGGTAGTTTTCTTCTGTGTAAGAATGCATGGAGCAAAAGTAGCGGGAATTGTATTTAGAAAACCTTCGCTTCGAAATAATTTTGTTAGATGACTCTAAGTCTATACTTTTGCTCTATCAACATTTTAATAATGATCTCAAAACTTGTTAGATTTTTTTTATGTGCCCTGCTAGTGGGGACAGCTAATATTTTATCGGCGCAGATAGCCAGTATCTCAGGGAAGATTATCTCAGAAGGCAAACCCGTGGCAGCTGCAAGCATTGCCATCCTGGCCACTTCAAAAGGTACAACAACAGATACTTCCGGGTACTATCAGTTTAGTGATCTTAAACCAGGCAGTTATACCATCCGGGTTTCAGGCATCGGCTTTTTTACCAGGGAAAAAAAAGTAGTTGTCAGGGAAGATCAGCCTCAAATAGTAAATGTTGAATTAAACATTTCTGAAAATGCGCTCTCTGATGTGGTAGTAACGGGAACTATGAAAGAAGTGCGGAGAATGGAAAGCCCGGTCGCAGTAGAAGTGTATTCGCCCGTTTATTTCAAAAAGAATCCAACCCCTAATATTTACGAGGCACTACAAAATGTGAATGGCATCCGGCCTCAGCTCAACTGCCAGGTTTGCAACACAGGCGATATTCACATTAATGGTCTGGAGGGCCCATATACCATGGTATTAATTGATGGCATGCCAATAGTTAGCTCGCTGTCTACCGTGTATGGCTTGTCGGGCATTCCCAATTCTTTAGTGGAGCGTATTGAAGTAGTTAAAGGTCCTGCATCTTCATTATATGGAAGTGAGGCCGTGGGTGGGCTGATCAACATTATTACTAAGAAGCCAGCCAGTGCAGCTTTATTATCTGTTGACTTTTTTGGCACTTCCTGGGGCGAATACAATGCAGACGTCAGTTTTAAGTTTAATGCAGGCAAGAAGGCAACGGTACTAACAGGCCTTAATTATTTTAATTTTCAGAATAGGATAGACAACAACAAGGACAATTTTACCGACATGACCCTGCAAAACAGGATATCTGTTTTCCAAAAATGGAATGTTGACAGAAAGTCAAACCGACTGTTTACCCTTGCGGGCAGAATGATGTATGAAGACCGTTGGGGAGGGGATTTGCGCTGGGAGAAAAAATTTCGTGGGGGTGATAGTATCTATGGCGAAAGCATTTACACGAAGCGGTGGGAGGTTTTGGCAAATTATCAACTGCCTACCCGGGAAAAAATGATGCTGTCATTTTCATATAATAACCACGATCAGAATAGTGTGTATGGAAATACTTTGTTTAACGCTATTCAAAAAATAGGGTTTACCCAACTCACCTGGGATAAAAAAGTTGGCAGAAACGATTTGCTTCTGGGCACGGCCGTGAGGTATACTTTTTATGATGACAATACCCCAGGCACGGCCAGTGGAGATTCAACTTCTTCGAAAAATCAGCCACAAAAAACATGGTTACCTGGCATTTTTGCCCAGGATGAAATTACGCTGGGTAAAAAACACAAGATCTTATTGGGCATGCGCTACGATCATAACAACTACCATGGCAATATTTTTACACCCCGCTTTGCCTATAAGTGGACACTGAATCCAAACAACATTATACGCCTGAATGCAGGGACCGGTTTTAGAGTTGTAAATCTCTTTACCGAAGATCATGCTGCACTGACTGGTGCAAGAACGGTAGAAATAAAAAATGAATTGAAGCCGGAGAAATCTTACAACGTCAATCTCAATTATATCAGGAAAATTTTTACTGCCAACGGCACCTCCATTACGTTGGATGCTTCTGCTTTCTATACTTTTTTCAACAACCGCATTGTTGGTGATTTTGATACTGATCCTAATAAAATTTTTTACGATAACCTTGAGGGCTATGCAGAAAGCAAAGGGCTGACTTTAAATGCTGACGTGGTTTTAGCCAATGGACTTAAGATTATTGCGGGCGGTACCTTGATGGCCAATACGCTTACAGAAAATGGCGTTACGGCTCAGCAAATTCTTACGGAAAAGTTTACCGGCACCTGGGCAGTCTCTTACAAAATAAGAAAAGCGCATCTCAGCATAGACTATACCGGTAATATTTATAGTCCTATGCGTTTGCCATTGTTGGGGCCCAGCGACCCTCGCAGTGCCTTCTCACCCTGGTGGAGTATTCAAAATATTCAGTTTACGTACCATGGCCTTAAAAAGGTAGAACTATATGCCGGGGTAAAAAATTTATTAAACTGGACACCGAACAAAGGGAATCCCTTTATTATTGCAAGAACCCAAGATCCTTTTGACAAACAAGTGCAATATGGCAGCAATGGTGAGGTTGTTGCCACACCGGATAATCCATTTGCGCTGAGCTTTGATCCTTCTTATGTGTTCGCACCAAACCAGGGCATAAGAGCCTTTATGGGTTTCAGGTTTACGCTTAAATAAAAAGAGTCATGAAATTGATTTTGTTTTTCATATGCATGATGGGGTGCTTAAATACTGGAGCACAACTTAGCACCGTATCGTTTTCCCAATTAGATAGTTTACAGAAATCTGAAAAACGGCCGGTAGTTGTTTTTATACACACAGACTGGTGCAGGTATTGCCATTTAATGAAACAAACCTGCCTTAAAAATGACCAGGTAAAAAGCATGTTGACGAACAAGTTCTATTTCCTGGAGTTGAATGCAGAAGAAAAGAAAGATGTCTGGTTTCACAACAGCAGATTCCGCTTTAAGCCAACAGGTATCAACACGGGCATTCATGAGCTAGCCGGGCAGCTAGCAACAATTGATAAAAACATTTCTTACCCCACCATCTGCGTTCTGAATGATATGTATGAAATCATTTACCAGCAAACCGGATTTATTCCCCCGGAGAATTTGTTAACTACGCTTTCACTACTGTTAGAGTAGCTATCAACAACCCGGGGGTCAGCTTTCTTCGTAATTGGTCGTACAGATTTTAACCTTCTGATAGAATAGATTTATTATAAACCGGTTATCTTTGTTCCGTTGAAGAAAATAGCAGTCATATTATTATTTCTTATTTACGGCTCGGCGAGCGTAGGTGCAACGGTGCATCTTCATTACTGTATGAGTGAATTGGCTGGATGGAGTCTAACTGCGGCTGAAAACCAAAAGTGCGGAAAATGTGGCATGAAAGCCGGCACCAAAGATGGCTGTTGCAAAGACGAACAAAAGCATTTTAAGCTGGACACCGATCATCAGAAAGCAGATGTTGCGTTGCTTGTTAAAATACTTTTATCACCTGCTGAAACTGCGACTACCACCTATTTTTATGCCCCTACTTACATAAAAATTGCAGAAAGTTTTCCTATTACACATGCTCCCCCAAATCGTTCCACGCAGCGACTGCATGTGCTTTACAACGTTTTCCTTATTTGATTGATGAACAGTTTTAGATAACCGGGCAATTATGCTTAGGCTATGGGCGTGCGCATGCAGCCCTGTCATTATTTCTAGTACTAAAATCATCATCAAATGAAATCAATATTTATCATGGCTGTGTTGGCAATGACCGCAACAGTCTCCCAGGCACAAATTAAAAATGCCCAAACCGCAAGTGTAAAAGTTTATGGCAATTGTGGCATGTGCGAAACCAATATAGAAAAAGCAGGAAGCAAATCTAAAATGTCAAAGACCGACTGGAACGAAGGGACAGGCATGGCAGAAATTACTTACGATGCAAAGCAAACATCTCTCGACGCTGTTCTTAAAAATATTGCGCTTGCAGGATATGACAACCCCAATTATAAGGCGCCCACCGAAGTGTACAACAATTTGCATGGCTGCTGCAAGTATGACCGGGAGAAAACTACAGGCGTGGTTCCGGGTGCGGGCACCACAGAGCAGCATTCTACCACTGTGCATGGGGCTGGAGCACCTGCACAGGCAGTAGACCAACTTGCAACAGCGTTTAGCCAATATTTTAATTTAAAAAATGCTCTTGTTGCAACAAATGCAGCCGATGCGGCTAGCGCAGCAAGTGCAATGCTAGCTGGTATGAATGTAGCCGATATGAATAAAATGAAGCTGAGTGAGCACGAGGTATGGATGAAGGTGGAGTCACAATTAAAAGCCGATGCTGGCAAAATTCTATCAACAAAAGATATCGATCAGCAGCGTTTTAATTTTATCAGCCTCTCCACTAATATGTACGAACTTATAAAGGCGGCAAACACTGGTGATAAAGTTTACCTGCAACATTGCCCGATGGCCAATGAAGGAAAAGGAGCCAATTGGTTGAGTAAGGAAAGTGCTGTAAAAAATCCTTATTACGGTGCTCAAATGCTTACCTGCGGCAATACGATTGAAACGATTCAATAATTAATTTAAAAAAATTATCATGACAAAATTATTAGCGAGTGTACTCTTTATACTGAGTTCCTTTATAGCAACAGCACAAATTTCTAAAGCTGAATTGACAGCTACAGGCCTCACCTGCTCTATGTGTTCAAGGGCTACGTATAAGCAGTTAACCTCCATCCCATCAGTGGAGAAAGTAGAAACTGATTTGAATAAAACGGCGTTCGTTCTTCATTTTAAGAGGGGCAGCAAGGTGAATCCCGCCGATCTGAAAGCTAAAGTAGAGGCCGCCGGATTTTCTGTCGGAGAACTACTCGTGGTGTTCAATTTCAAAAATCAAACGGCTGCTAACAACGGTTCCTTTACACAAGACAATATCAGCTATACTTTTATGAACAGTAAGAATGCCCTGCTAACCGGTGAGGTAAAAGTGAAGATTCTTGACAAAGGATTTGTAGTAGAAAAGGAATATAAAAAACTGCTCAAAATGGCTAAGCAATACCCGAGCTATGCAAAGGCCGGCAGCAATGTTTATCATATTAAAACACTGTAAGATGAGGGCACTTTTTTTAGCCGCAGCCATGCTGTTTGCCAGGGCTGCGCAATCGCAGGAGCTATTTGTTTTTACAGAGCCCGCGAGCAACATGGCTGCCAAATCGCTGGGCATACGGGATATGAATGCTTTTATGTTTGAAAAAGATGGCAGGCTCAATTATCACAACATGCCAGAACTCATGTGGGGCATCAATAAAAAATGGATGGTTCATGTGCAGGGTTTTATCAGTAACCGGCAAGAGGGCGGGCTAAAGGCAGAAGGCGGTGCCCTGTATGCGAAGTATCGTTTTTTAAGCAAGGATGATTTGCAAAGCCATTTCAGGATGGCGGCCTTTGGGCGTTACAGCCTGAACAATGCAGACATACACCAGCAGGAAATAGAAACCATGGGCCACAACACCGGCTACGAACTGGGGTTGATAGCTACACAGCTATTGCATAAGGTTGCTATTAATAGTTCGGTGAGCTACGAACGAGCGCTTGACAATGAGCCGAATTACAAATTTCCCGAAGCAGAAAGCAATAGCGCCACCAACTATACTTTATCTGCAGGCAAATTAATGCTTCCAAAAAAGTACACCAGTTTTAATCAAACTAATGTAAACCTTATGGTCGAACTGCTGGGGCAGCGGCTCAACAGCAATGGCCTTTCTTACCTAGATATAGCTCCCTCTTTACAGTTTATAATTCGCAGCCAGGCAAGGGTTGATATTGCATGGCGAAAGCAACTTTACAGCACTATGGATCGCACGGCCGCCAATGGTGTGGTAGTAAAATTCGAATACACTCTTTTCAACGTTTTGAAATAAGTAGTTCTGGAGAATTCCTGGTTTTACAAAATATGACTTATAAAAAATCCCCGGAATTTCCGGGGATTTTTTATAAGTGTTCCATCTCCTAATCTCTACCGCTGATTTTAGAAAGCAGTCTTAGTATTTCCATGTACAACCATACCATGGTTACCATCAGGCCAAAGGCACCGTACCATTCCATGTATTTTGGAGCACCCATTTCTGCGCCTTTTTCTATCATATCAAAATCGAGGATCAGATTTAATGCTGCAATGGTTACCACAAAAAGTGAGAAGCCAATACCCATCAAACTTCCTTCATGTAAGAAAGGCATATTATCAAAACCAAAAGCCCGCAATATCATTACCAGTAAATAGAAAAGCCCAATACCTACTGTGGCAGCAATTATAACCGATTTAAATTTTTCAGTCGCCTTAATAATCCTGAAACTAAACAGGAGGTACATAGCCGCTGCAACGCCAAAGGTGAGGCCCACGGCATTGATGATAATATTGGGTGCCGACTCGGCAAAGGCTGTGTTGTACATAGATGATATAGCCCCAATGAATAAACCTTGCAGCAGTGCGTAAAGCGGCGCAAGCCATGGAGACCACATTGGTTTAAAGGCGAGGGTAAGGGCAATGGCCAGGCCACCTATTGCTCCGGTCCAGATAAGCGTAGTTACGTTTCCACCTTCGGCAAATTGTTTCCAGGAATAAAAAGAAGAACCCAATACCATGATAAACAGGAACCCAAACTTTTGTAAAGTTCCCCTGATGGTCATTGCGTTTTCTGGGGTTACCACATCAGCCAACACTGTACTGCGAAATTTTTTTTCGCCCAGGGTGGGGTTGCCGGACTTGAATAGAGCCATGTTTTTTGTTTTTTAGTTGCCCTAAAAATAAGCATTATTCCTTACTTCTGCCTATGCACAGCCGGCGTGAAGAGCAATGTCTGTTTAGGTATAGCTATTGTTAAAAGCTGCTTATTATTTAGGGACCACATCCACCCAACTCAACCTTTCAGATGTGCAGCCATGCAGTCTTGCCAGAGGGCTTTTTCCTATACCTTTGCGCCATGGAACAGTTGTTACAAAAAATAGCGCAGTATAAAACGGAGATCAACGAAAAGAAGGCAGCAACTAAAGAGGAAGTAGAGCTATTTCGCATACAGTACCTCGGCACAAAAGGCTTGGTTAAAACCATCATGAGCGAGATGAAGGATGTGGCTGCCGATAAAAAAAGAGAAGCTGGTCAGTTGCTGAATGAGTTTAAAATTTTTGTGGAAGAAAAGTTTGAATCGATAAGAAGCGTGGGTGGAACCGTTACTGCAGATGCAACAGAACAAATAGACCTTAGCTTGCCCGGATCTTCTGCCTCCATTGGTGCCCGTCACCCAATAAGTATCATACAAAATAAAATTATATCAGTGTTTCACCGCCTTGGTTTTTCTGTAGCCGAGGGCCCGGATATTGAGGACGACTGGCATAATTTTACTGCTCTCAACCTGCCGGAAAATCACCCGGCAAGGGACATGCAGGATACATTTTACGTTCTAAAAAATCCGGACTGGCTGCTACGCACACACACCAGCAATGTGCAGATTAGGGAAATGGAAAAAGGCAAATTGCCTTTGCGAATTATTTGTCCGGGCCGTGTGTATAGAAATGAAACCATCAGTGCACGGGCGCATTGTTTTTTTAACCAGGTAGAAGGTTTATATGTAGCGGAGAATGTTTCTTTTGCAGATCTCAAACAGACACTATACTTTTTTGTTCAGGAAATGTTTGGGAGCGATGTTAAGGTGCGCTTTCGTCCTTCCTATTTTCCTTTTACAGAGCCGAGTGCAGAAATGGATATCAGTTGCCTCATTTGTAACGGCACAGGTTGTAGTGTGTGCAAAAAAACAGGCTGGGTAGAAATATTAGGATGTGGTATGGTTCATCCTAAAGTATTAGATAATTGTGGTATAGATAGCAACAAATACACAGGCTTTGCCTTCGGGATGGGTGTAGAAAGAATTGCCATGTTAAGCTACCAAATAAAAGATCTCCGCCTGTTCAGCGAAAACGATCTTCGATTTTTGAAACAGTTTAAAGCCGTTACCTGAGAAGATTATCGAAGTAAATATGGTACCTGTTTGCGAAAGCAAACACATGTTCAGGACCGGCACTCCGTGCAGAATAGCATGTTTGGCATTATAATTGAAAATTTAAGGGAAACCTTAAATTAATTACATGAAAAAATTCTGCTTAGCGATCGGCCTTATCAGCGCCGTGCTTTTGATGGGTTCTTGCTCTGTCTCCAAAGAAGCCCGCTCTTACAAAAACAACATTGATGGAAAATGGCAACTGCAAACCCTCATTTCAGAAGGTATAGCTGGCAATACTAAGGCTACCATATTGAACGAGTCTGACATTAGTTGCTTTATCGGAAGTACCTGGACCTTCAATCGAAACAACAGTCTTGGCACCTACAGCATTTCTAAAAATGGTGGACAATGTGCCGCAGTTACCCGCAACTTCCGCTGGTCTATGTACGAATCTAAGGATCAGCCGTTGTTATTTCAATTTAAAAAACTGGATGCCAAATACAAAGAGGTAGACGAGGGCAGTGCTGGTTACAGGTTTACTATAGTAAGCTTAACCAACACCAACATGCAGTTGCGCAACGATGTAGCATTCGAGGGCAAACAAGCATCGTTTATTTACAATTTCACCAAGAACTAATTTTCTTAATCAAACACTTTAAAATTTTAGATGATGAAAAATATTTTCACAAAATCCTTTTTATTAGCAGCGGGTATTTCTGTATTTGCAACCAGTTGCGAGACTACCCGTACCATGAGTAAACAAGATAAGGGTGTCGCTGTAGGAGCTGCCGGAGGCGCAGTCATTGGTGGTATTATCGGCAACAATGTTGGAAATAAAAATAACACAGCACTGGGTGCTATCATAGGTGCTGCTATAGGCGGTGCTGCAGGCGGCATCATCGGTAATAAAATGGACAGGCAGGCAGAAAAAATTAAAACAGAAATACCTGGAGCCAAGGTAGAACGCATAGGTGAGGGAATAAGGGTAACCTTTGATGAGGCCAATCCCGACGGTTCAAAAGCAGGCGTTTATTTTGCCACCAATAAATATAACATCAATTCAAACTCTAAACTGGCGTTGGATAAGATGATAAAAATATTTAACGAATACCCGGAAACAAACCTACTGATAGAAGGCCATACAGATGATGTAGGAAAGGATGGTTATAACCTTGGTTTATCTCAAAAACGTGCAGAAGCGGTGGCTAATTATTTGCGCACAACAGGCATTGCGTCAGACAGGCTTATTACAAAATGGTATGGCGAAACACAGCCAATTGGTACGGCCATGGATGCGTCAACCCGGGCTTTGAATCGTAGGGTAGAATTTGTAATTACTGCCAACGAAAAAATGAAAGCAGAAGCAAAGGCTGAGGCAGATTCTAAACAATAAAGTTGCTACATAGTATTTACGGCCATGCTACCTGGTAAACTGAAATATTTTTCGTTTACCCAGGTAGCATGGCCCTTTTTTTTTACAGCTCTTAGGCGGTTCAAAATTCTCACTCTCATAAATTATGCGTTATTTTTGGCCATGATTAAGAAGGTATGTGTAATAGGGGCTGGCACTATGGGGAGCGGCATTGCACTGGCGGCCGCCCAGGGATCTTTTAAAGTCATCCTCTGCGATATTAATCCGGAAGTGTTAGATGCGGCGAAAAAAAGTATTGAAAATAATCTTGTATTTCTGCTAAGCAAACATAAGATTGATGCGATAGAAAAAGCGGACATATCGCAACGTATCTCTTTTACTTCTGCCATACAGGAATGCCATGCAGATGTAGTAATAGAGGCAATAGTAGAACGCCTCGATATAAAGACACAACTGTTTGTGCAAGTTGCTGCGGTTAATGATGAAACGACCATATTAGCAAGTAACACTTCCTCACTGTCTATTACATCAATCCAGGAAAATATTCCAGCACCGGGCAGGGTAGCGGGGCTGCATTTTTTTAACCCTGCACATATTATGAAACTGGTGGAAGTAGTTAAGGGAAAGTTTACTTACGACAGCACTGTACAGACACTCATTAATTTCTGCAGGCAACTACATAAAACGCCGGTTATGTGTAAAGATGCGCCGGGCTTTATTGTGAATCGGGTGGCAAGACATTACTACCTGGAAGCCATGCAGCTTGTTGAGCATACCGATGTTTCTTTTGAGACAGTCGATGCTGCCATGGAAGCAGCGGGTTTTAAGATGGGTCCATTTAAATTGATGGATTTAATTGGTATGGATGTAAACCTGGCAGTTTCAATTAGCCTTTACGATGCCTTCAACAAAGCTGATAGATTTAAACCTTCTGCATTACAAATAGAAAAGGTTGCCAACAATGAACTCGGAAGAAAAACCGGCAAAGGGTTTTATAACTACAATGGATAACCGCCTGCAATATGAATGAGATGATATTAGTAACTGGCGGTTCGGGTTTATTGGGGTCTACACTTATAGATACATTGTTGCAGCAAGGTAATAGGGTAAAAGCGATATATAACAAAACTGCTTTGAACAGGCAGGATAATGATCTCTTTCAGCAGGTGGCCTGCGATATTTTAGATGTCATAACCCTGGAGGATACTATGGCCGGCGTAACACAGGTCTATCATTGTGCAGGCCTGGTGTCGTTTCAAGGTAGCGATGCAGCTCAACTGTATAAAATTAATGTAGAGGGCACCGCCAATGTAGTGAATGCAGCATTGCATGCCGGCATTCAAAAGATGGTTCATGTAAGCTCCGTTGCTGCGCTCGGTAGAATAAGAGAAGGAGAGGCTATTCATGAAAAAATGAATTGGACACCAGAAACGAGCAACAGCAAATATGGTGAGAGTAAGTACCTGGGAGAAATGGAGGTGTGGCGGGGCGCTGCAGAAGGAATGGATGCGGTGATTATAAACCCCTCCATTATTTTAGGCCCCGGCAATTGGGACGATGGTTCCACAGCCATATTCAAATCTGTCTTTAATGAGTTCCCCTGGTATACCAATGGTACCACCGGGTTCGTAGATGTAAGAGACGTAGTAAAAATAATGATAGCCTTGATGGCCGCTCCCATAACATCTGAAAGGTTTATTGTGAGCGCACACAATACAAGCTACAAAGAGCTTTTTGTAATGATTGCAGATGCGTTTAACAAGCGAAGGCCTTACAAAAAAGTAACAGCGTTTCTTGCACGGATAGTATGTTTGTTGGAGGCGGTTAAAAGTGCTGTTTCCGGCAAGAAGCCACTCATCACCCGGGAAACTGCCGCTACTGCTTTAGCAAAAGTAGAGTTTGATAGCAGCAAACTTTTGCTGTACTTACCAGCATTTACCTACCTCCCGTTACAGCAGACTGTGACAGATACCTGCAAGCTATTGCAACAAAAAGTTAACAAGGATTAACGTATTTTCGAATCTTACTTCTATAAACCACCAGCTTATCCAAATGAAAAAAGCCAGCTTCCTGCTGATCTGTCTTTGTTGCAGTATCGCCACTTTTTCTCAATCTTATTTTTCGGTTTACGGCAAAGTTATTAGTGCAGAAACCAAACAACCACTGCAGGGTGCATCCGTGTTTGCAGAGAATACCACGCTTGGAACAGCCACTGATGCGGAGGGAAATTTTAAATTGAATCTTCCAGACGGAGGCTACAACCTGATCATCACCTTTACCGGGCACAATACAGAAAACAAGCGCATCAACAATGCTAATGCAAACGACCGCAGTATAGTCTATGAATTGTCTCAGCAGCAAAAACAGATGGAAGAAGTGGCGGTAGTAGCTACCAGCGAAGTAAAAGATGGATGGGGAAAGTATGGCGATTTTTTTATTGAAAAATTTATTGGTCAAACAACCAACAGCCGCTTAAGCACCATACTTAATAAGGAGGCCGTTAAGTTTTATTTTTCTAAAAGGAGAAACCGATTAAAAATACTAGCTACCGAGCCCCTCATAATTGAAAACAAAGCGCTGGGCTACAACATTAAGTACAATCTCGATTCGTTTACGCATGAGTACAATTCGCAGGTAAGTCTTTATACTGGCTATCCACTATTTGAAGAAATGATTGCAACAGACAATGAGCAGCAGCTTAAATGGATGCGAGCCCGCCAGGATGTTTACAAGGGCTCTATGTTACATTTTATGCGCAGTATATACAATAAAACCTTGCAGCAGCAGGGCTTTGAGGTACAGTTTGTAGTGGACATAAATGAGAAGGAAACTGCCATCCCACTTAAAGACTTTTATTCTGCTTTAAATTATAAAAAGGATGATAGTACCCAATTGGTGGAGGTAAAACCCAATCAGTTAAGGGTGGGGATCATCTACAACAAAGAGAAGCCTGCAAAAAAATATATTGAACTTTTTGAAGAAGAGCCTTCTGACTTTCAGTTTTCTATTTTAACTTTTTTGCCCGGCGAATCAATTGGCATAGAACAGAATGGTTATTATTTTGAACAGAACGACTTAGCCATAAGCGCTTATTGGACCTGGGATCGGATGGCCGATCAATTGCCTTATAACTATTTGCCGGTAAATGAATGATGTGGCGATGATATTGGAGAAGCCATTAAGTAGCCTGGTCACGGGCTTTTAATTTTTCCCACATTTGCGGAATCCTTTTGATCCATACAAGGTCTCTCTTAACTGCGCTGGCCTCTTGTGCTGGCGCACCCCAATACGTTTTATTTCCTTCAAGGCTCCCACCCACGCCGGTTCTGCCGAGCAGCACGGCATTCTCTCCAATGGTGAGTGTTTTGTTTACAATTACACCACCCCATATAGTAACGCCATCTTCTATGGTTACCACACCTGCAACAACAACGTTGGCTGCAATCAAACAATTTTTACCTATCACCGTGTCATGGCCTATGTGAATCATGTTGTCCATTTTAGTGCCATTCCCAATTTTAGTATCGTGACTCACACCCCTATCGATAGTACAATTAGCGCCAATCTCCACATCGCTTTCTATAACCACCCGGCCGCAACTGGGCATTTGTTTATACCACAAGTCTCTGTTTTTTTTCGTATTGTAATAAAATGCATCGCTCCCTATTACTGTGCCTGCCTGTATCACCACATTGTCGCCAATAACGCTGTGATCCATGATGGTGACCTGCGGATGTATGACGCAATTTTTACCAATGCTCACATGATGACCCACAAAAGCCGAAGGGTAAATAAATGTTCCTTCTCCAACTAATGCAGTATCGCTTAGCATTTTATCTGCTTTTTCCAAAGGGCGAAAATGCTGAACGATTTTGCAGTACGCCTCAAAGGGATTTTCTACAATCAATAAAGCCTTTCCTTCTGGTACCGCAGTTTCTGTGTTGATGATAATAAAGTCTGCCTCGCTATTAATACACGTGTCATAGTATTTTGGATGATCAACAAAAACCAAATCGCCTGTTTCTACTTTGTGTAACTCGTTTATGCCGGTAGCATTTGCATTTTTGTTTCCTATAAGTTTTGCCTGGATGAAATCAGCGATCCATTGTACCGGAACTGGAGAAGGAAATTGCATGTGTAGATTATTTTAGCCAAAGGTACTACCCTTTGTTTGTTTGTAATTATCATGAAATGGGCGGCTAAATCGGCGAAGTTTCAAAAATATTTTTACCAAACTTGCAGCAGATCAATCGATGTACCAATGAGATTTTACGTATAAATATTTGAACTACAGGTTGCCCACAAGTTTCTTATCTCATCAAAGCACTTTTGCGCAATGCTTGTAGAATCAATGGTTGTAGCAAAATATTTTTTTTTAATGTGCCATCATTTCATTTTCATGACTGCCTATATAAAAAGTTATTGCACAAAAAATGCGGAGCCTTATCCACAGCTCTCACCCAAATGTGTATAAAATAAATCAAAATATTTTTTTGGTTAGCAGAAATTATTTTTAATATTGTGTAAGGAAATTTGTTTCCGGTACTTACTAACCCATACATATATCAAAGCTCAGCAATTTTTGTTGAGCTTTTTTAATGCAAACATCTCATCCCACCGGGTTAAAATTTAGTCTCTGCTTTGCTCCCGAAGTAATGACATGAGTGGTGTAAGAAGCTTTTCTCACTGCAAAATAATCAGCTATCTTGCAAGAAAATATTACACATGCTAAAATCAATGACAGGCTTTGGAAGAGCGGAACAAACCGTAGGAGAAAAAACTTTTATGGTTGAGATAAAAGCATTGAATGGAAAACAATTTGAACTGCAATTAAAATTGCCAGCTCTGCTGAGACCCTATGAATTTGAGGTCAGGAATATTTTGCAAGAACATTTAACGAGAGGCACCATTGATTGTTATGTAAACATAAAACAGAACGGCACCACCAAGCCGGTGAACATAAATACCGATCTTATAAAATCTTACTTCCGCCAATTAGAAACCCTTGCCGGCGAATTGAATATTGATACAAATGCAGTACTCAGTTCTTTGCTTAGGTTACCGGAAGTAGTTACACCGACAATGGATGTGTTGAGTGAGGGAGACTTCAAAGAATTTAGCCTGGTACTAAAAGCCGCCATGAAAGAGTTGAATGATCATAGGGTGGAAGAAGGCGCTTCTCTTGAAAAAGATTTATTGGTACGTATAGAAAGAATCAAAGAGCAAGAAGAAAACATTCTTGCTTTGGAACCTGCCCGTATGGTAAAAATTAGGGAGGAAATTAACCAGTTATTAAACGAGCATGTAGGAAAAGAAAATATTGATGGTAACCGCCTGGAGCAGGAACTTATTTATTACATGGAAAAAATAGACATTCATGAGGAACAAATAAGGTTGAGGCAACACTGTGAATACTTCACTGAAATAATGAATGGCCCTGAAGAAGGCAAGGGTAAAAAAATGTCCTTTCTTTTACAGGAAATTGGCAGAGAAATTAATACTACCGGTAGCAAGGCCTATGATGCAGGTATCCAAAAGTGTGTCGTAAAAATGAAGGATGAATTAGAAAAGGCAAAGGAGCAAGTTTTAAACGTTCTTTAATTTAAACCAAAACCAGGCGACAGTGACGCATACAAATTTCAACGTAAACTTTTTGATGGTTATGGTAGTGGCCTGCCTGATGTTGAGCTGCCGTCAAATAGATGTTTACGAAAAAAATACCCCTATCTCCAACTACGAGTGGCAAAGCAACTTCCCCGCCCCAGGATCATTTACCATAAAAGACACAACGGCATTTTACAATGTGAGTATTGTGCTGAGACACACAGATGCGTACGCTTACAATAATATCTGGCTGAATGTGGGCCTGCAGTCTCCCGGTGACAGTATGTACTTTCAAAAAATTGATCTCTTATTGGGGAATGATGCGAATGGTTGGGAAGGCAGTGGCATGAACGATATCTGGGAGGTAAGGAAATTATTAAACGGGCAGGCCCGGCGGTTTAAGAAAGCAGGTACTTACCAGTTTAAGATATTACAGTTAATGAGAGACGAGCCCCTGAAGCATATTATGAGTGCAGGTTTGCGGGTAGAAAAAATGCCTTGAAGTGTTAAGTAAATTTAACAGGCACTTGCATCACAAAATTTGTTTGCGGCCGTTAATATCAAACTATTCTTTATTTTGCAGCACAGTTTTACTACCCCCATTATTTAAAATATTTTATCCGTGGTAATGAAAATTCTTGCGACACTGTTTTTTTCAGCATTCAGCCTTTCGCTATCGGCACAAAATGAAGAATATGTTCAACAAGGCGAGTTTGGAATAACCGTGGGAGCTGCTCATTATTTTGGGGACCTAAACACACGTGCAAGTATCAGCAGACCAAAACCAGCCCTCGGACTTTTCTTTCGCAAACAATTTGGGAATTATGTCGGACTCCGGTTGGCAGCGCATTATGCTCAACTCGGCTACAGCGACATTTATAGTACCAATGAGTATCATCAAAAGCGCAACTTAAGTTTCAATACTAACATATGGGAAATTGCTGCCATGGGTGATTTCAATTTCTTCAAATTTCTCCCGAACAATCCTGATTATGTTTTTACACCTTATATCACCTTAGGGGTTGGTGTAGTTAGCTATGATCCTTATGCATACCTGGCATCCAAAAAAGAATTTTTACGTCCTCTCGGTACAGAAGGACAACTGGTTGGCTATAACGGACGCAAGCAATATGGCACACTGGCAGTGGTTATTCCATTTGGCGCAGGCGTAAAATATAACCTAAGCGAAAAAATAAATATTTCATTTGAAGTTAGTCACCGCTATACATTTACGGACTACCTGGATGATGTTAGCACAACATATGTGGGCATAGATAAATTTTCTGATATTGGTGCCACCAATGCCCGCCTTTTGCAAGACCGCAGTTACGAGATAGACCCCAATAACATCCTTGGCATAGAAGGCAGGCAGAGAGGCACGAGCAAGCAAAAAGATCAGTACCTGATTGCGGAGATTGGCGTATCCTTTAATATTAGTACCTACCGCTGCCCTTCTGCAAACTAAACTCCGGAACAGGCTGCCAGAATAAGCAATTTTTGACCCCAAAATCGTCGAAAACTTTTTCACCTAATTTTAATTACTTTTACGCCCAAAGTCAGGCCCTGTGCCTGACTCCTCATTTTTACAAATCATATGAGCTTACAGCAAAGTATAGACGTTCAAAATCTGCCAAGGCACATTGCTATCATCATGGACGGAAACGGCAGGTGGGCACAGGAAAAAGGTGAGGACCGTTTGTTTGGCCACTTACATGGTGTGGAAAGTGTAAGAGACATCGTAGAAGGCGCTGCCGAAATCGGCTTGCAATACCTTACGCTGTATGCATTTAGCACCGAGAACTGGAACAGGCCCCAGGAGGAAGTTAGTGGCCTGATGGAAATACTCATAGATACCATTCGCCAGGAGGTACCCACGCTAAATAAAAATAATATAAGGCTGCATGTGATAGGCGATTTAAATATGCTTCCACAAAGCGCAGCGTCAGAACTTGAAGAAGCGCTTAAGGAAACAGCTTCAAATACTGGGTTAAATCTTATAATGGCTCTAAGTTACAGCAGCAGGTGGGAAATTCTAAATGCTGTAAAAAGTATCGCTGCACACGTACAAGAGGGCAAACTCCAACCTGAAATGATCACGCCCGCTACTTTTCAGGAACATTTGTGTACAAGTGCTTACCCCGACCCCGAGCTCATGATTCGTACTAGTGGAGAATATCGGATAAGCAACTTTTTGTTGTACCAGCTTGCTTATGCAGAATTGTATTTTACCAATACACTTTGGCCCGATTTCAGGAAAGAAAATCTTTTTAAGGCCATCCTCGATTACCAACAAAGAGAACGAAGATTTGGAAAAACAGGGGCACAGGTAAAACATGAACAAACCACCAAATAACCGCACCAGTCCTCGTCTTTCGGGCACGGATTTGGGAGGAGGTTAACATATAGTTTTCATTAATGGGCTTAATTTGCCGCACGTAAAATACATTTGATGCCAAGGATTTACCAAAACATTTTCTTACTTTTTGCCCTATTTTTTTCTTCACTGCAATTGGCTGCACAGGCAGATACTATTCCTGCTGTTTCTATCGATCCCGTATTACAAGACATCTATAATTCAAAGGTTCCTAAAGAATATACAATTGCAGGCATAACTGTTACAGGCTCTAAAGCCTTTGACCAAAATCTCATTATTTCCATTTCTGGCCTCGCAGTTGGCGACAAGATTATTATCCCCGGAACGGATGCTTTCGGTAAGGCTATCTCAAAGCTTTGGAAGCAAAGTCTCGTTTCTAACGTAGAAATAAATCTTTTAAAACTGGTAGGCACCGATCTGTTTATTGAATTAAATATAACGGAAAGAGCCAGGCTTATTGACTTTAAATTTATAGGTATTAAAAAAGGAGAAAGGGATGAGATTACAACAAAATCCGGGCTTGCTAAGGATAGAGTACTCACAGAAAATATGAAGATGAGTGCGGTGGAAGCGATTGAAAAATTTTACTTTGGAAAAGGTTATAGAAACGTAAAGATTGATGTAAGAGAATCCGTTGCCAGCAATGCCAATAATGGTCTCATGCTTTCGTTTTATATAGACAAGGGTACAAAGGTTCGGGTGAACTCCATTAATTTTTCAGATAATGTAACTCTTGACGATCAGCGATTGAAAAAGCAAATGAAGGGCACAAAGGAGATGACAAGAATTACCCTCTTTCCAGAAACGGTTACGAGTCCGTATGGCGACGTTGATTCTTTGAAGAATCAACGCTTTAAAAATTACCTGAAAGATGTTGGGTACATGTCTCCCAGTAAAACGAAAAACTACATTGAGCCCTATTTCCGTTTCAAACTTTTCAGTTCCTCCAAGTTTAACGAGGTTAAATATGCAGAAGATAAAGATCGTGTTCTAAACTTCTACAATACTCGTGGCTATAGGGATGCAATGCTGGTTGCAGATACACAGTTTTACGACGCCAAGGGCAATCTGAACATTGACATTAAGGTGAAGGAAGGGCGTAAATACTATTTTGGTAATATGCTATGGAAAGGCAATACCAAATATGCTGATTCTATCCTTAATCTCATCTTAGCAATTAAGAAAGGGGATGTCTACAATATTGAAACACTTAACAAACGTCTTGGTAAACAGCTTTCTTCTGAGGGTGGTGATATTGGGAGTTTATATATGGATGATGGCTACCTATTTTTTAGAGTGGAGCCTATCGAAACTTCGGTTTACAACGACACGATTGATTTTGAAATTCGCATGACCGAAGGGCCGCAGGCCACTTACGGAAATATTACAGTAACCGGAAACGATAAGACGAAAGACTATGTAATATTGAGGGAGCTGAGGACTATCCCTGGTGAGAAATTCAGCAGGGAGAATATAATTCGTACCCAGCGGGAATTATCACAACTAGGCTTTTTTAACCCGGAAACGATCACGCCAAATGTGGTTCCAGACCAGGAGAAAGGAACAGTAGATATCAATTGGCAGGTAGAGGAAAAATCTGCAGATCAATTGGAGCTTTCCGCAGGCTTCGGCGGAGGGATTGGGCTCACCGGTACTCTAGGTGTTACATTCAATAACTTCTCTATCAAAAATATCGGCAAAAAATCTAGCTGGGATCCACTCCCCTCTGGCGACGGGCAAAAGCTTAGCGCAAGGATTCAGTCCAATGGGCGTGCTTATCGCTCTTATAATTTCTCTTTTACCGAGCCTTGGCTTGGTGGCAAGAAGAGAAACTCTTTTTCAGTTAATTACTACAATACCAAATTTGCAAATGCGTTTGACCCACGAACCGGCCAATATTGTAAGGTTTGTGGAGACACTTCATACGTAAAAACAGTCGGTTTTGGAATATCGCTAGGGAAACAATTGAAGTGGCCAGATGATTATTTCAACCTTATTTATTCTTTAAATATTCAACAGTATAAACTGCGAAACTACGACCGGATTTTTCAAGATATAAGTAATGGCAACTCTACCAACATAAGTTTAAAACTTACTTTGCTACGGAACTCTGCTGGTCCTAATCCAATCTTTCCTACAAGCGGATCTAACTTTATGATGAGCGGACAGTTCACACTCCCTTACTCCCTATTGGGCATGTTGAAGCCAGGAGAGAATGTCTACAAGCTTCCGGAGTTTCACAAGTGGCGGTTCAATGGAGAGTGGTATGTGCCTATAGGTAGGGCGAGGGGTGCAGATAAAAACAAACAGTTTATTTTAAAAGCTGCAGCAAAATATGGTTTTGTTGGCAGGTATAATCCGCAATTAGCCATCACTCCATTTGAGCGCTTCCAGGTGGGCGATGCAGGTTTGAGTAATACCCAGGCGCTGTTAGGATACGACATTATTGCGCACAGGGGTTACCCGATCTACAATAATTCTAATCCTAAAGTAAACCCGGATGGCATTACACCAACTGAATTTTTTACCATTTTTAATAAGTACACGGTCGAATTGAGGTATCCGTTTACAACCGGTGCCAGCAGTACAATTTACGGCCTTGCGTTTTTTGAAGCTGCCAATGGGTGGTACGATTTCAAAGACTACAATCCGTTCAAACTGCGCCGGTCTGTCGGTGTAGGTATGCGTTTTTTCCTTCCAATGTTTGGTCTGCTCGGGTTCGATTACGGCATAGGGCTAGACAGGTACAACCAAAATACCGGGCTTAAGGGCGCAGCTAAATTCACTTTTATGCTTGGTCAGGAACCAGAATAATGGTCCAATGAAATGTTTACATAAATTGTTTAATTGTAAAAATTACTATTATGAAAAAATTATTGCTATGCCTTTCCTGTTTACTGTTATTGGCATTTTCTGGCATAGCTCAACGGTATGCCGTAGTGGATTCTAAATTTATATTAGACAAGATTCCTGATTATAGAGAGGCGCAAAAAAAGCTAGATGATTTTAGCCTCATCTGGCAGCAGGAATTAGATCAAAAACAATCTGCCGTAGATAAAATGTTCAAAGACTATGATGCCGAGCAGGTAATGTTGCCAGATAATCTTAAGAAGAAAAGAGAAGATGAATTGTTTAATAAAGAGAAAGAACTCAGAGACCTGCAACGCAAACGCTTTGGCTTTGAAGGCGACCTTTTTAAAAAGCGCCAGGAACTGATAAAGCCAATACAGGACAGGGTTTACAATGCTATTCAAAAACTGGCAATAGACAAACAATATGATTTTATATTAGATAAAAGTGAAGGAATTACCGTTATATTTGCCGACCCTAAACTTGATAAGAGCGAAGATGTTCTTAAAAACCTGGGTGTTAAATAAAAGGTAATCGTTTTTTCCACTGCAACTTTTGGTGTGGAAAACGATCCTAAGTAAGTCATAACAACAAGAAATTAACTAGTTAAAAAAACAACCATCACATGATTAAAAATTTGCTCGTAGCAGCTGTGCTTACCGTAGGAATGTTCTCTGCCTCTGCACAAACCAAAATTGGGTATGTCAACACAGATGAACTGATTGGCGTGATGCCAGAGGCCGAAAAAGCCGACGCTGAACTAAAAGAATACCAGGCCGCCCTTGGACAACAAGGTCAGGAAAGAATGAAAGAGTTGGGTATCAAAGACAGCATTTTTTTAAAAGACTCTGCCAAACTTTCTCCTAGCATGAGAGAAATCAAAAGGAAAGAGTTAATTGAACTGTACCAAAGGGTACAGGGCTTCCAAACCGAAGCACAGGAATTGTACCAGCAAGAAGCCCAGAAAAAAATTACTCCTATCAGGGCTAAAGCAATGGATGCCATTCGTGTGGTAGCTAAAGAAAACGGATACACTTACATTTTTGATGTAAATGCCGTGATCGTAGCTCCTCCGGGAGATGATGTATTGGCTTTGGTAAAGAAGAAACTAGGTATTAAAGATCCGGTTCCTGCAGCACCAAAGAAATAAGCTGTCACAACTATATTTTCAAAGCCTCCCTTTTACTTGGGAGGCTTTGTTATTTTTACAATTATGAAAAAGCAGCCCATTGCCGTTTTTGATAGTGGTTACGGTGGACTTACGGTTTTAAGGGAGATTGTGGCGCTGCTACCCGCATACGATTATATATACCTTGGTGATAATGGGCGGGCGCCCTATGGTCCTCGTAGTTTTGATGAAGTTTATCGCTATACACTTGAGGCTGTTACCTGGCTATTTTCCCAAGGCTGTCCTTTGGTAATTTTAGCCTGCAATACCGCCTCCGCAAAGGCGCTGCGCACTATACAACAAAACGATCTGTCTAAATTTGGTGACAATAAGCGGGTGCTGGGCGTCATTCGCCCCACTGCAGAAGTGATAGGTAAGTTCAGTAAGTCGGACCATGTGGGCGTTTTAGGCACTCAAGGCACCATAAATTCAGGATCTTATATGTTGGAAATAGCCAAGTACTTTCCGGAATTGATCGTTACGCAACAGGCTTGCCCTATGTGGGTGCCCCTAATAGAAAACGATGAATATGATAAACCCGGGGCGGACTATTTTGTGAACAAGAACATTGAGGCGCTCTTGTTAGCTGATGATAAAATTGACAGCATCTTGCTGGGCTGCACCCATTACCCCCTGCTCATTAACAAAATAAAGGAAGCAGTTCCTGAGGGTATAGGGGTTATTGAGCAGGGGCATATCGTTGCCAGCAGTTTGGCCAACTACCTGCAGCGTCATCCGGAATTAGCTGACCAATGTAGCCGGGATAGTAACCGTGCCTTTTTTACCACGGGCGACAATGAAAACTTTGACAGCCATGCAGGGCAATTTTTTGGGCAGGCCGTTAAATCTACTCACTTGCAACTCTGAATAAAAATATAGCTGAATCCCTATAATAATACACTTTTCTCCCCATCTGTTAACCATTTTCCCCTACCTTCGCCGTCCTTTCACAAGAAGCAGGGATGGTGCCCGGCTTTAGAAACAGCAAACAATATTTTGTAAAGGGAAAAAATAATTAAAATGCCAGGAAAAAAAAGAACATACCAGCCCCACACACGCCGTAGAAAATCTGTACATGGATTTCGTGAGCGCATGTCTACTGCCAATGGCCGTAAGGTTTTGGCCAGCCGCAGGGCTAAGGGCCGTCATAAGCTATCTGTTTCTGACGAGCACGGTTCAAAAAAATAAAATTTTCTTTGTAGCCCAAGGGTTATGATGAAAGATAAAATCATAGCTTCCGTACGCATTACGGGAGCTTTTTTAATGCCCTCAATCGGGCATACCGTTTTGTTTTCAAGTCGAAGCGGGCAACCCGCTCATATGCCAAAAATTTTTAATTGTCAGCAGTTACACGATATCGCTACCAACATGCAGATAAGATCAAAAGCCGAAAGGCTATAGAAGAGATTTTTAGCAAGGGTAAAAATTTCTCTGTTTTTCCACTCAAGATTTTTTGGCTGCCCCAAAACCATACTTCCGTGTTGCAGGCAGGCGTAGGTGTTAGCAGCCGGAATTTTAAAAGGGCAGTAGATAGAAATCGCATTAAAAGATTGATGAGAGAAGCATACCGCTTGCAAAAAGGTACCCTTTATGATACTTTGGCGCATGCTAACCAAAGTATGTCTGTTTTTTTCTTATACCTGGGCAAAGAGTTGCCTGAATATGAACACCTGTTTTCAAAAATGCAAAGTGCTCTAAGCAAGTTGATAAAACTTAGCAATGAAAACCTTACAAAAAATTCTTAGCTGGCCTTTTATTTTTTTAATAAAAGTATATCAATGGGTGCTCTCTCCGTTGCTGGGTCCAAAATGTAGGTTTACGCCTACATGTTCCCACTACGGCATTGAGGCTTTGCAAAAATATGGACCGATAAAAGGCCTTTGGCTTACTGTTCGCCGTATTACCAGGTGTCACCCATGGGGAGGCCATGGTCACGACCCAGTGCCATAAAGGTTTTTCCCTTTTCCGTTTAATGGTTTTTTAACATCCACAACAATTCCTTTTAACGTATGTTGATGTAAATTGTATAAAATGAAAATTGTAAACTTTCTAGTTGGCTTTATGGTAATAGCACTCTCTGCTTGTGGGCAGAAGACTACCAAGCTACCTGCCACAGCCACCACCAAAAAAACAAGTCCTATGGAATGGAATAAACTTACAAAAGAAGAGGAAAGAGTAATTGTTGGAAAAGGCACTGAGTATGCTGGCACAGGCGACCTTTTGAAAAATACTGAAAAAGGAATCTACGTTTGCAAGAGATGCAACGCTTCGCTTTATAAATCGGATTCAAAATTTGATTCACATTGCGGGTGGCCGAGTTTCGACGATGAGATCAAAGGATCTGTAAAAAGAATATCTGACCCGGATGGCATGCGCACAGAAATTGTTTGTGCTAATTGTGATGCACACCTTGGCCACGTATTTCTTGGTGAAGGCTTTACCCAAAAAAATACACGCCACTGCGTAAATTCTATCTCAATGCTTTTTGTGCCTGATAAAAAGAATTGATGATTATCCAACATAAAAAGCTCCTTCAATTGAAGGAGCTTTTTATGTTGCCTCGGCAAAATATTTTTTTAAATGAAGTTTATTAGATCCTGGTTTAGTTTGTCTTTGTGTGTAAACCATAAACCATGCGGTGCTCCTTTGTACACGATATACTGTGCATTGGTAATCACTTTAGCGGTTTCATTTCCTGTTGCTTCAATCGGTACCGTTTTGTCCTCGTCGCCATGAATAATAAGTGTGGGCACATTTATCTTACCTACATCGTTTCTAAAGTCAGTGGAAGAAAATGCTTTGGCACATTCGAGTGTAGCAATGGGAGAAGCATCCATTACTTTTACCAGGCTATTGGTTAAAAATGCCTCTGTAACCGCATGATTCACTGAGGTAACACCAAAGAAGTCTTTGTTAAACCCTTCCATAAAAGTGGGCCGGTCTTTCACCATGGCTTTGGCCATCTTATCAAATTCTTCTTGGGGTACCCCGTTAGGGTTTGTATCGGTTTTGAGCATATAAGGAACTACCGCACTCACCAGCACAACCTTAGTTACCCTGGCCCCTCCATGTAACGAAAAGTATTTGGCTATTTCGCCCCCGCCCATAGAAAACCCAACCAGCGTTACCTCTCGCAGGTCCAACTCCTCCAGTAAAGATTTTAGATCGCTGGCAAGGGTGTCGTAGTCATAAGGACCAAAGGGTCTGTCAGACTTTCCGAAACCCCGGCGATCATATACAATACAACGCAGGCCGGCCTGTGCAAGCTGTGTTATTTGATACTCCCACATGCTGCCGCTTAGTGGCCAGCCATGAATAAAAACGACCGGCTTTCCCTCGCCCAGGTCTTCATAATAAATTTGAACAGGGTCTGCTCCATTTTGGGCTGAAGTAATGAAAGGCATGTTTTTAAAAATTAAGTGTGAGTAAGATGTTGGAGTTCATGTTCCAAAGATGCTGCCAGATAAAGTTGCAGGCTTATTCCTGCAAATCTTTAGATCAAAGTTCAACAGATGTAGAGCTATTTGCTTATTTGAAAAACAACATTGTATTGTTAGAGGCCTTTGGAAACACTGTTCAAAATTCTTTAAGCCGGATCTTTGGTAGCAGGCTTTGTGGCGTTGTGAGTCGCTATCTTACTGACGTAAACAAAAAATTGAAACATATTTGGCAAAATCAAAACCCTTGTGGAAAATTTGTAACTTTCAATCTAACTGTTTCAAATGAATCATATGGTCAAAAAATATGGTCTCTCTTGCTGTTCAGCTTTGCTGCTGCTGATACTACTCAATATTTCTTGTCAAAAAGAATTGTATTTCGACAGAGAGGTTACCACTTTACCGGTTGATTCTATTATTCCGGTAAATGATCCGGGTGCTTTGCCAGCCTGTGCAAGTTGCCTGCAACCGAACAGCATTGATATCTACACCTGGAGTTTTAAGACGGGCAATGCACAACTCTGTGGCCGTGTAGATACAGCAATCATAAGTCTCGAGCGAAACTCCTTTACTTTCTTTGGGCCATCTTCCTGCAGCAAGGATACCGGATTGATCTTCACCGTTTATTTAGATCCTACGGGTTTAAAAAGGGATACCAGTAATCTTAGAGCGGCCTATGCCAGTTTTTTCTACTATAATACAGGGGCACCTTATGTGTTACTAAGCAAGACAGGCCAATCTTTTAATTTCACCATATCAAGCTACGTTCATGCAACCAAGATAGCGACAGGAGTATTTAGCGGGTATGGCTATCGCCAAAATGGAAGAGCGGTTGAAATAAGCTCAGGCAAATTTAAAATCAAGCTTCCCTAACAACAATAAGCTTGCTCAATTCAACGCAGAACCAATGTTGCAGGAGACCTAAGGCGAAATTATCTTAGATGGAAGAGCCAAAACCTGCCGCATGGTGTTACGGCGCTGTTTAGCCAGAAATATGTTGAAAAATTTATTTGATAGCAAAAAGATTTGCTCCTGGAAAACCTTTTTGCTTTGGCATCCCGAGGGCACAGGCCTCGCTGCCACCACCAGAGCACAAAGAACAACTTCTGTATGCCTGCCGGTACCCTTTGAAATTTATATGCCGGTGATATAGAATCGACAGTAAGCGGGGGTACGAATAAATTAGCCTGAAAGCAACAGCAGCTGCGTACAAAAAAAGCCGCAATAAAAATATTGCAGCTTTCAAAAAGATAAAAATGAAAAATTCTTATGCTGAAGCGGCTTCAAAACGCTCAGCAACTTTGCTCCAGTTAACAACGTTCCAAAAAGCTGCAAGGTAATCGGCCCGCTTGTTTTGATATTTCAAATAGTAGGCATGCTCCCACACATCGGCTCCCAGTAAGGGTGTTCCTTTTACTTCAGCCACATCCATTAAAGGATTATCCTGGTTAGGAGTTGATGAAATCACTAATTTTTTATCTGTACCTACACTTAACCAAGCCCAACCAGAACCGAAGCGGGTTGCTCCTGCATCTTGAATTTTAGTTTTAAAGTCGGCAAAAGAACCAAAACATTCATTAATTGCTTTAGCTAAATCGCCAGTTGGCTCACCTCCTTTATTCGGACCTAAAACTGCCCAAAACAAAGAATGGTTAAAATGACCACCACCATTATTACGCACGGCAGCTGGATACTTTGAAATATTTTTAACAATATCCTCAATTTTAGCACTAGCTTCTGGCTTTCCTTCTAAAGCTTTATTTAAGTTAGTAACGTAAGCTTGATGATGTTTCCCATGGTGAATTTCCATGGTTAATTTATCGATATGTGGTTCTAATGCGTCTGTTGCGTACGATAACGCAGGTAATTCAAAAGCCATAATTATTTATTGTTTAAGTTTTAAAATGTTTATATACAAATATAACGTACTAAGAATGGGTTTTATTCGATTATTTGTCAAATTCTTTACGTTTATCTCTAAAAAAATTTGTCATGAGTGTTCCACATTCTTCGGCTAAAACACCGCTCTTAACCAACGTTTTTGGGTGTAAAATGTTTTGAATTATTTTTGTAAAGCCTCTTTTTTCTTCATTCGCACCGTACACTATCCTACTGATCTGCGTCCAATAGCTTGCCCCAGCACACATCACGCAGGGTTCTATGGTTACGTAAAGCGTACAGTTTTTTAAATATTTACCACCCAAGGTTTGCGCAGCAGCCGTAAATGCTTGCATTTCTGCATGAGCAGTTACATCATTTAGTTGTTCCGTTAAGTTATAACCTCTGCCTACAATCTTCCCATTACATACAATAATTGCCCCAATTGGGATCTCTTTCTCC